>CAZIBE010000091.1:0-15486 GCA_964536685.1 uncultured Calditrichaceae bacterium | reverse complement strand
GAATTAGGAATTAGGAATTAGGAATTAGGAATTCAAATTGTTTTTTTTGGAAATTCTGTCAAGTAAAATAACCGGAAATTATAAATGCATATAGAAACCTTAACGTTGGGGCCGTTCGCCGTTAATTGTTACGTAGTTGCCGATGAGAACAATCACTGTTTGTTAGTTGATCCCGGAGATGAAGCCGATCGCATTATTTCTTTTATTGCAGATCAGGGCTACATCCCGGAAAAGGTGGTAATCACACACGTCCATATTGATCATCTGCGTACGGCAGGCGATATTATCCGTCATTACGGAATTCCCTTTTATGTTGGTGAATTTGCCAGCGGATTACTCGGCTCCGTCGCCCTGCAGGGACAGATGTTTGGCCTGGATTTTTCGCCGTTGCCGGATGATTATGCCACTTTGAACGAAGGCGACACACTAAACTGCGGGTCCATGCGCTTTTCTGTACTGCACACGCCGGGCCACAGTCCGGACAGCATCTGTTTGTATGTGCCCGGACATCTTTTTGCCGGTGACGTTCTGTTCCGCGAATCCATTGGCCGCACCGATCTACACGGCGGTAGTTATGACACGCTAATAGATAGCATCCGCAACAAATTGTTCACCCTGCCCGACGACACCATCGTTTATCCCGGACATGGTCCTTCCACAACTATTGGTTGGGAGAAAATACACAATCCGTTTTTACAGATACGTTAACCATCCATAAAAAGGATGTAATTTGAAATCTATTTTTTCCCACAATTGAATGAATAACCCCGGGGCAAGTTTATAATGCCGATTTATCGGTGCCCCGAGGTCATGAGCTGTGAGAAAATGTGGAATCAAGTCTAAAATGTCATTCCCAACTTGTTTGGGAATCCATAAAAAAACAGTATGTTATGGATTCCAGCTTCCGCGGGAATGACACTTGATAAGGTTTTTCACATAGTCTCTCATACCAATAGGTGGACCAGTTAGTCGGTAGACTAATCCGTCTTTCGACGTGATCTACCGACTGATATTAAACCCGACCATCTATAATCAAAAGGAATATTGCACCTTTAAAAAGGCTTCATCTTTATTCTTTACCTGACCAAAAAGATTCTGCCCTTTGCCGTCTATTAAAAAGGCCCCAAATGAAATTTCCAAACCATCCAACGGATAGTAATCAATTTCAGGGCCGCCGGCAAAACCGTAATTGTTCTTCAGATCGTTCCAGTCCGTTATAGCCACGGCAGCACCAAAAGGAACAATCTTCAACGCATCATGCATAAACTTCTTTTCAAAGCGGATTAAGAAATAATCGTTTAGATTATCTTTTCCCCGTTCGTGAATAAATCCGTGCAAATATTGACCGTTCACATACCAGCCGTTTTTAAAGGTGTAATCACCGCCAATAACGTATTTCAAATAGGGCTTGTCATCTAAAGCAACCTCTTTTTGTGTTACAATACCCAATTGCGGATGTGGAAAGGTAACATAGCTGTATTGTTTTTGGGGAATAAAGAGCGCCCCTTCGGCCCAGACGCCCACATCGCCTATGGAACCGGCCATATCTGCGCCAATCACCTGCATACGTGGATAAATCATTTCGGCTGCCGCAGCAAATGTTCCCAGCGTATCCATTGGCGTTAAATTTACCGATGACAGTAAGGGCAGATCGTCTCGGCCATAGTAGTAGCTTAAAGACAGATCATAACTAAAAAGCGTTGTAGCTGCCTTAAAACCAAAGGAAGATGTTTCGGATAATTTATTTTCCGGCAGAAGGATGTGATCTTCAAATTGCCCGATGGTCATTCCCGGTAGTAACGTAAGCGGTGCATTGAAGGCGTCGGCCCAGTCGCCATAAGGCATGGTAGCCGGCGTAAAAACTGGAATGAACACACCGCTTAATGTAACATCGCCCCAATAATAAGTCGCCTTAACGGCGTTGCTGCCGAGATGGCGGCCGAAATCAAAAATATCTTCCAGATCATCGGGATTCAGATTATCCGTGGGATTGAACTTATCAGCCGAACCCCAGACAATACGCTGCCGGCCGATGCGTACATCCAGATTATCACTTAAAAAGCCATAAATATCAATATAGGCTTCGCGCAATTCCAGTCCCCAGGGCTGCACTAAATCCTTTTCTCTGCGCTGTAAATCAGATGTCTGATTAACATTTGGAAAACCAAATCCACGCAGACGCACTTGGCTGAAATAGTGAACGCCATCTGAAGGCGTTCCCTCAAATTTTAAGCCGAGCGTGTTATCGTTCCAGGTAAGCCTGCCGTCTTCCTGCAGCCGGAAACGGTTGTAGGTTTGTAAATAACCGTTAACAGACACCTGAGCAAATAGTTGTACGGCCATCAACACGATGAGCGCCAAAACAGCTTTTATCTTCATTGTTCGCTCCTTTTGTTTTTAAATAAACTCTTCCAGTTGGTGGTGCGCATTTTCTCAAACATTTCGTGAAACACGTGGGCAGATTTGTCTTTACTTTCGTTCAAAGACCGCATAACGCGATCGATTTTGCCAAGCGATTGTTCGCTGTTTTCTATCTTTGCCTTTTCCAGACCTTCCTTAATGCCTTTAATAGCATTATCCATAAATTCATCCGTTTTTATTTTAAGATCCTTCCCGGCCTGTAAAGCGCCTTCGAACACATCCCACACGATTTCTTCCACTTCATCGATGGTCTTATTGGTGACCTTGATAGCTCTGGAAAATGCTTCACCGGCAATTTCTTCAACTGCCTTGATGATATCCTCACCTTTATACGCAGCCTTATTTATGGCTTCGCGCACCTGATAGGAAATAATACTTTTGCGCTTTTCCACTTTTTCACTCCAAATTCGCAAACCGCTTATTTACTTTGCCCGTTTTAAATAACGCTTGGTAAACGTTTTGTCCGAAATTTTGATATCAAAGCGCAGATCTTTTAACAGCATTTTGGTGCTGTGATTTTCTTTTACGTCTTTTATTTCCATCTCTTTGGAAACCCAGTATTTGCCAACTTTTTCGATTTGACGCCGTTCCATTATTTTCCAGAGATTGCCGCCTTTATCGTAATACTCAATCTTTTCCGGATAGTAATTGTCTTTACGTACCCACATTTTCAATTTACCATAATCCTTTTTTACACCTTTTTTAGGCATCAATTCCAGAATCCAGTTCGTTTCGTTTTGTTCCAGTAGTTTGGCGTCATAATCTTTGGCGTATTCAAATGAACTTAAATCATCATAAGTAAAATCAGTACCTGCAAATTTGGTGTTCTTAACGTGCGAAGCAATGCGCCGTACTTTGTGAAAAGCCGGCATGTACAGATACTGAATATCATCAGGTAAACTTAAAAAAGCGATTCCTTTTTGGTCGGCCGGAGCGGTAAAGCGCATAATGCGTTTTTCAGTACCTTTTTGTAAAAATGCGGCTTCACGAATTTTTTCATTACCGTTTTTGTCAGTTAGAATCATCTTCATTACCGCTTCCTGCGTTTTGGGCGCGTTAACCACGGCATCGGCTTTGGCCACAATGGACTGGGCGTCCTGAGCCATGAGATTTCCCCAAACTATTAGCAATACAATAATAAGATTAGATATGCGTAACATGATTTCCTCCTTTAGTGTGTTATTTTAGTCCGAAAAAAATTAATAGTAATGTTAAGGCCTTAGAACTCTGATATTTCCCGGCGTTCAGCCTTGTAAAGCTTCTGTCCAACAACAAAGACGCCTTACGCCAGCTCTGTTCCGCTTTTCGCAGAAACCATTCGGCTAATTCATTTTTTACCGCAATGCTGTAAGCCAACTGCGCCACTAACATGCCACCTAAAATATCAATAAAGAAGTGCTTTTTCACCAACACGGTAGAAAACGCCACTACCACCGCCCAAACCAGGGCAACCAGCCCGGCTTTTCTGTTTGCCTTGTTAATAATCAGAGCCGTGCCCAGGGCCAGGCTTACATGCAAACTGGGAAACGTGTTGTTATGCACATCCGCCTGAAAGCACCATTGCAAAAAGCGCGTGGTAAAATCCTTTGCCGTAAACTGCGGAAAGGGATACACAGCCGGGAAAAAATAAAATACGGGATAGGTAAGCAATTCCGTAAAAACCAGCATTCCCACAAAATTCATAAAATTTCTTTTCTTTAAAAAAACGGCCGCTAAAAATACGCCTAAATATAAGGACATATAGGGATACACCATCCAAGGCACAAATGGAAACAAATGATCGAAGGCAGTCATTAAATTAAAGTTATCTGCAACGGCATGCACGCCCACATAATTGTACACATAAGAGTGCAACTGATACAGAACCAGCATTATGGCGGCCCGGCGAACGTAGCCGATCGCTTCTTTTAATCGATTTTGTGTGCTGATGATTTCCATTTTTAAGCCCTATTGTTTTGTCTGTTTTAATTTGTTCAAAGAAAGCCCTTTAAAATCCCCGATAAATTTAGCTTTGGTAATCAATATAAGCGCCGGCAGGAAAGTGATGGCGCCAAAACTACTAAACAACATGGTGGTAGCGGTTAACCAGCCAAATTGCTGAATGGGAATAAGTTGAGCAAAGATTAGAATGATGAATCCCATAGACACAGACAGGGCGTTAATAAGAATCGCTTTGCCGATAGTCATCAGTGTTTTTTCCAGGGCCGGCAGCGCTTCGTGCTTATAGCGCTTAAATTCTTCTTTAAACCGGCTGGTAAAATGAATGGAATAGTCAATACCGATACCGATGGCAATACTGGCAATCATCATAGTGGCGTCATCCAGCGGAATATTTAAGTAAGCCATCAAGGCAAAGTTGAGCAAAACGGTAAGCACAATCGGCGAAATGGCAATCAGACCGCCGGTGATAGATTTCAATTGCACGATGAGAATTATTGTTACCAGAATCAGAGCGATGAGCAAACTTTGAATCTGGCTTTTCATCAGGCTGGCGTCTAATTTGGTAAAAATGATCGGCATGCCGGATTGAATAAAATGCACCGAAACGCTTTCACCATCGATATGAGAAGCTGCGGCAACAGACGGCGGCAATGCAATGTGCGATTCATTTAACAGCCACAAATCATCGCGCAGGTCATGTCGCAATTTGGAATTGTCTTTTGCATCAGGCGCAAATCGGGCGATAATCCGGTCAACGCCGTGCATAATGCGTTCATAGCGCGCAGATTCATTTAATAGAACAAACAACGAATGGGCCGTGTCGTCAATATCTTCTCTGGAAAAATGTTCCCTTTTGGCGGTGTGACGAATAATCAGTTTAGCGATGGCGGCTTCATCCGGAAGGCGCCCGGCGCCTAATTCGTTCAGGATTTCTTCATTAATTTTTTGAACAATTCGGTCATTCTCAATTTCGATTTCGGATTCGTTTAGAAAGAAATCATCCAACTTGTCAGAAATTTCCTGCATGGCTTCCCTGTCAAACTCAACCGTGTTGGCGGTGGCAACATCGCGAATAAGCTGAATTAAAGGTGCCTTGCCGACTTCACTTTTGATTTTATGTTTAGTTAAATCGGCCAAAACATCTTCGGCAATTTTTTGGCTCTTATAATTCAGGATTTCCTGAGCATTTTGCTCATTTACCGTAGCTACAATCAGGCTGGTATCCATTTGTGCGGCGATGTAATCGTTAATCAGGTTGACCGTCTTCAGCAATTTCTTGGTGTCCATAGTGCCCAGGTTAGCCTGAATAATGCCCTCGTTGGCATCGGCATTAACCAACTGTTCCAGAATGGATTCCCCTTCGATAAAAAACCACAGATTGGTCACACCCTCCCGCGTATCGGGAATGGTGTAATGATGGTTCATCACTTTATTCATTTCACAAATCAAATCCGCCACAGACTGCGGTTTACTTACATAGGGTGCTGTTTCCATGAATTCTTCCAGTTGACGCATCTCTTTGAGCAC
Source organism: uncultured Calditrichaceae bacterium (assembly GCA_964536685.1). GTDB lineage: Bacteria > Calditrichota > Calditrichia > Calditrichales > Calditrichaceae > CAZIBE01. The sequence continues at coordinate 9,597 of CAZIBE010000091.1, read as the reverse complement.
AAAGGGATTTTTTAGATCGCCTTTTACTACAATCTGGATGGGCGTAGAACCGCCGAAGTCTTTTTCCATCATATTTTCGGCAATGCGGATATCTGTATCTTCCGGGAAATACTCAAGCATGTTCACTTCCCGTTTCAGGCGCGGCAGTCCAATTACCGAAACAATAATCAATAAAACAGCGCCACCGATAATCAGCTTTTCTCTATTAAGAACAAACATCGCCAGGCGGTCCAGAAAATGAACCAGGACATTGTCTTCTTTGCCTTCTTTGGTGCGTTTGATTTGGGGCTGATTAAAAAAGGTCAACAAGGCCGGAATAAAGGTGACGGAAATAATCAGCGCAAAGGCCACGCCAATTCCGGTAAACACGCCGAAATGCGTAACGGCTGTTAAATAGGAACCGGCAAAGGACAGAAAACCAATCAACGTTGTCACGCCTGCTAAAATGATAGGAACGCCCACTTCGGCAAGCGCATCTTTAATACAGGTTATTTTATCCGAACAGGTATGAATATCTTCCTGATAGCGGGCGATCATGTGAATGCCATAAGCCGATCCCACGGCAATTAATATTACAGGCATAATGTTGGAAATGATGGAAAGCTGAATGCCCATCAAAGTCATTAGTCCCATGGCCCAGACTGTGCTGATAAGCACGGTTAACACAGGCAGAAGCACGCCGCGCTTGGTGCGGAAACTGAAATAAAGCATCAGCACTAATACCAGCGCTACAATCGGCACCAGATAAAGCATATCCTGAATAATGATGTCGTTGATTTCTATCATCTGCATAGGCAGACCGGAAAAATACAATTTGTAATTACCGGCTTCTTGTTGAGCGATGGTTTTTATTTCCTGCGCCACCGCTTGTTTGTCGGCGTCTTGTTTTAAGCGGGCAATTACAATGGTAACCTTTCCGTCCGCGGAAACGATCTGGCCGGTGTACATATCTTTAGAAAGTGTGTATTCGCGAATCTTCTTCAGTTCTTCAGCATCCCTGGGAATGTTATTTTTATCGATTAAACGTCCGACTTCCAGTCCGTCTTCCACGCCACGGATATCTAACACATCCGTTAAACTCATTACTGATGCGACGCCATTGATTTGCTTTATTTTTTCGGTGAGATTGTTTATGACTGTTAGTGTTTTGTAGTCAAAAACATTGTCGGCTTCCAGGCCAACCATCAAAATGGATGTACCGGAATAGTCCCTGCCAACGCGGTTAAAAAGCTGTACATCTGGATCATCCGGTTTTAAGTAGGATATCATATCGCTGTTAACTTTTATGTCCTTGAGTTGGTAGGCAAAGAAAACGGTTAACAGACTGACTATAGTAATGACTGCTAATCGGTATTTGATAACAAAATCCGCAAATTTCTTCATGAACAACGCTCCTTTAAGTTTTAGAACATATACGTTTTTTGTTCGAATAAAGTTCAAAAAATTTTTTAGTCTCTTTTTTCTATTCCCTTAAACAAAATCTTCAGCAATGCATCCACCTTTTCTGCAATTTCTTCTTTGCTCCCTTCCATACTCCATTGATATTCCAATCCCTTCATGGCAGCCACAATCGTTTCGGCAGTTAAGGTAATATCCTGAATATCAAACAATCCATTTTTTTGGCCTTCGCTTAAAATGGTACTGACCATGGTAATTTCAAAAGCATCATAGCTTTGCCTGGCTTTTTCGATAAAGGAAAAATGTTTTAAATATTCTTCGCGCAAAGCGCTGTAATAGTTGGCTAAATCTTTAATGGCCGTCATTCTGGTAATGATGTAACTGCGAATCTTTTCCTGCGGCGTAGTTTGTGCATTAACAGCGTCGAGCAACTTCTCTTTGAGCATCTTCCCTTCTTTTTCAACCACCTCTTGGAATATCGCTTCTTTATTGGCAAAGTAATAATAGATACTTGCTTTGCCCATATGCGCTTTTTTAGCAATATCATCAATGGTGGTTTTGGTTAAACCGAAACGGGCAAATAACCCTTGGGCCACGTTCAATATATTTAACTTTTTTTCTGCTTTGTCTACCATCGTTCGCACTTTTTCGAATATTTAAATTAATTATTCGAATAATATTAAAAAAAGTTTCATAAAGCAAATATTATTTTTACTGTTTACTATTTTTTATGGTTGATTGTGCAAGCAGTTTGAAATATCCCATCGTCCGGCAAATTAGTTTTTGCAAATTTTCTTCCTTCCGCTCTCACTTACATCGAACAAGCCGAAACCTTACTCCGGTGCAATAGTCTCGCTAATAAACCGGAGCAACTGCCGGACATGAACATATTCGCCATAATTTTTCCCACACATTTTTTTTATTTAACCAATTTTATTCTTAAATTAGAAGTTCTGTATATAACACGGATATATTTTAGTAAAGGAACTGATTCAGTAGTGCGATTATACAACTGGTTTGTGCGGCAAATTTCAGGATTACGTCTGGAAGAGATTTTAGGCCTTTTGTTTTTCATCCCTTCCTTATTAATTACCATTAAAGCCAATTTATACTTTTACCACGGCGGTCTGACCATTCCGCGACGTTTTTACGGCGGACTAACACGGCTGGCCGTCACGCTGGTTCTAATGGTGGCCTATTTTTATCTGATAAAAAAGCGACCGTACTGGAAGGGCACCAATATCATTCGCTCCATCATGCCCTTTTTATTTTGCATTGCAATTTACACCAACATGCACGACACCATCGGCTTTGTCAATTCCAACGATGTGCACGACACGTTGATCAAAATCGACCAATTTATGTTTGGTGTGCAGCCTGTCATTTGGGCGCAGCAATTTTACCACCCCTGGCTGACCAACTACTTCAGCATCAGTTATATGAATTATTTCATCATTGCAGTGGTGGTTGTGCTTTACCTGATGATCAAAAAACGCCCTGAGCAAATGCGCACCGTATTGGTTGGTACCATATTAACTTTCTATTTCGGATATTTTTTGTATGTTATTTTCCCGGCAGCCCCGCCGCGCCTTACCTTAGCTCATCAGTTTACACGTGATTTTTCCGGCAGCTGGCTGATGGCCGCACAGTAGCGTCTGGTGTCCATCAACCCCTCTTCCTCCAGGGCCGCCTTCCCCAGCCTGCACTGCGCCGTGACGCTGATGAGTTTGATTTACGCTTTTAAATTCAGCCGCAAACTGTTTTATATTTTGCTGATTCCCGGTATCAGTCTGGTGCTGGCTACGGTTTATCTGCGCCATCATTATGTAATCGATATTTTAGGCGGTTTTGCCCTGGCCATCGTCGTCTATTTTGCCGCGCCGCATATTGATGCCTGGTGGGATTCCACCAGAAAGCGCTTAAAACTGGCACATGTTTCCCCACGAAAATAATCCCCGTCTTTCCTGACATCCTTCAATTCGCTATATTGACTGCATTCAAATTACATGACGGATTCCCGTGCAATGAACACTCTTTTTCCGACACGGTCTATCGCATCTGTTCCGGCAATTTCTGTTCGGCAGATGATTGAAGTCGATCGGTTGATGATTGACCAGTACCATATCGAATTAATTCAGATGATGGAAAACGCCGGAGGCGCTCTGGCGCGACTGGCAGTCCTTCATTTTTTAAACAACGATCCCGCCGGGAAACGAATTGCCCTGTTGTGCGGCCGGGGCGGTAACGGCGGCGGCGCGCTGGTTTGTGCGCGACGGCTGGCCAGCTGGGGCGCCCGGCCGGTGGTATTTCTGAGCGCTTCGCCGGAGGATTTTACCGGCGTTCCCGCCCATCAGTTGGAAATTTTGCGGCACATGCAAATTCCCGTTTTTGATGGCGCTGATTTTAACAAGCAATCATTCCACTTAATTATCGACGGATTGATTGGCTACAACCTGCACGGCGCCCCGCGGGGACTGGCCGGACAACTAATTTTGCAGGCTAACGACCATGCGGCGCCGGTACTCTCTCTGGATATCCCTTCCGGCCTGGACGGCGACAGCGGCCGGAACAACGAGCCGACTATTCGGGCTGCGGCCACCATGACACTGGCTCTGCCCAAACAAGGACTGTACATTTCTGACGCCATAGGTTTTACCGGCGATCTGTTTTTAGCGGATATCAGCGTACCGCCAGCTTTGTATCAACAGGCGTTTGGGCTTGAGGTTGGAACCATTTTTAAGGAAAGCGATATCGTGCAGTTAGTTTCTTAATAACAGAAAAAAAGTACTGGAAATTTAAAACTGGGAACTGGGAATTGGGAACTGGGTGTTTATGTGATAGAACTATTGTTAAGAAAAACAGAAGCAAGATAACTGGGAATTTGGAACTGGGAACTGAGTGGTTATATGAAAGACCTATTTTTGATAAAACAGGAATAAGGAAAAGAAGTAAAAGTATGCGCAAGAATAATTAGCCGCCTAATTCCCAGTTCCCAATTCCTAATTCATAGTTCCCAGTTCCTAATTAATCTTTTCAACCGGAGCATTCCATGAACAAACCCATCTATCTCGATTACAATGCCACCACGCCCATCGATCCCCGTGTGGCCGAAGCTATGCTGCCTTATATTAACGAACATTTCGGCAATCCTTCCAGCAGTCATATCTTCGGAATGGAAACAAAAAAAGCTGTGGAGCGGGCCCGGAAGCAGGCAGCGGCTATGCTGCATTGTCACGCCGACGAAGTCATTTTCACCAGCGGGGGGACGGAATCCAACAATTACGCCATCAAAGGGACGGCTTTCGCCCTGCGGGAAAAGGGTAACCATATCATCACCTCCTCCATCGAGCATCCGGCGGTTATCGAAGTGTGTCGCTATCTGGAAGGTAAGGGATTTAACGTGACCTACTTGCCGGTAAGCGCCGAAGGATTAGTAAGCGTACAAGAAGTGGAAAAGGCCATTTCGCCGCAAACAATTTTAATCAGTATCATGCACGCCAATAATGAAGTGGGCACAATCCAGCCCATCCGCGAAATCGCCGAACTTGCCCACCACCATGGTATTTTAGTGCACAGCGACTGCGCTCAGTCGGTGGGCAAAATTCCCGCACAGGTAAATGAGCTTCAGGTGGATTTGTTGTCCATAGCCGGACATAAACTGTACGCGCCTAAAGGTATCGGTGCGCTGTTCGTGCGCCGCGGTGTGAAACTGGAAAAACAAATCCATGGCGCGGATCATGAGCGCGACTGGCGCGCCGGCACGGAAAACGTAATTGAGATTGTCGGATTGGGCAAAGCCTGCGAATTGGTCGACCAAAATTTAGCCAAAACCGGTCAGCATCTGCAGAGTTTGCGCAAACACCTGGAGGAGACTTTAAAAGAACAGTTCCCCGACATACGCATCAACGGTCACAAACAGCTGCGCTTGCCCAACACCAGTTCCATTTCTTTTAAAGGATTGGAAGCTAACACCATCGTGTCCGAATTAAGCGAACGCGTGGCTGTTTCTGCCGGGGCGGCCTGCCACAGCGAAAACGTGGAAGTTTCTTCCGTTTTGCAGGCCATGGCTGTCCCACTGGAATACGCCATGGGTACTATCCGTTTTTCCGTGGGCCGGTTTACTACGCGTGATGAACTGGAGCGCGCTTTACAGCAAATCATCGACGTTGTCGAAAAATTGCAGCCATCCGCTACACCATTTTTTCTGGATGCTTCGCAAAACGACATTAAATTAACGCATTTTACACACGGTCTGGGCTGCGCCTGCAAGCTGCGTCCGCAATTATTGGAAGACGTGTTGCAACAACTGCCCAAACCCGAAGATCAACGCATTTTGGTAGGCAGTGAAACAGCCGACGATGCAGCCGTCTATCAGATTGACACACACACCGCAATCATTCAAACAGTTGATTTTTTTACGCCTATTGTGGACAACGCCTTTGATTTCGGGCGCATTGCCGCCGCTAATTCTTTAAGCGATATTTACGCCATGGGCGGCAAGCCTCTTTTTGCTCTGAATCTGGTGGGATTTCCTTCCAACCGTCTGCCAATGAGCGTGTTGCAGCAAATCTTAGACGGCGCGCAACATGTGGCCGCCGAAGCAGGTATCGCTATCATCGGCGGACATACCGTGGACGACGCCGAGCCCAAATTCGGTTTGGCCGTCAGCGGACTGATTGATCCGCAAAAAATTATCCGTAATGTGGGCTGCCGTCCCGGAGACGCATTAATTCTGACTAAAGCGCTGGGCACGGGCATTTTTTCTACCGCCCTTAAACGCGGTTTGCTAAACGGCACACAGCGCGATTTACTGGTGCAACTCATGAGCGCCTTGAACCGGGCGGCGGCAGAAGCCATGCAGCATGTAGGCGTGCACGCCTGCACCGACGTCACCGGATTCGGTTTGTTGGGTCATTTGCTGGAGATGCTGCGCGCCTCCGGCGTTTCCGCCCGCATCCGTTTTTCTCAGATTCCCTTTTTAGAAGGAACGGAAGAATTAGCGGCAGCCGGCGCCATATCCGGCGGCAGCAAAGATAATTTTTCCTTCACCGAACCGGCAGTGGACTATGACGGCCAATTAACTGAACTGCAGCGTCTGTTAATCAACGACGCCCAGACTTCGGGCGGTCTGTTAATCTCCGTGGAGAACTCCAAATCAGAGCAACTCCTCAGGGCTTTAGCGGAACGCGGCGTGAGTACACGCGCCGTTATCGGTGAAATCATCGGCAATGGCAGCAGCCGGGTTAGTGTAGAAGTTTAAGCCAAAAAGAAACGGGCGCATTACAACATAATAAGTTGAAAAAACAAACAGGATAAATAATTCTGAATCAGGGACTGGAACTGTTCCTTCGCTCCATAGCAACTCCCTACAAAAGAATAGAAAACAAAAATTAAAGATAAACTGCCGGAGTCAGAGATATAAACACATCATAATATTTTGCGATTTAATTCTAAAAATATTATAATAATTTGAGCTTTGAATCTAAAACAGACTGAACTTTCATTCTGAACTATGAGGGGAAAAATGCACTATATTACTGTTGAGTATATACAATCACTTGTGATTTTAACCCTAAACCGTCCGCAAAAACACAATGCCTTTAATCTGCAATTATTACGGGAGATGGAAGAAGCCTTCAGCGATTTGGCCGGCAATCCGGACGTGCGTTTGGCGATCATGACCGGCGCCGGCAATAAATCGTTTTCTTCAGGGGTTGACCTGGCCGAACTGATCAAGTTCAAAAATCTTGCCGAAGCGCGTAGATTTGCCCTTCAACTGGAAGAGACCAACGCAGCCCTTTTGCGTTTTCCCAAGCCGCTGATTGCCGCCATTAACGGTTACGCCTTCGGCGGAGGTTTCGGGCTGGCCTCCTCGGCCGATGTGCGTATCATGGTTGAGGACTCCAAAATCGGTTTCCCGGCGGTGCGCTTAGGCGCCATATTGCCGGTGGGTTGTACGCTGCGTTTAAACGCCTTAATCGGCAGCGGCCGCAGCCGCGAGCTGCTGTTAACAGGACGCATCGTGGAAGCGCGGGAAGCGTTACAAATCGGCCTGGTTAATGCAATCACCAGTCGTGAATCATTGATGGATGAGGCTAAAAGAATAGCGGAAGAAATTCTAAAAGGATCGGATCTGGCCCTGGAGATGACCAAGCAGATGACAAATCAGGAGTTGCTTAGTCAGTTGCAGCAATATTCCGTTTCCGCCGCGGAGAACTTTGCCTATCTGGCCTTTACCGACGAGTGGCAGAAACGTATCCGCGACTTCATGAAAAAGGCGGAGAAAAAGTAGAGTTGCGAAGCTCTTAAAGCTTCGTAACGATGCATGCCCACAGCCGTTTTTCCCCATGCCACAAAGCTTTTATGGCCGGGTAGCCTGTAATTTTGCGAAGCTTGACAAGCTTTACACTCTACTCTGAATTTATCCCTTTAAACTTTACGAACCCTTTAAAGGTTCGCAAAGGTCTGCCTCTCCTGCGGCCAGCTACCTTCGTGCCGGAGCAGCCACTCCTTGCGCCACAATCCGCCGCCGTAACCGGTCAGTTTGCCGTTGGCGCCGATTACGCGGTGGCAGGGGATGATGATGGAAATAGGATTATGATGATTGGCTCCGCCCACAGCGCGCACCGCTTTGGGATTGCCGACGGCCCGGGCGACGTCCAGATAACTGGCCGTTTTTCCGAAAGGAATCTGCTGCAAGGCCTGCCAGACACGCTGCCGGAAAAGCGTTCCCTGAACAGTCAGCGGCAAATCAAAGCTGCGCAGCTTGCCGGCAAAATAAGCCTTTAACTGAGCGGCCGCCTCCTTTAACAGAGCCCCGTCAGGTTCTATATGGGTCAGCGCTTCGTCAACAAAAACAAGCCCGTTCAGCGCTTCCCCCGTAGCGGTTATTTCAAGCAACCCTATTGGCGATTGAATGTGTGCCAAAAATGTGGCGTTTTCTTCCACTAACGACCTCCTGTTTCTGCCCGCTTATTAAGTTTGCGAAGGCGGTTGTTCTTCCGCACGCATAGGCGTCGTCAAAATTTTTAACAGCAAAATAAATACAAAACGTTTCCAGCGCTTTATGCCGGAAAATTCGGCGCTGTACCGATAAGCCCCGGCAGCAAGCGCCTTTAACTGCGGCATCAACAGCAAAACAGACTGTACGTCGTCTGCATAAAGCGATTTTTTATTCTGCAAATAACGCTGCAGCTTTTTCCTGAAGAAGGGTCCAAGAACGTAAATCCATATCCCCATGACGACCAGCGAACGCAAGACCATGATCAACGCCGATAATCCCTGATTTTCTTCGAACACAGGAATGACGTAGGACAGCACTACCATTATCAGAGCCAACCCTATCACTAAATAGGCAGAAAATCGGCGCAACCAACGGCGTCGTTTCCTCCGAGGAATAATGGCGCTTTCCGGGGTTGTGGTTAACCCGGGGAAGGCCGCGCTATTAGTTTCATATTCCTGCATGATAACGGAAGCAACGCGCGGAGCATACCAACCGGCAAAAATGCCGGCAATTAAGTGCACAACTATGTAAATCAAAATTAAAATCGTGCTAATGGGCAGCCAAACGTGCGCCCCGCCCGGAGGCAAAAATTCATTGATCACAAAATTGCCAAACAAATCCAGCGATTTCCAGACGGTTAAGCCAAAGACCAGCGTTAATATTAAAAATTTCTGAATGGCCGAAAGCAGCAGAGCGCTGCCGCCCAGGACAAGCGCCGCCCGCGACGGCGATTTAAACCATCGGAAAACGGCCTCGCCGATGAGCCCCTGCAAAAAAACAGCGCCATAGGCAGTAACCGGCGTATGCGGACTGACCGCCCCTTTGACAATTAAAACAATAATTGTGGCTTTAAGAATATCGCCCTTTTTTTCGGAGAACATAGCGATCATGGTAATGAGCAACACGGCGACGCTGCCCATAAACAAACCGGTAAACGGAATGCGCAAAACATGGAGCACTCCGCCCAATGCAGCTTCGCTTAAGGCCCAGAGCGCCGTGAGACGCTGAACCGGTAAAAGCTCCGCCTGGGTATTGCTTTGTTGTTCCTGTGTTAGAGCAGTTTTAATCATTTCCCCGTCGTCCGAATTAATCAAAAACTAATTTCGTAAAAACTTGCCCTTATGCCAAATAGAAAAAAAATCTTTGAAAAATTAAGTTTTGTTTACCCTCTCCCCGGCGAAAGCCGCCACTTTTGT
>CAZIBE010000090.1:0-15665 GCA_964536685.1 uncultured Calditrichaceae bacterium | reverse complement strand
CATATATGTTCCATTTTTATTAATGGTATGTAAACGCATAAAAAACAGTCGCCCTAAATTCAAGTTATTTTTAAAGTTATTCCCCTCACCACTCGGCTCTCCTCTCCCAAACTTGGGAGAGGGGACGGCCGCAAAAGCGGCGGCTTTCGCCGGGGAGAGGGTAAACAAAATTTAATTTTTCAAAGGTTTCTCTTTATGAATTGTAAGGTACGGTCGCATCTTTTCCAGCGTTTTGGGACCAATGCGCTTTATTTTTATCAGCTCTTCCAACGATTTAAAACTTCCGTTCTGTTCGCGGTATTTCACGATGCGTTTGGCCGTGGCCGGCCCAACGCCCGGCAGGCGTTGCAGTTCTTTTAGCGAGGCGTGATTGATATCGATGCTGTGCGGTTGCAGCAGGGCTGGTTTTTTAGCGATATTGCGTTTCGCCTGTTTTGAGGTCTTTTTCTTTTCCCCCGGAATTACTTGCGCGGCGTTCTTTGCCGGCGGGGCTTGCGTGGTGTCGTCCGACAGGGCTTTAAACAGGCTGTCCTGCAAACTGTAATCGTACACAGCGGGATTGTTCTGGTGCGGACGCAGCCACTGCACCACAATACTGGCCAACAACACGCCGCTAATGATCAATAAAGCTCTGCGTTCTTTTGAAGTTAACGCCAGCAAAACGCACTGCTCCGTGTAATTCGTACATTGGGCAAAGACAAAACTTGACTACAAAAGGCTGATAGCTGAGAGTTTTAAAACTAACCAAAAATATTTGAACTTTTAAAAATAACCACACTTGCCTTTAAGAATAGGATATTAAGATGTTGTTTAATTTAACCCACCCCCTTTAATTCCCCCTCCCTGATGCATCAGGGAGGAGGGTTAAGAGGCCGGCTCATAACAATCGCAGCTTAAAATGTTAGAGACAAACTCCCAGATTTTGCTGCCAAGAATCTAACCGGTAAAAATTAGCCAGAGAAATCTCAAAAGTAAAATACTTTTTAAAAAAGATGGGTTAATCCAACAATAATTTTATCGAGAAGAAGAATCAAAAGAATAATGGCAGGCAATATCTAATATTCAACACGGAATGATCAAGGATTAAGTCTACCTGAAAAATTGATCATTCCGTGTTGGCCATTAATTATTCAGTTGTTTCCGGAATAAAAAGGTTAAATGTATTGGCTACCGATTTACTTAAATATTCAGCGCTTCTTTGAATTTCTCAAACACCGATTTATGCCCGTCCTTTTGCGGCTGCATATTGGGACTGGCGTCTAATTCCTCTAACAGTTTACGTTCCTGCGGCGTAAGACGCGCAGGCACATACACCTGAATCTGAACCAGTTGATCGCCCATGCCGGAGCCGCGCAGATGCGGAATGCCTTTGCCGCGCATACGCAATATTTTTCCTGATTGCGTTCCCGCGGGGATGTTCAGGCGCGCTTTACCGGTTAACGTGGGAATTTCCACCGACGTGCCCAGCGCCGCCTTAGGGAAGCTGATGGGCAGCACCATAATTACGTCGTCGCCGTGCCGTTCAAAAATCGGATGTTTGATCTCCTCGATCACTACAATCAAATCTCCCGGCTGACCGCCGCGCAGCCCCACATTGCCTTCGCCGCGTAAGGGGATGTAGTTACCCGTAGCCACGCCCGCCGGCACATTGACTTCGATGGTTTTACTGCCGGTTACACGGCCTTCGCCGTGGCAGGAGCGACAGGGATTCTCGATAACCTGTCCTTCACCGTGGCAACGATGACAGGTCGTCACATTAATCATCTGCCCAAATAACGAATTGGACACATGGCGTACTTCGCCGCTGCCGTGACATACCGGACAAACAACCGTCCGGCTGTAGCTGGCCGAACCGCTGCCGTTACATTCTTCGCAGCGTATTTTCTTGCGCACTTTTATCTTTTTGGCCACGCCCGTGGCAATTTCTTCCAGCGTTAATTTGAGACGGATTTGCAAATCGCCGCCTTTGCGGTTGGCTTGTTGCCGTCTGCGGGAAGAACCGCCGCCGCCGCCGAAGATATCGCCAAAGCCGAAGCCCTGTTCCATGAACTGGCGCAGCGCCTCGCTAAGATCAATGCCGCCCATGTCAAAGCCGCCAAAACCGCCGGCGCCCGGCCCGGCATGGCCAAACCGGTCATATTGCTGACGCTTCTGCGGATCGGACAACACGCCGTAAGCCTCGGCCACTTCTTTAAACTTAGCTTCCGCCTCTTTGTCGCCCGGATTTTTATCCGGATGATATTTTACCGCCAATTTACGGTAAGCTTTTTTTATTTCATCCTGCGTCGCATTGCGATCCACGCCCAGAACTTCATAAAAGTCTTTTTTATTCGTCATAGTTTTACCTTATTTTGCAACCAGTACCTGTGAATGCCGGATAACCTTGTCGTTTAGCAAATAGCCCTTCAGATGCTCATCGACAATGTAGCCGCTTTCGTGTTTATCGGACTCTACCTGCATAAGCGCTTCGTGCTTTTCGGCGTCAAATTCCGCGCCGACCGACTCCATCGCCTTTAAACCCTTTTTCTGCAAGACGCCCATCATTTTTTTGTAGATCAATTCCACGCCCTCTTTAAGCGTCGTTCCGTTTTGAGCGTTTTCTTCGCCGGCATGTTCTAAAAAGCGTTCGAAATCATCTAACACCGGCAGCATTTCTTTGATCAATTCTTCATTGGCAAATTCCAGATGCGCCAGAAATTCTTTTTCGGTGCGCCGTTTGTAATTTTCAAACTCGGCAATCTTACGCAGATTCTGTTCTTTTAATTGAGCGTTTTCTTCTTCCAATTTGCCAATCTTCGCCTCTAATTCGGCTAATTTCTTTTGTGTTTTGGCAGAAGACGTTTTTTTCTTTTTCTGAACCTTTTCCGCCTGTGTTTCTTTTTGCTCTTCTTTTTCTTCTACAGCCTGATCTTTTTCAGCCATTTTTATATTTACCTCTCTTTATTTATTCAGTTAGATTTTTTTACGCTATTCAGAGCGGGTTCTGCTCGGAGCCTGGAATTAGAAAAGAGGAAGCAGAAAACAGGCTTACGGTATTATCATCCAACATATAATTTCTTACTCTTTCTCTCACTCTTACTCTAAACTCTTTCTCGCCTGTATCGCCCCTAATCCCTCTTTCCTGATTTCTCTTTTCTGATTCCAGATTTCTTAATATCTAAACCTTCCACCGATACAAAATTTACCATTCAACATTCAAAATTTTATGGTACAACCAATTTTAAATTTAATATACTCGAATAGAAATGGTTTGCGTACAAACCATTTCGTCCTGAGAGTTGAGCGCTTTGTACGAAATCCCGATTACCTTATTTGCGCCACGGGCGCCCCTTCACGGTAACCCATTTACTGATCGGTATACTTTATTAACTTCCTCAGTTCGCCACACTTAGCCGTTCCGTTAAAGCGCGCGCCGTAAAACGCACCAAGGGAATCACTTTCGGATAGGCCATGCGCGTCGGTCCGATAACGCCCACCAGACTCAGAATATTTCCGATGCTGTAAGTGGAGGTAATAACGCTGCACTCCTGAATTTGTCTCTCGGCATGTTCGCGGCCGATGGTTACCCGGGTGCCCGGCGGATATTCGCGCTCTTCCATCAGATGCACCACAATATTCTTATCTTCTAACAATTCGATCAACGTGGAAAAACGGCGCGCATCGGCAAACTCCGGCTGATGTACGATATTGGCCGTGCCCGTTATCTGGTAACTCTCAAAACGTTCAAAATCAAACAGCCGTTCGGCGGCTTCGGCAAACAGGCGCACAAAACCGCGCGGCGCCTCGCGCATCTGCGATAAAGCGCTGCCGAAGGAGTTTTTAATCTCCTGCAATGTTTTACCGTGAAAACGCCGGTTTATTCGTTCGGTCAGCCGGCCGATGGCAGCGGGCGCAATCTTCTGATGCACTTCCATCATTATCGTATTAACCGGCCCATCCTTAACGCTCAAAATGATCATCAGCCGCGTGTTTGAAACCGGAACAATTTGAATACGGTCAAAAACCCCCTGATACAGGCGCGGTTTCATGACAATGCCCAATTGCCGGGAAATACGCGCCAATACGCCGGCGATGTTGCGCATCATAACCTGCACGTCGCCGTCATAAGCCTCGATGGCCTGCATGATCAGCGAAGCTGTGCGGTGGTGGATGCGTTCCTCCTGCATCAGGCGATCCACAAAATAACGGTAGCCGCGCGTGGTGGGCACGCGTCCCGCCGATGTGTGCGGCTGGCGTAAAAAGCCCTTTTCCTCCAGACTGGCCATGATCCGCCGTACCGAAGCCGGCTTTAAGCCAATGCCGCTGATTTGCGAAATCTGCGCCGAACTCACCGGCACGGCCGCCTGAATATAAGATTGAACGATGGAACGTAAAATAGCTTCTTCACGCTCGTTTAATTCGTTCATTTCAACCGCCTCGTTTCTTTATTATTACGATTCAGTGTTCCGGCTCCCAAAAGCGCGCCGGAGTTCTTACTTTTAGATTAGCGCCGCCGGGGAAAGTTACACCTAACGAAAACCGGCCAAATGCCGCGAGATGCTTAGTTTACTGGCAAAAAATCCAATGATCGCTCCAGCCAGAAGTAACGCCAAATAGATTTCGCTGCGTACGGTTAACGGCGCGTAAAATAATTTACGGATAGCTTCCACCGCTACATATAAAAGTCCGCCCGCAATAACTGCGCCGATAATCCCCTGTAAAAATCCTTCAATAATAAATGGCCGCCGGATGAACGATTCGGTCGCCCCGACTAATTTCATAATCTCGATGATGTCGCGCCGCGCAAAAATAGTCAATCGTACGGTATTGTACAACAATATTACCGAGACAATCAGCAGTAACAGCCCAACGCTTACTGCCGCCACATAGGCAATGATCATATAGTGGTCGATTAGCGCAAGAATTTCCCGCTCATAAACGATATCGCTCACCCCGTCGATTTTCTGCAGACGGGCGCTGATTTTACGGATACTTACCGCCGAACGGTAACCTTTTTTTATTTTAACCGTGCAGGAGGCCGGCAGGGGGTTGCTGTCCAATACATCGTAAATATTCTGGCCGAACTCCTTTTCAAAGCGCCGCGCCGCATCCTCCTTGGAAACAAATTTTACCGAAAGCACGCCTTCGGCTTGTTTTATTTTTTCGGCGATCTTTTTCCCCTGCCGGGCGCTCAAATCCTGTTCCAAAAACACTTCCAGTTCAATTTGCGCTTTTTTATGGCCGATCCAGCGGCCGAGGTTGAACGAAAACACTAAAAATAATCCGATTAAAAGCAGCGTTACGCCCACCGAGGTCACCGTAATAAACGACGCCAGCCGCGCTCGTTTAAATCCGGCCAGTCCTTCTTTTACCGTAAACCACACACTCATGATACCACCACCGTCCCGTTATTAAGCAGAATGCGCCGGTGCGGGAATTTTTTAATCAATTCTTCGTCATGCGTAGCCATAAGTACGGCCGTACCCTGGCGGTTAATCCTTTCTAAAATCTCCATGATTTCAATGGAGGTTTGCCCGTCCAGGTTTCCGGTCGGCTCGTCAGCCAGTACGCTGATGGGATTATTGACAATGGCGCGGGCAATGGCTACACGCTGCTGTTCACCGCCGGAAAGCTCCAGCGGATAGTGATTGCGCTTGTGGTTTAAATTAACTTCCGTTAAAACGCGCAACACGCGGCGTTTGATTTCGTCGCCGCGCACGCCGGTTACGCGCAGGGCAAAAGCCACGTTTTCGAAGACGTTGCGGTCGTTGAGCAATTTGAAATCCTGAAACACAATACCCAGTTGCCGGCGCAGCAGCGGAATCTCCCGCACTTTAATTTTGGCCGAGCTGTAATTTTCCACAACCACCGTACCGCGCTGTGGAAAGAGGTCCATGTTAATCAGCCGCAAAATGGTGGATTTGCCGGCTCCGCTGGCTCCCACCAGATAGACGAATTCTCCCTTAACAATGCGCAGGGAAATATTTTTCAGAATCTCCTTGCCATCCACGGATACATCGGCGTTGTAGATTTCGATCATTTAATTTCCATTTTTAATTAACAAAAAAAAATCAAACAACAGAATGAATACTCCCGCCGCATGCAGCGGGGCGTCCAAATGGACCTGGATAAGTATACCGATCCAAGGACCGGCGTATATACCCCATCTGGAGGGATTTAAAATAAAATCCCCCGCTATTTTTTTTGCAAAATAAAGTGGACGCGCTCGGTTTTATCGCGCACCTCGCGAAAGGTAAAATCTCCGTGCACCGCCCGCAAATAAAAGGGCGCATCCGTTAAAATTTTTTGCCACTCCTCAAGCCGCCAGATTTTTTGTTTGTGCAGTTCTTCATAAATCTCTTTTTGATTATATAGGCGAAAGCGGTTGTACTGCACATGATTTTCTTCATCGAACCAACTGCGGCGTTCGTAGCCGTGATCATCATCGAAAAAATGCACTTCGTTGTAACCGTCAAAAACTTCCCGGCAAATAAAGGGGAGCACCGCGTCAAAAATGAATAATCCCGCGGGACGCAATATGCGGCGCACTTCGTTTAACAGCGCCTGTACCTGGCTTTCGGTAAGAAGATAGTTGATCGAGTCATATAAAATCAATGCCGCGTCAAATTCGTTTTCAGCAAAAGGCAGATGCGAATAGTCGCAGCAAGCCCACTGAATGCCGGCTGTTCTTAATTTTTTTTGTGCCAGAAGCACCATGCTTTGCGAGCGATCGCAACCGTACAAACGCCGTTTTTTCTTTTTAAAGCGCTGTAAAAACGATCCCGTACCGCAGGCCAAATCAGCCACATCAATTACGCGCCCGTGGTAAGTTTGCAGCAGCACGCCTATGTAGCGCGCCCACTGTTTGTAATTGACATGCTCCATCAGCCTGTCATAAAAAGGCGCCAATCGATCATACGGCTTGAATTGCTGGTTCTTTGCTGAGACCATGCTTTGGGGTTCCGGAATTGGTTGCCTCCTTTATCGGCTACTTTTCTAATTTACGGCATAAGTTGTAAATAATGAAATTTGGCTGTATTTTCAAAGCTTTGCGGCGCGCAGCGCCTTGTATTTAACCAAAAAATGCCATGTGTTGTCTATGATAAATTTCATCAATCCCTGGATTTTGCCGGCTTTAGCGGCAGCCGCCATTCCCCTGATTCTGCATTTCTTAAGCAAACGCAAGGTCAAGGTGATCCCGTTTAGTTCTTTGCGTTTTTTAAGCCTGTTGGAAAACAAACGCATCAAACACATCCGCCTGTATCAGCTTTTGTTGATTTTAATCCGCACACTGTTCATTGTTTTTTTGGTACTGGCCTTTGCCCGGCCGGCCTGGAAAAGTATGCTGTTCGGTTCATCCTCTTCCGCGCGCACTACAGCGGTATTGCTGTTCGATAATTCGTACAGCATGCGGGCTTTCAAAGGATCGCATACATTGTTTGAGCTAAGCAAAAATTCCGCCCGAGATATCATCTCCACCCTTTCCGACGGCGATGCTGTCTTTGTGCTAACGCCGCAAAAAGAAGATTCCATCGCCGGCCCTTTTAGCCCCTCCGGCGCGCAAATCTATTTAAAGAAGCTGCATCCCGTTAACCGTGCGGCTGATTTCACTTTAGCCCTGCGCCGCGCAGAGGATGTGTTCCGGCGTTACGCCAACTACAACCGCGAATTGTACCTGCTCAGCGATCTGCGCATTAACAAAAATGCTTTTCCGGATTCCCTTTCTCTTTTCAGCAAACAGGCGGCAATTCGGTTCTTTACGGCGAGCGCTGCGGACAGCGCTTCCCTGCAGAACATCGCGGTCGATACGGTAATCATCCGCAACCGGATTTTCGAAGCGCGCAAGCCTGTGGGCTTAAGCGTTCGCCTGCGCAACGACGCCGCCCAGGCGCGGGAAACACTGCTAAACATTTACATCGCCGGTAAACGCGCCGCCATGCAAAAAGTACAGCTTCCGCCGCTGGGAATGCGTCAGGTCGAACTAACCGTCACGCCGCAATCCGCCGGATTTCAGCTCGTTTCCGCGGAAACCGATGACGACGATCTGCCCCTTGATAACCGCTACTACAGCAGTTTTTACATCCCCGAACAAATTAAGGTGCTACTGGTTAGCCGAAAGCTCAATCCGCTTTTTTCCGCTGCCGTGGATGTGCTGCACCGCCAGTCCGTTTTGTCGATCACGCGCAGCGATTATCAGCGCTGGCAGGGCGCCGTATTTCAAAATTACCAGCTGATTGTATTGGACGATCCGCCCGATCTTAATGCCGATGTTTTAGGGCGGCTTAAAAGTTTTATTTCTTCGGGACGAAATCTGTTCTTAATTCCGGGCGCGCAGGCCACGCTTTCGCAACTAAACCGCCTCGGCCGCTATTTGTTAAAAAGAGATATATTTGCCGCGTTACGCACGACAGCTCAGGGTCAGGGCTTTTTTACGTTACGACGGAACGATTTACAAAAACCTTTTTTCCGCGACTGGAGCGGAAAAATCGCTTCCGAAGAACTGCCGCATATTTACAAATACTTTACCCTGCTGCACAGTCAGGGCGCGCTGTTGCGCTTGCAGAACGGAGCGCCTTTCTTAACGCGCTTTAAAACCGCCGCCGGGAAAGTTTACGTCCTGACCAGCCGTCCCGATGCGCAATGGAGCGACTGGCCGCTGACCGGACTTTTTGTGCCGCTCTTGTACCGTTTTTGGAGCGTCGCCGGACAAACGCCCGCTTACACCTTGCAGCAAACCACCGGCAAACCCTTTCTCTTAAGGCTGCCGATTAGCGCCGGCGACAAGCCTTATCTGTTCGGTATGGCCGGCGGCAATACCCACCCCATCTATCCGCAGAGCATGAACGCCGGCCTGCTGTTCCGTATTCCGGCGCAGGAAAAACCCGGGCACTATGTGTTGCGCCGCGAAAACATTCCGGTTAGCGTGGTTTCGGTCGATCTGCCTGCGGGTGAATTAAGACGGCCTTATGTAAACTTTGCCGATTTTAAAACCCCGGTTATTCCCTACCATTCGCCGACGCAGCTTAAAAATTTACGCCGCGGACAGGAGTTGTGGCGCCTGTTTTTAATTCTGGCCCTGCTGATGCTATTACTGGAATTGATCATCATAAAAAAGCTTGAAGGGAAAAGCGCCGCCTAACTTGCAACGCATGGCCTCTGAGGATTAAATTACATTTTTATTTTGAGGATGCATCATGAAAAGTACGCCCAAAATCGAACAGAAAAAAGAAGCTTGGCAAAAGAGTACTCTTAAGCGCGTGCTCGACAAAAATCCCGAACGCCAGGAATCGTTTGCTACCGGCTCATGGCTGCCGGTGGAACGGCTGCATCTGCCCCAGCCTTTTAGCGAAGAGGGCTACCTGCAAAATCTGGGATTCCCGGGCGAATATCCTTACACGCGCGGCGTTCAGCCCACCATGTACCGCGGCCGGCTTTGGACGATGCGCCAGTACGCCGGATTCGGTACGGCGGAAGAATCGAATCAACGGTACAAATATTTATTGGAACAGGGGCAAACCGGCCTTTCGGTGGCCTTCGATTTGCCCACACAAATCGGCTATGATTCGGACGACGCACACAGCATCGGCGAAGTGGGCAAAGTGGGCGTGGCCATCGATACGCTGAGGGACATGGAAATCCTGTTCGACGGCATTCCGTTAGACACGGTTTCCACTTCGATGACCATCAATTCCACGGCGGCCATTCTGCTGGCATTTTACATTGCCGCCGCCGAAAAACAGGGCGTTCAGCGCAGCCAACTGCGCGGCACCATCCAAAATGATATTTTAAAAGAATACATCGCCCGCGGCACCTATATTTTCCCGCCCAAGCCTTCGCTGCGGCTGATTACCGATATTTTTAAATTCTGCGCTACGGAAGTGCCGCAGTGGAACACCATCAGTATTTCCGGCTACCATATCCGCGAAGCCGGCTCCACAGCCGTGCAGGAAGCGGCCTTTACGCTGGCCGACGGCATGGAGTACGTCAAGGCCGCCATCGAGGCCGGCATGGATGTAGACCGTTTTGCCGGACGGTTATCCTTCTTTTTTAATGCGCACAACGATTTGTTTGAAGAAGTGGCCAAATTCCGGGCGGCGCGACGCATCTGGGCAAAAATTATGAAAGAAAAATTCCACGCCCATAACCCGCGTTCCATGATGCTGCGCTTCCACACGCAGACCGGCGGCAGCACGCTCACCGCCCAGCAGCCCGATAACAATATCGTACGCGTAACCATCCAAACGCTGGCCGCCGTTTTAGGCGGCACACAAAGCCTGCACACCAACTCCCGCGACGAGGCGCTGGGACTGCCCACGGAAGATTCCGTACGCGTGGCTTTGCGCACGCAGCAAATTGTGGCCTACGAATCCGGCGTAACCACTACGGTGGACCCCTTAGCCGGTTCCTATTTCATGGAACATTTAACCGACGAAATCGAAGAGCGCGTGTGGGGGTATCTCGATAAAATCGAACAGATGGGCGGCATGGTGGAAGCGATTGAAAAGGGTTATGTGCAAAAAGAGATTCAGGACGCCGCTTACAAATATCAGCGTGAAATCGAACAACAACAACGTATTCTGGTGGGCGTAAACAAGTTTGCTGTCGAAGAAGAAGCGCCTAAAGAAATCCTGAAAGTAGACCCCAAACTGCGCCAATTGCAGGTGGAAAAATTGCAGTCGGTTAAACAAAGACGCGATGCTAAGCGCGTCGAACAGGTTTTGGCAGCGCTCAAAGAAGCGGCCCGGGACGAATCCAAAAACCTGATGCCGCTCATCGTGGACGCGGCTAAAGCTTACGCCACCCTGGGCGAGATCAGCAACGTGCTGCGGGAAGTCTTTGGCGAATATCAGGAGTCGGTGGTGCTTTGAAATTTTGAATCGGCGGAAGGTTTAGATATTAAGAAATCTGGAATCAGAAAAGAGAAATCAGGAAAGAGGGATTAGGGGCGATACAGGCGAGAAAGAGTTTAGAGTAAGAGTGAGAGAAAGAGTAAGAAATTATATGTTGGATGATAATACCGTAAGCCTGTTTTCTGTTTCCTCTTTTCTAATTCCTAATTCCTGGTTCCCGGTTTCGTTTTCAGACTTAAAAAATTTAGAGAAAAAAGAAGATGACGAGAAAAATAAGAATTTTAATGGCTAAGCCCGGTCTGGACGGTCACGACCGCGGCGCCAAATACGTAGCGCGCGCGCTGCGCGACGCCGGCTACGAAGTTATCTACACAGGCATTCGCCAATCGCCGGAAGCCATCGCCCGCGCCGCCGTGCAGGAAGACGCGGACTTTGTGGGGCTGAGTCTGCTGTCCGGGGCGCACAACGAGCTGTTTCCGGAAGTGGTTCGTCTGTTAAAGGAAAACGGCGGCGAAGACATCATTGTTTTCGGCGGAGGAATTATTCCCGAAGAAGACATTCCCTTTTTAAAAGAACACGGCATCCGGGCTATTTTTACGCCGGGCACGCCCATCGAGGCCGTGATTGAATTTATTGAACAACAAGATCCGAAAATCTGAGGAGATTTAATATTGGTAGAGCGCATCTTGCAGGGCGATACGCGGGCAATCGCCCGCGCCATCAGCTGGATTGAGAACGAACATCCCGAAAAGGAATCTATGATAAACGCCGTGTATCCTTACGGCGGCAAGGCGGCGGTCTGGGGCATTACCGGACCTCCCGGGTCGGGTAAAAGTTCATTGGTTAATCTGATTATCCAGCACGGGCGCGCCAAAGGCCAAAAGATTGCCGTCATTGCCGTTGATCCCAGCTCGCCTTTTTCCGGCGGGGCTATTCTCGGCGACCGCATCCGCATGCAAAAACATGCGACGGACAGCGGCGTATTTATCCGCTCCATGGCTTCGCGCGGTCATTTAGGAGGCATTGCCGGCGCCACCTCCGACGCCATTAAAGTGCTGGATGCGGCCGGATTCGATTTGATCCTAATCGAAACCATCGGCGTGGGCCAGACCGAAATTGAAATCGTCGAGCTTTCAGATGTTGTGCTGTTGGTGCTGGTTCCCGGACTGGGCGATGAAATTCAGGCATTGAAAGCCGGAGTAATGGAAATCGGCGACGTTTTTGTGATCAACAAAAGCGATAAGGACGACGCCTTCCGCGTTAAGGCGGAAGTGGAATATGTGCTTCATCTTAAAGACGATTACGATCCCCAAAACCAGAATCCCGTATTTATGACCTCGGCGCTGCGCAACGAAGGCATACGCGAATTGGCCGACGGCGTAGAAGACTACTTTGCCCGGATTTCCCAAAACGGTAAATTAGAGCAAAAGCGCAAACGGCGAATCGGCGATGAAATCCGCAACATCATCAACAGTAAATTGCGGGAAAGGTTGTTCCGCTATTTAAGCCTGGAACATCTGTTAAAAGAATGGACGGAACAGGTGTACCGTAAAACAGCCAGTCCATATATGCTGGTTAATGAGGAACTGGAAAAATTTTTCACGGAGTCCAATATAAGATGATTACCAAAATAAATCACATCGCTATCGCTGTAAACCGCCTGGAAGAGGCCATTCCTTACTATCGCGATATTTTGCGTTTGGAATTTTTGGGAATGGAAGAAGTGGCGGATCAAAAAGTGCGCGTAGCCATCTTTAAGGCGGGAGAGGTGAACATCGAGCTGTTGGAGCCTGCCGCGCATGATTCTCCGGTGGCTAAATTTCTGGCAAAAAAGGGACCGGGTTTGCATCATGTGGCCTTTCAGTCGGATGATCTCGGCGCCGAGTTGAGCCGCCTGCAGGAATTAAACATTGAACTGATTGACAAACAGCCGCGCCACGGAGCGCACAGCACACAGATTGCCTTTCTGCATCCACGTTCCACCGGCGGCGTATTGACCGAGCTGTGCCAGACAGACGAAGAATGAAAAAAGCAACCGTTGACTAGCCCGCGAGTTCATGCGTGGATTTATTCATAGGAGCTGTTTTATTGAAATGGTTTAAACGATTTCAGCATAGTTAAGTTTTTATTTAAAGCCTATGATTAAAATCGTGTGCTAAATAACTTTCATTATCCGAAAAAATGGTTTTTACCAAAGAGTAGTAACTAATTTACGTGGTTTTATGAAGTAAATAAATAGCGTGTTAAACTCGGAATTAGGAACCGGGAATTAGGAATTAGAAAAGAAAAAACCGAAAATAGGTTTAAAAATAGGTTTATTAGATAACATTCCATACATAAACTCTTTCTCTTACTCTAAAAACTTAGTATCCCCTAATCCCTCTTTCCTGATTTCTGTTTTCTCATTCTTCACCCTTTAATCCTTGAATGCCTATGCGACCGTGGCTGATCATCGTTATTCTATCACTTATCTGGAGCTCTACCTGGCTGGCGATTAAACTGGGCTTGCAGACCATGCCGCCGTTTTTAAGCGCCGGCTGGCGGTTTTTAATCGCCTTTATCGTTCTGGCCCTTTACGCCTTTAAAAACAAACTGCCCTTTCCCAGGGACTGGAAGACGCACCGTTTTTTTCTGCTGTTCAGTTTCATTAATTTCACAGCCGGATATGCGCTTGTTTACTGGGGCGAACAATACATCAATTCCGGATTGACCAGCGTCCTTTTTACGGTCATGCCTTTTTATGTTGCTTTGTTCTCTATTAAAATGCTGCCCCATGAAAAAGTTTCGCTTAAAAAATTCACTGGCATTACCGTGGGATTTTTGGGTGTAGTTATTATTTTTCGCGATCAGCTCTATCTGGGACATCCGCTGGCTTTTTGGGGCATGACGGCCGTACTCATCAGTCCCGGTTTTTCGGCCTTGGGTACGATCATGGGCAAAATCGCCCGCAATCAATTTCATCCCGTTACGTTAAACACCTATCCCCTGCTCTATACCAGCCTGACCCTGTTCCTGATGCATTTTCTGTTCGAATGGGGCGCGCCGGTTCACTATTCGCTCACAGCGGTGCTGTCTTTATTTTATTTGGGGGTTTTTGGCACAGCCATTGCCTTTGTAGGTTACTTCTATCTGCTCAAAACCACTTCCGCCGTGCTGATGTCTTTAATTACTTTTGTTACGCCGCCTGTGGCGTTAATCTGGGGTTGGCTGGTTTTGAACGAGGCGGTTAGCTGGCAATTAGTGCTCGGTATGGTCATTATTTTCGGCGGCATCGCCATTGTGCGTTACAGCGATTAGCGGTTCTGGTACAATTCCCCCTGCCAGGCGTTCTTAGCTTCCAACTTTTTATCCAGCATTTGCACCAACTGTGTATTGCGGATGTTCCAGTGCGGGGCAACCAGCAAACCAGGCGGGGCTTCTCCGAACAAGCGTTGAATAATAATGCGCGGATGAAGGCGCTGTAAAAATTCCACGATTACATTCAGGTACTCATCGGGCGGCATCAGATAGAAGGGGTTGCGTTTGTACTCGGCGGCCAGCGCCGTATGTTTTACCACATGCAGCTGATGCACCTTTAAAAAATCGAAGGGTTTATCCGACAGCCACCGGGCTGTTTTTAGCCACAATTCTTTCGATTCCCACGGAAAACCGAAAATCATGTGCGTGCAGATTTTAATACCGCGACCGGCCGTAAGCTGTAAGGCGTCCAGATAGGCCTGTACATTATGGCCGCGGTTAATACGGCGCAGAGTGTCATCGGAAATGGATTCCAAACCGTATTCAATGGTGATGTCGTACTGGGCGGCCAATTCTGCCAGATAGGCGATTTTAGCTTCGTCCACACAATCGGGACGCGTGCCAATAGTTAAACCGATTACTTGCGGATGGGATAACGCTTCTTCATAGTAGCGTTTTAACGTATCCAAATCAGCGTAGGTGTTGGAATAGGGCTGAAAATAGACGATAAACTTATGCGCCTTGTAGCGGCGCTGTAAAAACTCAACGCCCTCTTCTATCTGCTGTGTAATGGATTTTTTGGCGCTGTTGTAAGAAGGATTAAAACTATCGTTGTTGCAGTAAATGCAGCCGCCTTTAGCCACCGTACCATCGCGATTGGGGCAGGTAAAGCCGGCATCTACCGCTACCTTTTGCACACGCTCGCCGTAAATCAGGCGTTGATATTTAACAAAGGCATTGTAGCGCTTTTCATGTCCCCAGGGAAATTGTTGCGTCGGATTTTGTCCTTGCTGATATTGCTGAGTCAATAGTCGTCCTCTTTATTCGGGAAAATCAAATTCCTGTATTGTTGATTCGGATAAGCGGTAGCGTTCCATTGCTGCCTGGCGCAGATTTTCTCTGACTACCAACACAAGGTGCCGATCTTTAACGGTTCGGCCGTTCTGCAGAATGGTTTGAACCGCAGCGTCCAGTCCGTTGGCCTGCAATTCCAAAAATCCGATTTCATCGGCCACCAGCCAACGGTAATTACCGGACAACGCTTGCAGCAACATTTCCCTGCCCCATTCAAAAGTACGCTGTGAAAAACGATGACTGCCCACAGTCACAACCTGCGACTCTTTTTCATCGGCCTCTAAAAGGCGCGCTGTTTTAGTGGGAATATTCAGCAAATAGCGCTTCTTGTTAAACATCGGCGCCAAAATGCCGCCCACATCGGAGCGGTGGTAAATCCATAATAGTAAGCGCGACGTTTTACCGGAATGCACCGGCCCGCTAAAAATATGTACCGTCATTTTTTCCCTGCAATGTTTGTTTTTAACTTCTGAGTTCACTCTAAAAAGGTCTCTCACTGTCATTTTCCCACCACGAAGCGGTTCC
>CAZIBE010000089.1:0-16189 GCA_964536685.1 uncultured Calditrichaceae bacterium | reverse complement strand
CATTGGTGGAACGTTTAATATAGCGCATTATTTTGGATTCATACTTTTTCATCAGATAGTAAAAGCCCTCTTTATCCTGAAGGGCTAAACGAACCAACTCCGCGTCGGAAAGGTTTTCGAGATTTTTATCTATACTTTTTTGCTGCATTGTTAATTCAGTATTATGTGTAACCTATAAATTTGAAAATCAGAGGCTAAATCCTTACGCCTGTCCCCCACGGTAACCGCATATTCGGTAAAATGCTAATTATGACTGGGACAAAGTTACACAATTTACCGCTTAAAAAAAGGAGATGGTTAAATAAAAAGATTGACTCTATGTTGATTTCTGTGGTTTGTAATTTTTATTTTCACTGCAACGGTTTGGGAAAATATCAAATAAGTTCCAAGCGATAATGGCCCAAAAAACAGGGAATATCTGGAACCTGTAATTTATCAAGGGGATAGGTAAAGAGAGAATAAGCAGCCTAATCCTGATTTCAGTTTCCTGATTCCCGGTTTCAAGTTTCCGGTCCCTGTAACAAAAAAGTAGAGTTATAACAACTTCAATGAATTACATGAGCAGCTCATATAAATTTGGACACAAATTTTAAAAAGTAAAAAAAATGCTTGACATGTGATAATGGTTGTTTTATATTGTTAGTGAACATTCACACACATGGGATAATAAAATGAAATCATTTACCAAACGACAACAACAAATCATCGATACGGCCATCGAACTGATTGCCGATAAAGGTATTCAGGAATTGACCATAAAAAATTTATCCAAAAAAATCGGCATCGCCGAATCGGCCATTTACCGCCATTTTTCCAGCAAGATGGAAATATTGTTGGGTATCTTAACGCTTTTTAAAACTCACAAAGAACGGATTAACGGAGATATCGGCCGCCTACAGAGCGCCAACTCAGAAAAGCTGCATGCCATGCTGCGCCAACGTTTTGAACATTTTATTAAGAATCGGGCTATGGCCACGGTCATATTTTCCGAAGAATTATTTCGCAACGACCGGCGTTTATCCGAACAAATTTATGAAATTATGCTCGCCAATCAGGAAGTGATCATCAACCTCATCAAACAAGGGCAGCAAAACGGAGAGTTCCGCAATGACGTTCCGGCCCAAGAAATCGCTTTTATGGTTACCGGAGCTTTGCGTTTGATTGTCACGCACTGGAGACTATCGGATTTCAAAATTGATTTGCTCGAAGAGGGGGAAAAGTTATGGTACACCATTGAACGGTTAATAGAACGCGCCTAATGCGGCGCACAGGAACAGACGCAATGTGTTAAAACGGTTATTTACCCGCCGTGTGTTTACGTTGCGTTTAATTTTAAACTAAAAAGAGTGAGCGTTCACTAATTACAGAAGGAGCATCATATGGAAAAGTTTTTAACTAAAACTCTTAAGCACCCCTGGATCGTGGTCTTAAGCGTTACCGTGCTTACAGTTTTCTTTTTTGTTAAGATGTTAGAAAACTCGCGTATGGAAACCAATTTAGATAAATATATGCCGCAGGACCATCCGGCATTTATTTACAGCGACAAAGCCGAAAGTTGGTTCGATATTAAAGACGGAATTATTATTGCCCTGGAAAATAATAACGGCGTTTTTAATCATGGTACGCTAACCAAGGTTAAAAAATTAACCAAAGAACTGCAGAAGATGAAGGAAATCGAAAAAAGCGACGTCACTTCTCTTTACACTGCGGATAATATCGTTGGCGCCGAGGACGGAATGGACGTGCGCGCATTTTACAAACGGGTGCCCAAGGATTCGGCCAAATTAGCTCAGTTGCGCAAAAAAGTGATTACAAACGATATGGTGTACGGTAAGCTGGTTTCAAAAGACGAAACCGTGGCTGTGATCATTGCCCGTATCGGCGACAATGTGTTTACGCAGGATTTTTATCACCGGATTTTGGAAGTCGCTAAAAAATATGAAGGTCCCGAAAAAGTATACGTGGCCGGCCGGCCCATTGTGGAGGGAACGCTGGCTTATCTTGGGCCGAAAGACATGCAGCGCATGGTGCCAATTGTAATATTGGTTATTATTCTTGTTTTGTTTCTTTTACTGCGCAGCGCAAAGAGCACCTTACTTACGCTGCTCGTTGTTGTATTAAGCAGCATATGGGCGTTTGGGGCTATGGCCACTCTTAACATTCCCATTTACTCGGTAAGCACGATGATTCCTGTGATGCTCATCGCCATCGGTATTGCGTACGGAGTTCACCTGTACAGCCATCTGTTCCATTACATGGAAGAGCATCCGGGTATTTCCAAATTAGACGCCAGTGTGAATATGCTGCGGGAAATGTGGAAACCGGTAATGATGGCAGCGGTTACCACTATGGTAGGATTCATCTCCCTGTTAACATCTCAGGTGTATCCGGTAAAGTACTTCGGTATATTTTCGGCATTTGGCGTTTTAGTGGCTTTTCTGTTATCGGTTTTATTTATTCCTGCGGGTATTATGATTTTGGGCTTGCCGAAATTCAAAAAGAAAAAATCCCGCGAAAATGAAAATACGGACAGTAAGGAAAGTCGTTTTGCCTATCATTTTGCCGATTATTTAATCAGCCATAAAAAATTAGTGTACATATCTACCATAGTTGTCGTGGCGCTCTCCCTTTACGGCACGTCAAAAGTTTGGATCAACTCCAGCTTTTTAGACAAATTTGAGAGCAATAGCGATATACGTAAAACCGACCGCTTCATTAATGATCATTTTGGCGGTACCAGTACTCTGAATGTGATTCTGGAAGGCGCCAAACCGAACACTTTTAAAGAGCCCGGGGTATTGAAGACCATGGTTCAGATGCAGGACGATGTGGTCACTTCCCTACCCGTTGTGGGTGATGCTTTCTCTTTAGGCGATTTCTTAAAACGTATGAATAAAGTACTGCACGCCGACAGCGCCAAATACGACGCTATTCCGGACAACCAGGATTTGATTGCCCAGTACTTATTGCTTTATGAGATGTCCGGTGATCCCGCCAAGCTATGGCAGGTCGTAACCGAAGATTATAAAAAAGCTAATCTTACTTATCAGTTAAAAAGCGACAATTCCAAAGCATTAAACAGCGCCATTGCCATTATCGAAAAATATAAGCCACAGCTTGAACAGATGGGCGTTCAGGTGAATTATGCCGGTTCTGGTTACAAGGCGCTGGTATTTACGGATTTAATTCTGGAAGGCCAGATTTCCAGCCTGGTACTCTCGCTGCTCATCGTGGTAGTACTGCTTTCGCTGATGTTCAAAAAGATTAAAATCGGTCTTATTGGCTCGATACCTATCGTGATTACCACATTCATTTCGTTTGGAATCATGGGACTGTTCGGTATTCCGTTGAGTTCCACCACCGCTTTAATTTCCAGCATCGCCATCGGAATTGGTATTGACTATGCCGTGCATTTTATCGACCGCTATCGGATAAATGCGGCCATAACCAAAAACAAGACACTAACGTCGCATTTCACTATGCACCATTCCGGCAAAGCCATTTTATTCAATGCCATTGTGGTTATCGCCGGTTTTATGGTGTTGTTATTTTCCGTGTTCCCGCCAAACCGTTCGTTGGGTTTGCTGGTCTCTTTGAATATGTTTACCAGTTTTGTAGGCACGTTAACCATTATGTTTATCATTCTTTTCATCTCGAATATTTATTTCAAACGGGATAAAAAAGGACTGAAAGTAAATGAAAACTAAAAATTATTTTAGAATAACAAAAAGAGTAAATCAAAAACTTGGAGTAGCGGATTAAATCAAATTATAAGGGATAATCCCAAATCCAGTTAAACCAATCAGGAGGTGTACTATGAAGTACCGAGTAAGTATGTTTTTATTATTAGTCATGGCTTTTACGCTGAGCGCCTTTGCTCAGGAAAAACTCAGCGGTTTGCAGGTAATGGAAAAGGTTTACAACCGCGATACCGGCAACGATATGGAAGCCAACCTAACCATGACGCTGATCAATTCCAGTGGCGATCAGCGTGTGCGTGAAATTAAACAGTATCTGCGCGATTTCGGCAAAGTGGAAAAGAAAATCATGTTTTTCATCAAACCCGCGGACGTGCGCAACACATCGTTCATGAACTGGAGCTACGACGATCCCAGCAAAGACGATGATCAGTGGATTTATCTGCCGGCGCTGAAAAAGGTCAAACGCATTTCCAGCGACAGCAAAGGCGATTATTTTATGGGATCGGATTTCACCTATGACGATTTGGGCGATCGCAAGCCCGGCGACGATAACCACAAAATCCTGCGGGAAGAAAAACTGAACGGCGAAGATTGTTACGTTATCGAAAGTATTCCCAAAAACGCAGATTATATGTATTCCAAAACCGTCACATGGGTGGTTAAAGGTAAATGGATTGGTCTGAAAAAAGAATTTTACGACGAAGACGGCGATTATCTGAAAACCTTAATCATCGAAAAGTATGGCAACATTAAAGGTTTTTGGATTATCACCAAAACTAAAATGGATAACGTGCAAAAGAAGCATCAAACCATTATGGAACTTTCCAACGTCAAGATTAATGTTGGTATCCCAAGTAATAAATTCACCGAACGTATGATGAAAAGAGGGCTTAAATAATGAAGTATATCACATCCTTTATAGCCGTCCTGATGTTAGTCGCAGGACTTCAGGCGCAGGGCATTTCCTTAACCGGTTACGCCCGCAACTACACCGGTATTCTGCTCCAGGGCGATAATGAATTTTCCATTATCCAAAACACGTTTGATTTGAATGTGGAACAGAGCAAAGACAAAGTAGCTTTTAAGGTCAATCCGTATATCTACCAATATACCAATCAGGGATTGGAGCTTGGACTGCGGGAAGCCTATCTGGATATTTTCTTCAGCTCTGTGGATTTACGCATCGGTAAACAGCAGATCATCTGGGGCAAAGCCGACGGCGTGTTTATTACCGACATCGTATCGCCTAAGGATTTAAGCGAATTTTTACTGCGCGATTTTGATGAAATCCGCATGGGCATCACCAGTTTTAAAGCCGATTATTACATGGGCGACAATACCTTTGAACTGGTATGGATTCCGGCCTTTACGCCCACGCAGTTTGCGCCCGAAGGCAGCATCTGGCGGCCGGCCATGCCTTCATTTCCGGTGCAACCTGTGATTGACAATTCAAAGGAGGGAGTCAAAGCTTCTCTGGAAAACAGCGAAGTATTTGCAAAATTTTCTGCCCTAACCGCTTTGGTAGATTTTGAAGTCATGGCCGGTTACGCCTGGGATGACGATCCTACCATGCATGTGGTTAAACACATGGATTTAAGAAATCCACAGCAGCCCGTGCTCACCGGTATTACCGTGTACCCCGAGCATCATCGTTTAACCATCGGCGGCGGCAGTTTCAGCACCACCATCGGGCCTTTTGTGCTGCGCGGCGAAGGCGCTTACTACCAGGGCAAGTATTTCAATACCACCGATCCCATGGCTAAAGAAGCGGTCGTAAAAAAAGATTATTTGCACTATCTGATCGGCCTGGACTACACTCTGATGGATTGGCACTTAAGCGGACAGTTCATTCAACAGGCGATTTTGTCTTACGACCAAGCCATCGACAATGATGAATATTCCAACATGGCTACTTTTTTAGCTACTAAAGATTATTTAAATGAAACGCTGAATGTATCCTTCTTTATGTACTATGATTTCAACAACAATGCGTCGTTGATTCGTCCCAAAATCACCTATGATTTGGCCGATGGTTTTGGTGTGCTGTTAGGCGCTAATATTTTCACCGGAGATAGCGGCATGTTTGGACAATTCAATAATAATGATATGGTTTATACACAGATTAAATATAGTTTTTAGTGAATAAGAAACCAGACCATAAAACAGGAATTTCGAGTGAAATCATCCGCATTGATCATAAACGGTTTTGTGCTGTGTTGTTTGGCCGTTTCTTTCTGGAAGAGTAAGGAAAAAACAAAGAAGGCGTTAAAACAGGCCGGCCGATCGTTCATAAACATATTTCCGGCGGTTATGATCCTTATCCTGATTATTGGATTGTTGTTGGGATTTGCGCCGCCAATGGAGATATCGAAATTCATCGGCCAACAATCAGGCTGGGAAGGATTTTTATCGATTGCCCTGGTGGGGGCGATTGTCAATATTCCTTCCCTGCTTTCCTTTCCGTTGGCCGCCTCGCTGCTGGATAATGGCGCGACTGTCCCTTCGGTTGCTGTATTTATTACCACATTAACGATGATCGGAATGGTCACGCTTCCGTTAGAAATTAAGTTTATGGGTAAAAAATTTACCTTTTTACGCAACGGCATCAGCTTTGTAATAGCCATCGTTATTGCCGCCGTAATGGGAGCAATTTTATGAACAAGGCAGCAAAGAACGACCAAAAAAAAACGGGAAAAAAAGACTGGCTGGTATTGCTTGTGCTAACGCTTGTTTTCATAGGCGTTGTGAACCGCTTCCCGGATAAATCATCGCCGATTTTATCCACCTCGCTGGATTACTTCAAAGATATGATGGTTGTCCTTCCGGCTGTGATGATATTGATGGGACTATTTATGGTTTGGGCTTCGAAGGAACTGGTTTTAAAATATATGGGAAAAACATCCAGGCTAAAAGGTATGTTGTTGTCGTTGTTTTTGGGCTCCTTACCGACCGGTCCCCTATATGCAGCCTTTCCGTTAGCCGTTGCCCTAAAGAAAAAAGGAGCAAGCAGCGCGAATATTGTGGTGTTTCTTTCCGCCTGGGCTTGCATCAAGATACCACAGGAACTGGTGGAAATTCAGTTTTTAGGATTTAAATTTATGATAACACGGCTATTACTGACTATCGTGTTGGTAATCATAATGGGAAAGCTGATAGGATATTTTGTTGATGAGCCCGTCCCCGATAAAGCATGATGAAATGAATATAACAATACGGTCTTACATGACAAAACAGGAGGTACAACGTTATGGAAAATCAAAAATAGCGGTAGCAGCATTGCTGGTAGTTTTTATGTTTTCGCTATTTGCTTAGGGATATGCCGCGGCCGGGGCAGGACCGGCGGCGGTAGAGAAATGCGCGGGAGACGTTGTTATTAATCTTGGAAAGATTGCCGTGGCACGGTGTCATGGCATTTAATCATACAACCATTTTAAAGAAAGGGTACGTAAAATGAAGAACAAAAACATCCTCGGAATTGTTCTTTCCATCGTCGGAATATTTGCCGGTTTGCTGCTTTTTTATTATCTGGCAGATACGTATATGACGGTAGTTAACGGCAAAATTGCCGGTGGACGCCCCGATGAAGCCAATGCCGTCAAAATTACCTATTCCATGCTTGGCTGGCTTGGCATTTCGGCCAGCGCGCTTTGGGGAGCCGTGCTTTACGGATTCTGGAAAAAACTGGGCTGGGCCTGGTTCTGGGGCGTTCTGGCGGCGGCCCTGCAAATGCTGGCCGGATTTTTTCCCACAATTCCGGCAAAAAGTATTCACCTGCCCCCCCAACAATGACCGTGTTTATCATTGCCACGGTTTTATGGTTCGGTATGCTGTATATTGGCAAGGTTAACAAAAAGGTTATCACATTTCTTTTTTTCGCAGGAATGGCCTATGTGTTAACCTATATCGATGGCGTGGCTATTATTTCCAAATATCAGACCACGACATATAATGATTTTTGGAAAGGAATGTATGCAGTTGATTTCGGAGTAACCTGGTTTGGCGCAACGGCCTGGCTGGTATTTAGTCTCGCTGTGCTTAAACGTAAAACATGGGCCTTGCCTCTGGGCATATTTGCCAGCTTTATGTCCATGTTCGGCGGTTATCCGACGGCAATTGTTAACATTATGGAAGTTCACCGTTTTTCCATGTTCTTGCCTGCGCCGGTGCTTGCTACCATCTTATTGATTGTTATTCTTTTACCGGGAACAAAACGTCTTATCGAAGAGTGGGAAACTAACTGAAAAAGTTAGATATTCTTTTAAATCTTGGGCAGCATCATTCTTTTATGATGCTGCCATTTTTAACTAACTTGTAGAAATGGCAAATAAAATATTATCACTTAAATAAATTCAGGTTAATTAGTAAATACTGGTTGGGAGAAAGCCGAAAATGGAGGCAGGCTCTACATCAAAAATTTGGCGAACGAATCGAGGAATATGATGTAATAGAAATGATAAATATTCCCATATTTTTGCCCAAATCGATCATAAGATCAAAATTGAGCAAGGAACCGTTCCTCTATTTGATTGATTGGGAAGGTAACGTATTCGAGCAATTTTCAGTGAATAAAACCTACACATTGATGTTTGTTGATACAAAAGGCTCCATTGTTTACCGCTTATCCGAACCATTTAGCTCCGAAAAGTTTTCGGTTGTTTGTTCAAAAGTTAAACAGTTGCTTTCAAACAAAAAAAAGCAAAATACGGCTACAAGTTCCCATATAGTCCCCAAAGAATAAATAGGGTTACATTAACACAAAACGATGAAAATAATCATTAAGGTGCAATAGACTGTGAAAGTTTTTGAAATTATTTCGGAATATCAAAATCGTTATCCTTTAAATACAGAATTTTCTGAAAAACTGAAGCCGTTGTTTACACATTTGCTTATTCAGCATAATATTAGTTTTTTACAAATTGAAACCAGAGTAAAATCGTTGCCCGGTTTTTTGGATAAAGTGTACCGTGTGCTCTCCACAGGAAGAGAATTCTCATACAATTGTACGGATCTGATCGGCGTTCGGTTGATTACGTATTACATGGAAGATGTATACAAAATAGCAAAATTAATCGAACAAAATTTAAAAGTGCACTCCCAAAATCTGGAGTACGACTCCTTTAATCGTTCTCCGGATCAGTTCGGCTATTCTTCCATTCATTTCAAAGTCTCCTTATTGCCTGAGGGAAAGTATTCTGCAGACGTGGACTCATTCAGGGATCTTGTGTTTGAAGTTCAGATACGCACCGTGGCACAACACGCCTGGGCCACGATTGATCATAAGCTTAGATACAAAACAACGGAGGAAATTCCCAAACCGATTTTGCGGCAAATATTCCAGTTAAGCGCTTTATTCGAATTAGCCGATAATCAGTTTGCTAATATAAAAAAGCAGCTTGAAGCGCAGGCCCATGGAGACCTGGAACGGTATAAAGCCGGTGATTTATCGGCCCGCATTAACGCCCTGACTCTGGAATATTTTCTGACAACTCAAAGCTCGACAATTGAATCTCTGATTAAAGAGGCAAAAAATATCGGTTTTAACGAAACATCCATCCAGCACGATCCCAATACCATCCATCATTTATTTACGGTGTTCAAACGATTAGGCATAAAAACCATGGGCGAATTGGAGAGCCTGTTCACCGAAGCGGAACAAAAAAAGACTGCATTTTTAGAAGATATTTATCAGGTGATTTCAAAAACCAGCATGGTTCCCATGGATTATCCCTTCCCGATTTTCATATTTGTTTTGATCTTTTTACGGCTTAAAACCGTAAGCATGGAAGCTATTGACGTTAAAGAGATCATTTTAATGTTAATGGGTAGCCCCGGTGACTGGTCATCCGAATCGTTAAACGAACACGTGACAACACATCAGGGATAAATTGACATGCCTTTGTTAACATTGATGAAAAACCATTCGGAAAGAATATTGGATTGTTGCAAGATTTCCTATCTGGTTAAAGAGACCGTATCGCGGATAAAATTCGCTTTTCACGTATTAACTTCTATGAATGCGGCCTTGCGTTACCGCAACGAAACCTTGTATCAGTTTTACATTATAGGCATTCAGGCGTTGTTTCTGGTGATTTTGGCAACCAGTTTTACCAGCATGGTGATGTCCTTTGAATACGGCAAAAAGCTGGAGCCTTTCGGCGCTAAGTTGTTGCTTGGACGGATTATGAGCATCTCCATCGTCAGAGAGATTGGTCCTATTGTTACCGGTTTGATGCTGGCCGGCCGCACGGGAGCTAAAATCGTTTCGGAAATCGGCAATATGGTGCTTAGCGAACAAACTGACGCTCTGTGCGCCTTTGGTCTGGACCCCGTTAAGCGCTTGATTGTACCGCGCGTGTTTGCCTCTGTTATGGTTATGTTGCCCTTAACCATCATTGCCGATGCCGTGGGAATTTTAGCGGGCTGGTACGCTTCGGTACACTGGATTGGCCTGGACTCGGAATTTTTCTGGCTGTCCATGCGCGGCGGCCTGCTGGTAAAAGATTTAACCATCGGCCTGATCAAACCGCCGTTTTACGGATTAATAATCGGTTTAATCAGCAGTTACTACGGCTATACCATTCGCGGCGGGGCCGAAGGCATGGGCCGGGCCGCCACGCAAACCGTGGTGTTCGCTTCGGTGGGCGTTTTGTTTATTGATTTCCTTTTAACACGCATTGTATTGTCCCTTTACTGAGGAAACGGAGTGGTTGAATTCAAAAATGTTTCGCTGATCTTAGGCGATAAGCAAATTTTAAAAGATTTGTCTTTTAAAATAGAAGAAGGAAAAATTATTCTGCTAAGCGGCAACAGCGGCGAAGGCAAAAGTACGATTCTGAAATTAATTTTGGGATTGATAAAGCCAACCTCCGGCTCCATTACGGTTTTAGGCCAGAATATCGGCCGGTTAAGTACAAAGGAGCTGATGAATATCCGTCAGCAGTGCGGAATTGTTTTTCAGGAAGGCGCGTTGTTTGACTCGCTGAGTGTGGAAGAAAACGTCAGTTTTTTTTTAAAAGAAGCGTTGCACATAGCTCCGGACAAAGCCCGTCACCGTGTGCTGGAAATTTTAGAGCATCTGAGTTTGAAAGAGTACCTGGATTATTATCCGGCCCAATTAAGTGGCGGGATGAAAAAGCGCGTAGCCATCGCCCGGGCCATTGTTACGCATCCCAGACTCCTGCTGTACGACGAACCTACGGCCGGCCTGGACGCCCGTTCCGCTTCGCGCGTGGTGGGTTTGATTAAAGATCTACAACAACGGCTCAATGTCACATCTCTGATTGTAAGCCATGAACTGTACTATTTTGCACGGGTGATGGATAAAATGATTCATCTCGAACAGGGACGGATTACGTCCGAGCAGGAAAATAACGCAGAATTATTAGCGCTAAGTAAAAAAAACTTTTTAGGCCATTTTATTCAAGAATAGTGAAGGATTATGGAGTCAAACAGGAAAAACAACGGATTTAAAACGAGCGTTTATTTAATGCTCACTCTGTCTTTGGTTTTGGTCGGGCTGATTTTTTATATCGTCGGTTCAAACCAAAAATTGTTCGATGCCAAGTATTCCATCTACATGTTTAAGCCGGATGCCGAGTCGCTGATTCCGGGAGCGTTCATAACGCTTTCCGGATTAAAAGTGGGGGTGGTCGGCAAGATGAAGCTCAGCACACGGAAACAGCAGCAGGGTGTTTTGATTGAGTTAAAAGTCGATAGGGATTACCGCAGCTACATTACCGCATCTTCCGTGGCGCAGATAAAAACCATGGGTGTGTTGGGCGATAAATATGTGGATATCACTATGGGCCAGTCCACCGAACCGCCGCTGCAAACCGGAGACGTGATAGAAAGCCGGACTTCTGTAAATATGGACGCTGTCATAACCGACGCCGCGGAATCCGTCGCCCAGTTGAAACACGTATTAGCCAACCTCAATACGCTGACGCAAAGAACCGTGGACGCTCAGGGAACGATCGGCCGGTTAATAAGCGATCCGGGCATGGCCGGCGATGTAAAAACAACCTTGCGTAATGCAAAAAATCTCACTGACAACCTGCAGGCCGGTAAAGGCAGCGCGGGTAAATTGCTAACAGATTCTTCGCTTTATCAGGCTGTATTGAATACGACAAAGCAGCTGGAGACCATCACCGGGCGTATGGCCCGCGGCCAGGGCAGCCTGGGTCGGGCCCTGACTGATACCAGTTTATATCCACACATAAAATCCATCGCCGCGCAAACGGATTCTTTAACGAAAAGATTGAACGGAAACGGTACGCTCGGTACATTAATCCGGAATAAAGAATATTATAACGAATTATTGCTTTTAACGCACAAACTGCGCGACTTGGCGGAAGATATCAAAAAACATCCTGAAAAATACGGTTCGTTTAGTTTGTTTTAATACGAAAGGCAACCATTTCATGAAAAATATTATTTATTTAAGGATTGCCGCTATCGCAGCGGCGGGCATCGGTTTAATGGCAGTGGTCGTTGGCTCCAAAGTCCTTGCCGGTACATTTATCCCGGACTACCACATTATCCCATGGCTGGTAAAATATAATGTAACCATGGGGATAATATCAATCATTACAGGGATAATGCTCTGGCTGAACCATAGACTTGGCGTTAAACTAACCGCTTTCGTGGGTCTGGCCCATATCTCAGTGCTGGTTTTATTACTGGCCTTTTTCTACGGAGTGGTGGCCGGGCACAGCATTAAGGCCATGATCTTCCGCTCGGTAACCTGGGTTGTATTGTTCGTTATTGTCCGGAAAAAGACAACCCATAGCCCGAATAAAACATAAGTAATAATATTTCAGGAGCGCATAATCATGTCTGCCCTATTCCGTTTTCATAGTGTAATCAAACAACACGCTATTTCCCGTTTCGCCGTATTATTTTACATCAGTTTTGGCTGTCTGAGTTTATACAGCCAGACCCCGCCTCTTCCATTACAGGATAAACCAATGCCGGAAAGTGCTTCTGAAGCGGATTATGCTCAAAGCGGAGAGGCTAATTATTGGTTTCCTGCCGCTGAAACTTTTGGCCTGAATATTTTTGTTTGGTCAATTGATCGCTATGTAAGAAATCAAAATTGGGCCAGAATCTCCTGGAAAACCATAAGTAATAATCTGGCGCATGGTTTTGTCTGGGATACGGACGGTTTTGAAACCAATCAATTGTTTCATCCTTACAGCGGCGCGCTTTCTTTTACTGCGGCCCGTTCTTCGGGCTTGGGTTTTTGGCAGTCCCTGCCCTATCCTTTTGCCGGCAGCCTGATGTGGGAATTATTCATGGAAACCGAGTATCCGTCCATGAATGACGTCATAACCACGCCGATGAGCGGGATTGTTCTGGGAGAAGTGAGCTACCGCGTTTCGAATCTTGTTCTCTTTAGCGGAGAGCATAGCTTTTGGCGGGAATTGGCGGCTACGGCCATTTCTCCGATGAACGGCTTTAACCGATTAATTGCCGGCAGGAAACGAAAATATGCCCGAACCCGCAAGAAACCGCCATATCAAATTGCCCTGTCTGCCGGTTTAAACGGTGTTTTTATTGATCGCAAATTTTCGCAACGCGTACCGCATCTGTATCTGAATTACCGTATGGTTTATGGCCGCTATACCAGAATCCGGAAAAGCTACAAACCATTTGATTATTTTGTAACCAATGCGGGCGCCAGTCTGTCCGAGAATAATAATATTATTGCTATTTTTACCAGCGGGATGCTGTGGGGGAAAAATTTCAACCAGGTTCCCGGGAACCACGGGGTATACGGATTATTTAAAAGCTTTAATTTTCTTACCAATAGCGTTTACAAAATATCCGCCAGCAGTGTGGGCGCCGGTGTAATAACCAGCCACTCTCTGAGTGACAAATTGCTCTGGAAAAATTCGCTGATCGCTTCCGCAATCATAATGGGCGGCGTGAACTCGCTCTATGCCGAGGAGGTGGGCCGGGATTATAATTTAGGTCCCGGAGCCGCCGCTAAATATGAATCTTCTTTGAGTATTAACCCATTTGCTCAAATGTATGTACGTTACAGGCACTACTGGATTCATCCCATAAGCGGCGCCAAGGGCAACGAGTATGTGGATATTTTAATGTTAGGTGCCCGCCTCGTATTTAGCAAGGCTCATAGTCTGAGTTTTGAATTTATTGAATATGACCGCTGGTCGCATTACAAGGACTATCCGAATTTGAAAGAGAATAATTTTGCTTTGCGATCTTATTACACTTTTTTATTCCGTTGATGCGGTTTGCCGTGAGAAAAAATAGTGAACTATGAAAAAGAGAAACTCCCATTAAAAGCAATGAAAAAATTGTTTTAACTAATGTAATGGAATTTGGTTTTAAATGATAAATAATCAGACAGGAATTTTTGTGCGAATAATATATTTTTTACTTATGACCAGCATAGCCCTTTGGGAGGCGCAAAATAGTTACGTTTATGCCGGTTCTCCCGGGAGCGCTTCTGAATATTATTTTGGAAACAAACCGGCATCCACAGGTGAGGCACAGGATACATTAAAAAACAAGGTGACGGCCACCGGGCTTCCTTTTGCCCTGTACAGCGAAATTTTCGGCTGGGCGACCGGTGGGTTTTTAGCTATCCGCGGTTTATCCCAGCGGAACATGTCTTTGTATATGGGTGGTTTGATTAGCACCAACGGCACAAAATACGGATTTTTACAGTTACGGGAGTTCTACCTGCCCTTCTACCCACGGCTGTATATCGCGCCCGATATTCTGGGCGGATATTTCGGCGTGCTTAAGGTCTACAAAGATCCTCCTTTTCTGCCGCCGAATTTGAACAAACCACGCGCCGGCAGCAATGAATCCGATAAAAACAATTATATAGAAGTAAGCGGCTCGGATGAATGGTATGAACTAAAGTTCCGCTATTTGCTGCCCATGGGACACGGCCAAAATCAAGTGCACTTTGATCCCAAGTTCAAAGACGGCATTTTAATTTCCGGAGAAATGGGCGGCACCGGCTGGAATCCCTTTGTAAGCGGAAGAACGTTTATTGACATAAAGCCCTTTTACCGCAAGCGCATCTCGTTTGCCACCAACGGCATGGAGGTCTCGCTTACCAGGGAAAACACCGATTATCCCGTGAATCCCACCCACGGCAGCCTGCAAAAATTCACCTTCCGGCGGGACTTTGGCATATTAAACAGTTCTTCTTCCTGGAGCGTGGTTGAAACAGACTGGCGATGGTACCTGCCATTGCAGGGACTTTTTTCCGCTAAAAAGTCGTTACCAAAAGTTTTGGCCTTAGATTTCTGGACAGTGAATACTTTAACCTGGAACGCATACGATGTAGTTGCGGTGGATTCAAACGGCGTTGAAATACGAACCTATCACCGGCCCCCGCCTTATACCGGCGCCTATCTGGGCGGACGTTACCGCATGCGCGCTTATTACGAAGGGCGCTATAACGACCGGGCGGCTATTTATTATGGAGCCGAATACCGGCAAATACTCAAGTGGAATCCGTTTAATTACTGGGCGCTTACCCAAAAATTAAACGTCCATTGGCTGCAATTTGCCGTCTTTTTTGAGGCTGGTCGCGTGGCTCCGGAATGGAATGTGTCCGCCTTGCATACGGCCATGAAATGGAGTACCGGCGGCGGCATCCGCGTGTTCATGAATAATTTAATCTTAAGAATAGACAGCGCTTTCGGGAAAGAGGGCAATTATATTCAAATGTATGTGGATCAGGCGTTTTGAAAGTATTTTAATTTTGCCGATCCATTATTTATAAAAACAGTGCGTAAAAAGGACAACTTGCTTTATCTGGCAGGACTCGATTACACTCTCAAGGAAAGCAAATCAAGCGGATCATTTTTTCAGCAAGCGAGCATGGAGTACGATGAAGCCATCGGCAACGACGAATATTCTAATATAGCCACTTTTTTGGCCACTAAAGATTAATTAACAACCCCGCCGCAAGCAACGGGGTATCTTTAGATTAATCGAAGAGTGATAATTGTTGACTGAATAGCTGTTGATATTTCATCCCTTGTTGTTCAACATAATTTCTTATCACTTCTTCACTCGCAAATTGTCCAACTGTGTTGATGTAGTATTCACTTGTCCAAAAATGACCTCCCCAGAGGAGCTTCTTAATTTCTGGATGTTTTGCAAAGATTTCCCTTCCTGTAATACTCTTCAATATTTGTGCAATTCTTTGAGGAGCTAATACAGGTACACTTTGAAGTAGAAAATGAACATGATCTTCATCTGTGCCAATTTCTATAAATTTTATCTCATACCTCTCTGATATTCCTTCGCATACTTCAACAAGGGTTTTCTCTACATTTGGTGTAAATACTTTCCTTCTATATTTTGTTGGACAAACTAAATGGTACAGCAACAACGATTTATTGTGACTTTTTGCGATATGTTCACTCATATCATAAGTTGAACCTAAATTTCTAAAGTTCTTTATTTTTTAAAAAAAATTGTAGCAAAGTGTACAA
>CAZIBE010000088.1:0-16207 GCA_964536685.1 uncultured Calditrichaceae bacterium | reverse complement strand
TTTAGGGCTAAAGCCCGTTATTGTTTGGATTTCATCACCCACTATCTAAAGATAGTGGCTATTCATAAAAAAATAAAAATCATACATAGGCATAAGGGGTGTTTTTGAAAATACCTGATTTGTGTTGCTACCCTCAACAGAAACAACATGAATTAATCCATTTATATTTATTTAGGACAGTTGTGAATTCGTATGGATTGAATATTACATATGTATACCGATCAGTAAATGGTTTACCCTAAAGGAGCGCCTGTGGCGCAAATAAGGTAATCGGGATTTCGTACAAAACACTCAACTCTCAGGACGAAATGGGTTGTATTCAAACCATTTCTATTCGAGTATAAACGCACTTTGATATAAGAGTTGAATGACAATAACAGCAAGGAATCAGGTAAGTTTTGATATTTAATAAAATTTGCTATATTTTTGTATGGCCTAAAGGCCGGCATGGATTTTAATTATTGATGCGTCACGGAAAATAGAAGCGGCATTCAACGTATGAAAAAGATTTTTACCTTAATCGGTCAGGATACAATAGCTTTTTTTGAAGGCTACGGGAATCTAACCATAATGGCGGCAGAAGCTTTTTGGGCCATGCGCAAAATTCCGCAGTATGCTCAGCAGATAGTCGACCAGTTTATCTATATCGGACGCCGTTCGCTGCCAATCGTGTTGGTTACGTCTGTCTTTGTGGGTCTGGCTTTAGGCGTGCAGATCGGCACGCAGATGAGTTCCTCCACGCCGCCTTGGGTGGAAGGCGGCTTGATCCTGCGTTCCATTTTGCTGGAAATGGGGCCGATTATTATCGGGCTTATCCTCTCCGGCCGTGTGGCCTCCGGTATTGCCTCCGAACTGGGCGCCATGAAAGTAACCGAGCAAATCGACGCCCTGCGTGTGCTGGCCATCGATCCCATAGAATTTTTAGTGATGCCCCGCTTAATGGCGGCCATGATAGCCGTGCCCGTGCTATTAGTGTTTGCCGACGCCACCGGTATTCTGGCCGGCTATGTTTCTTCACACTTTACCATTCATTTAACATGGGAAGGTTTTGTTAAAGGGATGCGCCACGTCTTTAATGAACGGGATGTGTACACCAGTTTGATTAAAGCGCTCATATTCGGAATAGTTATTATTACCTTTGGCTCTTTTTTTGGATTAAATTCTCAGCGCGGAGCTAAAGGCGTCGGCCGGGCTACGACACTGGCGGTAGTGTGGTCTTCGGTAGAAATCCTGGCGCTCGATTACATCATTTCGGCCATCCTGTTTTTTGTGTGGTAACAGTATTTACGCGGAGACAAAACGTACGTGCAGATAATTACGGTTAGAATATGCTCGAAGTTATAAATTTAAAAAAGTCCTTTGCCAAGCGTGCCGTTCTCGATGGTGTGAACCTTAAAATCCATGAAGGCGAAATCATCAGCGTCGTCGGCATGAGCGGTACGGGCAAATCCGTTTTGCTCAAAAGCATCATAGGACTGTTAGAACCGGACGACGGTCGAATTATCTTTGATAATACCGATATTACCGAATATAGCGAGCAGCAGTACAACCGCCATGTCCGCCCCTTCATGAGTATGGTCTTTCAGGAAGGCGCTTTGTGGGATTCCATGACGGTGGGCGAAAATATTGACCTGGCCCTTAAAATACAAAAGCATCTTACCAAAGAAGAGCGTCAAAAGCGCATCAAAGAAAGCCTGCAAATGGTCGGCCTTCCGCCGGTGGAAGATGAATATCCCGAAGAACTGAGCGGCGGCATGGTTAAGCGTGTTGCTATTGCCCGGGCCATTGCCACGCGTCCAAAATATTTGCTGTACGACGAACCGACTACCGGTCTGGACCCGGTGCTGACCACGATTATCGATGAACTGATTTTGAAACTGAACAAAGAGCTGGGAACCACATCGCTGGTTATCAGCCATGACATTTCCAGCGTAGAAAAAATTTCCGATCGTGTGGCCATGCTGCATCGCGGTAAAATAATTCTGGAATGCGATGTTAAGGATATGTGGAAGCAGGATGACAAAACCTTTAACCAGTTTATTCGCGGAGAGGTGATCCATACATGAATACAAGAAAAAACGCCTTTGCTATCGGCTTGTCTGTTACTATTGCCACGTTAATCGTCATTGGCAGCATCCTTTGGCTGGGCAAATCAAATTTTTTAGTGCGCGGTTTGCATTTAAAAATGATCGTCTCCGACGCCAACGGCTTGAGTGTGGGCGATGAAGTGCTTTACCGCGGTTTGAGCGTGGGTACCGTGCAGGACGCCCAGATTAGTCCGCAGGGGATTATTATCAGCTTAAAATTAGAGAAGCTTTCCAAACTGCCGGTGGATTCCCGCTTTCGCATTAAAGAAGTCAGCCTGTTAGGCGATAAGGCTGTGGAGATTATTCCGGGTACGTCCTCTAAAATGTTTAAATTCGGCGATACTGTGCGCGGCGAAACAACCGCCGGTATTTCCGGCATTATGGGGCAGGGTAAGAATATCGAAAAACGACTGACTAAAGTACTAACCAATATTGATTCGCTGTCCGGTCCGCAGATCCAGATCGCTTTAAACGCCTTGCTGATTGAATTACGGCAGACGGTAAAAAACATGAATCAGATTATTTCCGGCGATCTTAAACAAACCGTGTCCAATCTAAAAGAAATTTCCGAACAG
This sequence comes from uncultured Calditrichaceae bacterium, assembly GCA_964536685.1. GTDB lineage: Bacteria > Calditrichota > Calditrichia > Calditrichales > Calditrichaceae > CAZIBE01. The sequence continues at coordinate 13,545 of CAZIBE010000088.1, read as the reverse complement.
AATAAGATGCCGCTGCACACGGTGCTGGATTCGCTGGCACACAACGCCGGCAGTTTAGCCAAAACTATCCGGCAATCACAAAAGGCTTCCGCAAGGCTGGACGCCCTCTTAACCGATATACAAAAGGGCAAAGGAACTTTGGGGCAACTCACGAAAAACGATTCACTTTATCTGAATTTAAACCGCGCGGTCATGAATATGGATTCCCTGATTCAGGATATTAAAAAGCGTCCAAAACGTTATTTTGAAGTAAAGGTTTTTTAACGCCGGATCGGAGGGAATGCTGAATTGTTGAATTGCAGGCTGGCTCTCCGAACCAAAAAATCATGGGTTTTGAACGAGGAATTTTGAATTAAAAAAATTTAATCGTTCATCGTTCTTCAATATTTTACTCTAAATACAGATTATTATTCCAACAATACTTACCAAGTTTTAAAACTTTGCCAAACTTTTTATTCCGATTTGCAAAAATTTGCTGCTCCCTGCACTTTAATTCAAACTTCCACACCCTCCCCTTGCTGTGAAATTGTTTCCTTCAACTGCGAAATGACATTTCCCGAAACCAATCTATTTTCAAGGTCGCCGCTAATAACAAAAAATTCATAACCCATAGTTCTTATTTAAGATAGAACGTTTCTGTTAATGTTGGCACACTTTGTGATTATTTATCAAGTGACTTTGAAAACAACAACCACTAACTCGAAAGGAGACATAAAATGTGGCAAGCATGGACTAACGGAATTCTGGGACTTTGGATTTTTATCGCAGCTTTTTTGAATTTCGCTCCCAAGGGCAACCTCTGGAACGATCTGATTGTGGGCATCATTGCCGCCTACGTTGGCTATTTAATGGTTAAGCCCAAACCCTGGCAGGGCTGGCTGGGCGTTATCGTTGGAATCTGGCTAATCATCGCCGCTTTTATTCCCGCTCTGCAAGGCGGCGCCGGCAATCTGTGGAATGATGTCATCAGCGGCGTTTTGTTAATGGTAGCCGGTTTTGGCGCTCTGGGTGGCAGCAAAGCTCCGGTAGCATAATGATGCGCACAGTCTAAATTCACATAAAGCCCCCGAACAAGTCGGGTCGATTTTGACCTGACTTGTTTTTTTTTAGGACAATAAATTTTTTAGGAGTTGTTTAAATGAAGCTGGGCATCGATCTTGGTTCTTCGACGGCAAAAGTCGTCATTCTTTCCGAAAAAAACCGCCTGGAATATAAAAAATACATCCGTCATAACGGCCGGGTAAAGCAAACGCTGCAAAAAATTTTAACGGATTTAAAGGCACAATATGCCGACCGGTCGTTTACGGTCAGCGTTACCGGCAGCGCCGGCATGGGATTGGCAGGGCGCATCAATCTGCCCTTTACGCAGGAGGTTATCGCTTTAAGCAAAGCCATACGCACGCTTTATCCGGAAATCGGCGCCTTTATCGAATTAGGCGGGGAAGACGCCAAGATTGTGCTGTTCAGCGCACATCAGGCGCCGGAGATGAAAATGTCACGTTACACCATCTAAGAGATAAAGAATGGAAATAAAGGATACTACCTATTGTGTCATCCCTCTGCGCGCAAGCGCTCCCTTTCGGGAAAGGCGGGAATCCAGAATAAAGAGACTGTACCATTAACTAAATGTCCGATCGAGCCGGGCATGACAAAGCCAATGTATTTAATGGATTCTTCCGAAAGAACGCTTCCAGGGAATCCTTTTGCCGAAAGCATTCCTGGAAGGACCTACGGCTCGGGCTATGCTCTGCGCTTGGCAATAACTTGGGACATACCGGGATTATTCATTCGATCTTTGTTTTTTCTGTTTGGAAATTTTGTTAATACGCAATACTTCTCACATACCGCCACTATCCGTCTAAAATTGCTTTTATCATGGGGATTAAGTAACTTTAATGTTCCGTTAATTAACAGGCGTAACAGGTAGTTCAAAAAAAAGTTTTATTAAATACAATGCAATTAGAAAACATCCGAAATTTTTCCATCATAGCGCATATCGATCACGGCAAATCCACCCTGGCCGACCGCCTGCTGGAATACACGCATACCATTTCCCAGCGCGAACTGAAAGCGCAAGTGCTGGACGATATGGATTTGGAACGGGAACGCGGCATCACCATAAAATCCCACGCCATTCGCATGTTGTACAAAGCGTCCGATAAAAAGGAATATATTTTAAATCTGATCGACACGCCCGGGCACGTAGATTTTTCTTACGAGGTCTCGCGCAGTTTAGCGGCCTGCGAAGGCGCCTTGTTGGTAGTGGACGCCGCTCAGGGCATCGAAGCGCAGACCATCAGTAATTTATACATGGCCATTGAGAACGACTTAACCATCATTCCCGTAATTAATAAAATCGATTTACCCAGCGCACAGATCGATGTGGTCAAGCATCAAATCATTGAATTGATTGGCTGTGGCGAAGAGGAAATCATGCTGGTCAGCGCCAAAACCGGCCAGGGCGTCGAAGATATTCTCGAGGCAATTGTCGCCTTTGTACCACCGCCCCAGGGCGATCCTCAGGCCAAACTGCAGGCGCTGATTTTTGATTCTATTTTTGACAGCTATCGTGGGGCTATCAGCTATATTCGCATTTTCAACGGCACACTGCGTAAAAACGACAACGTACATTTTTTTGCCACTCAGCGCACCTTTAATGTAGAAGAAATCGGCGTCCTTAAATTAAAAAAAGAACCGGTTAAGGAACTGTATGCCGGTGAAGTGGGCTACCTGATTTCCGGCGCCAAAAACGTGCAGGACACGCGCGTAGGCGATACGGTTACGCACGTCCGCAATGGCGCAGAAGAGCCGCTGCCCGGCTACAAAGAAGTTAAGCCCATGGTCTTTTCCGGCCTCTATCCCATCGTCAGCGAGGATTTTGAAGACCTGCGCGACGCCCTTAACAAGCTGGCGCTGAATGATTCTGCTCTTAAATATGAGCCGGAAACGTCGCGCGCCTTAGGCTCCGGTTTTCGTGTGGGCTTTTTGGGCCTGCTACACATGGAAATCGTGCAGGAACGCTTAGAGCGCGAGTTCGGACTGTCCATCATCAACACCGTGCCCAATGTTATTTTCCGTGTAAATTTAACCAATGGCGAAACTATCGAAATAGACAATCCGTCCGATTTGCCCGATGTGGGTAAAATCAATTCCATCGAAGAGCCCTATATCACCGCGCAGATTATTACGCCTCCGGAGTACATCGGAGCCATCATGAAGCTCAGCCAGGAAAAACGGGCTGTTTTTAAAACCACGTCTTATATCGATCCCAGCCGCGCCGACATGCAGTTTTATTTTCCGCTGGCCGAGGTCATTTTTGATTTTTACGACAAACTGAAATCCGTCACGCGCGGTTACGCTTCGTTTGATTACGATTTCGATTCCTACCGCGAAGGACACCTGATTAAATTGGATATTCTGATTAACGGCGAACCGCTGGATGCTTTGTCCACCATCGTGCACAACGACAAAGCCTACGAAATGGGTCAAAAACTGTGTCGTCATCTTAAAAAGCTCATCCCGCGCCAGTTGTTTGAAGTGATCATCCAGGCGGCCGTCGGCAGCAAAATTATTGCCCGGCAAACGGTTAAGCCGCTACGCAAAAATGTCACAGCCAAATGTTACGGCGGCGATATTTCGCGTAAACGCAAGCTGTTGGAGAAACAAAAAGAAGGCAAAAAGCGTATGAAGCAAGTGGGCCGCGTGGATATTCCACAGGAAGCCTTTTTAGCGGTTCTGTCCATGAATGCGGATAATTGATTTTAGGAGGAATTTTTGAGCGCACCGAAAGCTAAACCTAAAAACCGTTTCAGAAGTTTTACCGAAGGATTGTTTACGGCTCTGATTGCCGCGCTGATCATTCGCCAGTTTCTGATACAAGCCTATACCATTCCCACTTCTTCCATGGAGAACACCCTGTTAGTGGGCGACTTTTTACTGGTAAATAAATTTAATTACGGCATGCGTACGCCGGACTGGATCGGCATCCCTTACACCAAAATCGGCTTCAGTATTCCCTGGTTTCGCTTCCCGTCGATCCATGAGCCTAAGCCGTACGACATCATCATCTTTCACTATCCGCTGGATCAGAGCATGGATTACATCAAACGTTGTATTGCCATGGGCGGACAGACCGTGGAGGTGGTCAACAAACAGGTGCTTGTGGACGGTAAAAATTTTCCTCTGCCGCCGCAGGCCAAGTTCATCGATCCCCGTATTTTTAAACGGAATCAGGGACACTACGCCTTCCCCACCTTCCGCAATCTGGGCAGCCGCGATAATTACGGACCGATTACCATTCCCCCGGGCAAGTACTGGGCTATGGGCGACAACCGCGACAACAGCGCCGACAGCCGCATCTGGGGTTTCGTAGATCATAAATTAATCATCGGCCAGGCTTTGGTAATTTACTTTTCATGGGATCACAATTTACCATGGAGTCAGTTTTTCAGTAAAATCCGCCTGGGACGTATTGGCACAATTATTCGGTAATGTCTACTCGAATAGAAATGGTTTGAATACAAGCCATTTAGTCCTGAAAGTTGAGTGTTTTGTACAAAATCCCGATTTATCGGGATGATACCGATTACCTTATTTACGCCACAGACGCCCCTTCAGGGTAAACCATTTACTGATCCGTATAAACAACACTTGAACTACATTGATCTTTGCGAAACCTGCGAGATTTCGCAAAGATCAGGTTAAAAGCTGTATTTAAGAATCTTTCCATGAAACCCAACATCTCCACATCGCCCGGCATTTACCTGCACATCCCTTTTTGCGAACAAAAGTGCGGTTACTGCGATTTTTATTCCATAACTGATCAAAGTCAACGCGCCGCCTTTGTGGATTATCTGATTAAAGAAATGCGCCTGTTGTGTAATGAAACAGAAATTAGCGAAGTCTTTGATACCGTTTATTTAGGAGGGGGCACGCCTTCCTTGCTCAACGCGGGCGAGTTGGAACATTTGTTTACCGCCATCAGGGATTTATTTAAGCTCGACGCTGCTGCGGAAATCACCTTAGAGGCCAATCCCGGCACGCTTTCTGTGGAAAAACTCAGCGGTTACCGCTCGCTGGGCGTCAACCGTCTGAGCGTCGGCGTTCAGAGCTTTAACGATGACGAGCTGCGTTTTTTAGGACGCATTCACGATCGCCGTCAGGCCGTCGAAGCCATCGAGCAGGCGCGCGCGACCGGCTTTGACAACCTAAGCCTGGACCTGATTTTTGCTTTGCCCAAGCAAAGCATCGGCCAATGGCGCGCCAATTTAAAGGAGGCGTTGTCCTTCCAGCCGGAACATATCTCCGCTTACAACTTAATCTTTGAGCAGGGAACTCCTTTTTACAGCCGCGTGTTAAAGGGAGAAATCAAGCCCAAAAAACCGGAGCAGGAATTGTTTTTTTTAAAGGAAACTATCCGCCAATTGAAAGCCCATGGCTACAATCCTTATGAAGTTTCCAACTATGCCCGCAGTGCGCGCTATATTTCGCGGCATAATTACAAATACTGGAACCACAGCGCGTATCTGGGCTTTGGCCCCAGCGCGCACAGCTATTGGCCAAAGGAACGCCGGGCCAACGTGCGCTCGCTCAGCCGTTACATGGAAATGGTAAACGCCGGTCATCTGCCGGTGATTCAACGCGAACGGTTAACGCCGGCCAGCGAAGAGTTTGAATTCATTTTCCTAAGTCTGCGCACCTATGATGGTTTGGATATGGAACAATTTTCAGGTAGATTTGGTCAGCCCTTTTTACAACGCTACGCGCCGGTGGTAGATCAGCTCATCAAGCGCGGTTTGGCGCGGCAGGAGGCGAACAGATTCCGTTTAACGCAGGAAGGTATGTATTTGTGCGATGAAATACTCCCGCAATTTTCTACAGATTAGTTTACTGATTGTTGCCCTGTTTATTTCTGTACAGGCCGTGCAGCCGAAAAAAGATTCCCGGCTGCGCGTGGCGCGCGCCCTGGAACGCGCCGGCCAGTACGAAAATGCTTTGGGCATTTACCGGCAGCTGTTCGACGAAGGGCACAACAGCACGCAGATGATCAACGGCCTTAAAAACTGCTTTCAGAATCTGCACCAGTACGAGGCGATGATCCGCTTTTTTACGGAGTTGACGCGGAAGTTCCCCCGCGACATCACCTACAAGACATATCTGGCGGGCGCCTACTATTTAAACAATGAAAAAGAGCGCGCTTTCGCCATTTGGGAGAGCGTTTATCAGAGCAAGCCTTACAATATTTACAAATACCGTTTTGTGGCCGGCGCCATGGCCGAGCTGCGCCTTTTGGATCAGGCCATCGAGGTCTACCGTCAGGCGCTGCGGCGTCTGCCAAAGCAGAAATCGCTGTTCCGTGACATCGCTTATCTGTACCGCGCCCAGCTGAATTACGAGCAGGCCGTACACTATTATTTGCTCTTCTATCAGAATTACCGGCAGCAAAAATACTTTGTGCGTTCGCAGCTTTTGAGCATGACCAAAGACCAAGAGGCCACGAAACGCATCATTAAGGCTCTGGCGGCTTTTAGCGGGGATCGGGGCGGCGATGTTTTTTTGCAAGAACTGCATGGCGAACTGCTCATGCGTATAAAGGACTATCCCGCGGCTCTGGAAATTTACCGTCAATTACACAAGCATAATGCACAGGCCAGCTATCTGGAACGTTTTGCCCTTCAGGCGGCGGCTAACGGAGCGTACCAATACGCCCTCTCGGCCTACGATGAACTTCTGAAAGAACAACCGCGACGCGCCTATCGCAGGCAAATTTTGTTGGCGCGCGCCCGCGCCTGTTTCCGCTATGGCCAGCTTTTGGCGCAAAAACATGATGAGGCGGCAGCCGGAACACAAGTGAAAGAAGCGCAAAAAATTCTGCAGGAAATCACCACGGAAAAACTCGGCGAACCGGTGTATTATCAGGCGCTGGAACTGCGTGGGGACATTGCCTTTAATTATTATGCGGATGTGGACGGCGCGCTTGTGTTGTACAAACAGTTACTGAAATTTAAACTCAAAGGACAAACGCCGGATCGACTGCGTTTTAAAATAGCCCGGGCGCTGCTGCGTAAAAATAATCTGCCGCAGGCGCGACGTTATTTGCAACACATCCGCCGGCCGCCCTATCAGCGTTTGGCGGCGCTGGAACTGGCCGATCTGGATTATTTTCAGGGCCGCTTTAAACTGGCTTTAAAACAGTACCGGCAAATCCTGTTCGAAGGCGCGGCCGAGGATTCTTTGACCAACAACGCGCTGCAACGGATTATTCTGATAGAAGATATGGGGCAGGATTCGTTGACGCTGCGTAAGTACAGCGCCGCGGAGTTGTTGGAACGACAATTGCGTTTTTCGCAGGCCGCGGAGAAATTTGCCGCATTAGCCGCCGCGCAACATAATTTAAGCCTGCCGGCCGCTTACCGCGCTGCCGAACTTTATCTGCGTCTGGCAAAATACGGGCGCGCCGCGGAATTGCTGCAAAATATTTTACACAATTACACCGGTGAAGAAGATTTAGACAAGGCCTTCTTTCTTTTAGGCGAAACCTACCGGCGGCAGGGCGCTCTGGCGCAGGCGCTGGAGTGCTATCAAAACATATTGGTGCGTTTTCCGGATAGTTTTTATACGGATGGCGCCCGCAAACAGGCGCGGGCTATCAGCAGTCAATTAGAGGCGCAGCGTCATGAAAATTAAAAAAATAATCTTGTTTTTATTGCTGCTGCAAACCTTTGTACGGGCGCAGTATCTGCTGATTCCCATGGACCTGTCACAGAACGACCATCTGAAGGCCTACGGAGTTGCCTATTGGGTGTTGACCAAAGACATTAATGTGGAATGGCTGCTCAATTATCGCGGCGGTTCGTTTTTATTTACGGACAGCGAGCTGTTCCGCAACGAGTGCCGGCTGCGCGGCGTCACTTTCGAGCCCGCCAACGGCGCACAAGTGAACCAGATTTATGCCGAGATTGAAAGCCACAACATGGAGCGCGTGCTGTTGGAAAAGGCGCCGACCATTGCCGTCTATTCGCCGCCCGGTTACCGTCCCTGGGACGACGCCGTTACATTAGCCTTAACCTACGCCGAAATTAAATACGACGTGATTTACGATCGCAAGGTGCTGGCCGGCGTGCTGCAAAATTACGACTGGCTGCATCTGCATCACGAGGATTTTACCGGGCAGTATGGCAAGTTCTGGGGGTCGTTCCGCCACGAAACATGGTACATCAAACGGCAGATGGAATCCGAAAAGCTGGCCCGCGAACTGGGCTTTAAAAAGGTAAGCAAAGAAAAGGCCGCCGTAGCCCGCGAGATACAGCAATTTGTGGAAAAGGGCGGATTCATGTTTGCCATGTGTTCGGCCACGGACGCTTTGGATATTGCTCTGGCCGCGCAAAAAACCGATATCTGCGACGCCGTGTTTGACGGCGACGGCATCGATCCCGATTATCAGAAAAAACTGGATTTCAGCCAGACCTTCGCTTTTCAGAATTTTAAGCTGATCACCGATCCAGCCATCTACGAGTTTTCCGATATTGACGTGCCGCCCAGCTACATGCCGCGCGTACGCGATCCGCAAACCGATTATTTTACGCTGTTCGAGTTTTCGGCCAAATACGATCCCGTGCCTACCATGCTGACGCAGGACCATGTGAATGTGGTGAAGGGCTTTATGGGGCAAACCACCATGTTCCGCGAAAAACTGATCAAACCTTCCGTTACCATCATGGGCAAAATCGAGGGTACCGACGAAGTTAAATACATCCACGGCAGCCGCGGTAAGGGCACCTTTACCTTTTACGGCGGTCATGATCCGGAAGATTACACGCACCGTGTGGGCGATCCGCCCACGGATTTGAGTTTACATAAAAACTCGCCCGGTTACCGTTTAATATTGAACAATGTGCTGTTTCCGGCGGCGCGTAAGAAAAAATTAAAAACATAAAAGAGGCGCTGTTTTGAAAAAAATCAATGTAAAAACCGGCCAGCGGACGCAGCTGATCAATATAAGCGGGGAAATTCAAAAAGCAGTTGAAGAAGCGGGTTTGGAACACGGACTGGTTACTGTCTTTGTGCCGCACACCACAGCGGCCGTAACCATCAATGAAAACGCCGATCCCGATGTACCCCGCGATATTTTGCATGAAATCAACAAAGTAATTCCCTTTGAAGACAGTTACCGCCATTTCGAAGGCAACTCTGCCGCTCATATTAAATCCTCGTTGGTCGGCGCCGGCGAAACGATCATCGTAGAAAACGGCCGGCTGCAATTAGGCACCTGGCAGGGCGTCTTTTTTTGCGAATTTGACGGTCCGCGTAACCGGCAGGTATGGGTGCAGGTAATTAAGCATGAATAACCTTTGAAAAATTAAAGGGCGACTGTTTTTTATGCGTTTACATACCATTAATAAAAATGGAACATATATGACTGTGCACAGATGGATTTTTTCAAAGGTTTCAATGAATAATTACAAATTTCTTTTGTGTAAAAGTTGGATTGTGTGACCAATATTACGCCCGGTCAGATTTGGCTTGCTCATAAAATGTAAAGAGAGTATATTCCTGTATGAAATCTTGCGGTAACCGTTAAGTCTTAGTAACAGATATATCGACGTCCATTGTAATTAATTCAGAAAACAGAAGCGAGTTAGACGAGGATAGATTCATGTTTGAAGAAACTGTTGAACGTTTTACGCAACGCATTAAAGAGGTTGTGCTGACCGACCAGCGCATGACATCCATTCCGCTGGCCTATCTGATGCAGTTGGATATTCCCGATTCCATTAAGCATTTTTTCGATCAGGAAGTGGAATTGTGGATTCGCGAGGAAGAAGAGAAGTTTACCAGCAACGAACGATTCGATTACGATATGCCGGAAGTGCGCATGTTAATCGACCAGATTTTTGATTTGCTCAAGCAGAATGCCACCTTTCACATCACTAAATTCAATCAGCTTCTGGAGCGGGCTATTAAATTAGAAATGAATTATTTAATTGAACCGCACCGCACGCTTAGCCAGTTCTTGTTTAAGAACAGTCCGCGCATTTCGACTTTGGAAGTATACGATACACTGAAATACTTTTTCCGCTATGAGTACTATAAAACCGCTATCTCCGACTATTTCAATCTAAAATTCATGCGCGATATTTCTCAGGATCAGTTTGAAGAGCTGATGGATCAGATTGATCAAAAGGCTTTTTCCGAAAACCGCACAGAGACAACCCTTGGCATCGTAAAAACAACCATGAGCTTTTTAAGCGACGCCCAGGAACGGGAAGTAAATTCCCTGCCGTTGGATTTATTAGAACATGCCTTCCGCGATCGCAAACTTGACGACTACCAGGAACTAATCGGCAGTGTGCGTAAGCAAAGCGATTTAAACGAACTCACTTTTGAACAAATCGAAGCGTTAATTCGCGATGGCATCATACCCGGCGCCGAAGCTGAAGAAGCCTTGCGCGAGCCTACCGAAGTGATCGGGTTTGAGAAAGTGCAGGATATTGAAAGCCAGGAAGTGGCGGTGAAGGTGGACGATATCGAAGTGCCCGAAACGCAGATTGTCATCGAGGAAGAGGTAGAGGAAAAAGAAGAAATTAATCCGGAAGTGGCCGCTTCGCTGGCCGATCATCTGGCTAAACAAATCTCTTCGGACACGCCTTTGGAAGATTTACATGAAATGATCAAAGGCCGTGTGCGTAAAAAATTCATCAAAAAGCTTTTTAAGAAAAAAGAAGTGGAATTCGATGATTTTATTAGCCGCTTAAATGTATTAAGCACCTGGAAAGATGCTTCTCGTATTATCGACGACGAGTTTTACAACCGCGGTGTTAATCCTTATTCCAAAGAAGCCATCACGCTGAGCGACATCATTTACATGCGCTTTTTCCCAAAAGATAAGTACGTGACCTCCAGCGACGATTTTGAGCGGTTTTAATTATTCTTCTTAGCAGACGTTCAGCCCTGTCCATTTCCGGCGGGGCTTTTGGTTTTTTAATGCTATGGTAGTTTTGTTCACGTTTTTTGCCCCACCCCCATCCCCTCCCCGTCCGACGGTGAGGGGCGTCCGGCACGCTTAACGCTTTTCTCTTTTCTGATTACTATTTCCTCAGTTCATCACCACTTACTACTTAACACTTACTACTTCCCTCTTTCCTTTTTCCTGATTCCTTTTTTTCTTGCTTTATCTTTTGATTTCTGCGAATTTGTGCCCGGTAATACAGGAGATGAGATGAACATTTTAATCATTGGCGCGGGTAAAGTGGGTACGGCTCTGGCCGGCGCTCTGAACCGTGTAGACGGCTATCAGGTGGATGTGTATGAAAACGCCGCGAAAAAAATCAATCCGCCGGGGGATTTCCCTTCTATTCATTATGACGCTTTTCAAGCCCCGCTCATTCAGCAGGCGGACCTGTTCGTCATTGCCGTGCCCGACGACGCCATCCCACAAGCGGTACATACGCTGCAAAATTTTGATTTGCAGAATAAACATGTGCTGCACACATCCGGCTTTCGCACTTCCGCTGAACTGAGCAAACTGCAAGCCAAGGGAGCGCATTGCGCCAGTTGGCATCCGCTGCAAACCTTTCACAACCGGTTTTTGCCGGCCGACGTCTGGCGGGGAATCGTCTGCACCTTTGAGGGTGCTGCGGAAACGCGCTCTGTTATGGCCGACATTTGTGGTAAACTGGATTGCCGGCAAATGGAGGTCAGCGCCGGGCAAAAAAAAGCTTTGCATTTAGCCGCCACTATTTCGGCCAATTATTCAGCGGCGTTGTTGGCCATGGCCGAACAAATTCTGGAACAGAGCGGCCTGACACATGAAAAAATCAGTACTTTGTTATCGCCCCTAATGGAACGGGTGATCGAAAATTTCCGCCGGGCGCCGGCAAAGAAAATTCTCAGCGGCCCGGCGCAGCGCGGTGATATACACACGCTGACCGGCCATTTGAATCTTTTGCAGAATATGGCCGGTGAAGCGGAACAGCATCTCTATCTGTCGTTTGTACGCTGGATAACCAATAATTTTGATACTAATAACACGCAAAAACTGCGGCAATTCCTGGCAGAAAATCCCTCTGACAACAGTCCCCTACCGGAAGATGGCGACCATGAATGAACTTACTGTCGACTACCACCTGCACACAGCCCGCTGCAAACACGCCAAAGGAAATATGGAAGAGTATGTTAAACAAGCCATCCGTCTGGGCTTAACAGAAATCGCCTTTACCGATCACATTCCCCTGCCGGATAATTACGACAGCGCTCACCGCATGGCCGAAAATGAACTGGCCGATTATGTGGCCGACGTTCAACGCCTGCAAAAAGAGTTTCCGCAACTTAAAATTAAGCTGGGCGTCGAGGCCGATTTTATCGACGGCATGGAGAATTTTCTGGAAGATATTCTGCGCCAACATCCCTTCGACCTGGTCATCATGTCCGTGCATTTTATCCGCCACTGGCCGGAAGGCAACTGGGTATTTAAATACAATTTCCCCGGCAAAACGCTCACACAGATTTACGAAGACTATCTGCAGGCGGTTCTGCGCGGCTTACAAAGCGGCTTGTTCGATATTGTCGGACATCTGGATTTGATTAAAGCGGCCCGGCAAAGCGTGCTGGCTTACAACCGTCCAAGCATTGAACGAATTTTACGGGAAGTACAAAAACAGGGCATGGCTGTGGAAATCAACACTTCCGGCTGGCGCAAAGCCGTCGCTCAGCCCTATCCGGCCGGCGAGGCGTGGCCGCTGCTTTTGGAACATCGGATTCCACTGACCATCGGCTCAGACGCCCATGCGCCGGACCAGGTGGGATTCGCTTTTGAACGGTTGCAATCGGAGCTGCAGGCCTTCCATACAATTCCACTGGCTAGTTTCCACAACAGAAAGATGACCCTGCGCAAAATACAATTTTAGCCGGACGAAATATTCCGGCCCGCGTTTCGTTACAAAGAGGAAAAAGGAGAGCAATATGTCTTCCGTATGGAACCAGGTTAACCAGCATATCGGCGAGGTTATCAAACAATACAAAAATATTGCGGTTGTGGGACTTTCACCCAAGCCCTTTAAGGCCAGCCACGGTGTGGCTTTCTATCTGCAACAGGTAGGCTACAACATCATTCCGGTTAATCCCAATTATGATGAAATTTTGGGACAGGTCTGTTACCCTTCTTTAAAAGAGGCGCCGGATACTATTGAAGTGGTCGATATTTTCCGCCGTGCAGAGGATGTGCCGCCCATTGTGGAAGAGGCCATCGCGATAGGCGCCAAAGCGGTCTGGCTGCAATCGGGTATCATTAACGAACAGGCCGCGCAAAACGCCCTTGACGCCGGGCTGAAAGTGATGATGGACGTCTGTATGAAGGTGGAGCACATGCGGCATGCCTTTTAGTTCCTAAAAAAATCAGCCCCTTGACGGAGCGCACCCATATCCGTATAATGGTAAAGTATTTTTAATTGTATTCGAACATAAAAATTTATACCGATCAGTAAATGGTTTATCCTGAAGGGGCGCCTGTGGCGCAAATAAGGTAATCGGTATCATCCCGATAAATCG
>CAZIBE010000087.1:0-16522 GCA_964536685.1 uncultured Calditrichaceae bacterium | reverse complement strand
ACACCTAACACTTTCCTGTTTTCTCTTTTCTATTTCCTGATTCTTATTTTACTACTTAACCCTTAATGCTTTATTTAATCTTGATTCTTGGCCCTTGGCCATCGGTCATCAAATATCAAAATAAAAATTACACAAAAACTTGATAAGGGGAATCAAATTCCTTAGATTTAGCGGTCATAATAAAAATGAAAATGACGCACGGACGGCTATGTTAGAAGATTTAACTGCGCGCCTCGAATCGACCTTTAAAAAGCTGCGCGGATACGGTAAATTAACGGAAAAGAATATTTCTGATTCCCTGCGGGAAATCCGCCGGGCGCTCTTAGAAGCGGATGTTAATTATCAGGTCGTAAAAGACTTTATCGCGCGTGTGCAGGAAAAAGCCGTCGGCGAAGAAGTTTTGCGCAGCGTTACGCCCGGCCAGATGGTGGTTAAAATCGTCCACGATGAAGTAGTGCATCTGTTAGGCGGTTCCACCACGCAAATGCGTACCGCCGGCATTCCGCCGACGATTATTATGCTGACCGGATTGCAGGGTTCCGGTAAAACAACTTTTGCCGGTAAATTAGCAAGCTTTTTAAGAAAACGCGGACGCAAGCCCATGTTAGTGGCTGCGGACGTCTATCGTCCTGCCGCTATTGAACAGTTAAAAGTGCTGGCGCGCAGCCTAAACATGCCGGTGTACGACGAAGGCTTGGGCGATCCGGTTAAAATCACTTTTAACGCGGTTAGCGCCGCCCGCAAGCAGTTCTGTGACACGCTGATTTTAGATACCGCCGGTCGTCTGCATATCGATCAGGCCATGATGAACGAACTGGTACAAATAAAAAACCGGGTGCGCCCTCATGAAATCCTGTTCGTAGCCGACGGCATGACCGGTCAGGACGCAGTAAACACGGCCAAAGAGTTTGCCGCCCGGCTGGATTTTGACGGCGTAGTGCTTACCAAAATGGACGGCGATTCCCGCGGCGGAGCGGCTTTATCTATTCGCGCGGTAACCGGCAAGCCCATTAAGTTTATCGGCGTGGGCGAAAAATTAGACGAAATCGAACAATTCCATCCCGATCGGTTGGCATCGCGTATCTTAGGGATGGGCGATGTGGTTACGCTGGTAGAAAAAGCGCAAGCCACCGTCGACGAAGAAAAAGCGCGTAAACTGGAACAAAAGCTGCGCAAGGCGGAATTCGATCTGGAAGATTTTCGCGATCAGTTGCAGCAGATTAAAAAGATGGGCTCGCTGGAATCCATTTTAAAGATGATTCCCGGAGTGAGCCGGCAATTGAAAAATATTCAGGTGGACGACCGGGGTTTGATTCGCATCGAAGCGATCATCAACTCGATGACCCAGGAAGAACGCCGTAATCCGAAAATACTGAACGGCAACCGCCGTAAACGCATCGCCAATGGCAGCGGGACGCGCGTTCAGGATGTCAATCAATTAATGAATCAGTTTCAGCAAATGAAAAAAATGATGAAACAAATGAAGGGCAAGTCTTTCAGGGGATTTGGCGGATTGCCTTTCGGAGCATAAACTATGGAGGAATTAAGTTGGCTGTAAAGTTGAGATTGCGCAGAATGGGACGTAAAAAACGCCCCTTTTATCGTATCGTTGCTGCTGATAGTCGGGCCCCGCGTGATGGCCGCTTTATTGAAACGATTGGTACCTACGATCCCCTAGCCAAACCACATACGGTAAAAGTACAGGAAGATCGTATTTTTTACTGGCTGGAAAACGGCGCTCAGCCCACCCAGACCGTTCGCAGTCTGCTGCGTCAAAAGGGCCTGTGGCTGAAATGGGATATGAAAAAACACGGCGCCGACGAAGCGAAGATCGCCGAAGAATTTGCTAAATGGGAATTACTTCAGATAGAAAAGAGTAAACGCATGGCTGCCGAGGAAGAGCTTAAGAGCAAAGCTAAGCAGAAAGAAGCCGAAGCGGAAACTGAGGAAGAAACACAAGCGCAGCCTGCGGAACAAGAAGCTCCGGTTGCCGAAAAAGCGCCTCCGCCCGAAGCTGAAGAAGCCCAGCAAAGCACGGAAGAAGCCGCAGTTCAGGAAGAAGCCAAAAAAGAAGAGAACGAATAAGTTTTTGGGGAATTGGTCGAAGCCGATTCTTGAAATGACAATGCAAGTGAGTTCATACTAATGGAGGTGTATCGTGGACATGAAAGATTTTGTCGAATTTATCGCCAAACATTTGGTGGATAAACCTGACGAAGTTGCGGTTACAGAAGTTGAAGGCGAACGCGTAACGGTTTATGAACTGCGTGTAGGTGACGGCGATTTAGGTAAAGTAATCGGTAAACGCGGCCAGACGGCTAAGTCTATTCGCACCTTGTTGGCTGCTGCTTCGGCTAAGGCCGGAAAACGAGCCGTGCTCGAAATTCTTGAATAAAACGGATGTTCATTGTCGGAAAAGTCCTCAAGCCAAAAGGACTTCGTGGGGAGGTTAAAGTCGAAGTTATCACCTCCTTCCCTGAACATTTCGAAACCCTAAAAACTGTTTTTTGGCAAAAAGATACACGCTGGATTCCTTTGTCTATCCGCACGGTCAGCCTCAGCCGGGGATTTGCATTTTTGCAGTTTGACGAAATATCGTCCGTCGACGAAGCCGAAAAACTGCGCAATGCCTATCTTTATATTGAAGAGGCCGATTTGCAGCCGCTTGCCGAAGATGAATTTTATATTCATGATTTAATCGGCATGCAGGTATTTGATGAGCAAGACCGGAAGATTGGCGAAATTGTGGATGTAGAAAGCCACGCCAGCAACGATATCTATGTTGTTCAATCAAAACAGGGTGCACGTTATATGATTCCTGCGATTAAAGATGTGGTTAAACAAGTTGATCGCCGGAATAAGACGATGCACATTCATGTAATCGAAGGTCTGTTAGACTAACGCTCTTTGATATGAGAATTGATATTATCACCGGATTCCCGCGCATGGTGGAAGCGCCGCTGAATGAAAGCATTGTACGACAGGCGCGTTTAAAAAATCGCGTACAGATTCATGTTCATGATTTACGCGATTTCACGGAGGATAAGCATCGCACAATCGACGACTATCCTTACGGCGGCGGACCGGGCATGGTGCTCAAAATTGAACCGATTGTTAAAGCGTTGCGCCACATATTCAAAGATGAAGCGGCGGAGAACGCTCACATCATCCTAACCAGTCCGCGCGGGCAAACCCTCAACCAGAGTGAGGCTGTGAAACTCAGCCTGAAAGAACATCTGGTGCTCATTTGCGGTCATTACAAGGGCGTGGACGAACGGTTAACCAGGCTCTTCGATGTGCATGAGATTTCCATCGGAGATTATGTACTGAGCGCCGGCGAAGTAGCGGCGCTGGTTATTGTGGATGCGGTAGTGCGTTTGCTGCCCGGAGTGATTAAAGATATCAATTCCGCATGGAGCGATTCGTTTTCCGATGACCTGTTAGATGCGCCTTATTATACCCGGCCGGAAGATTTTGAAGGCCATCGCGTTCCACAGGTGTTGCTATCGGGAAATCATAAAAAAATTGAAGAATGGCGTTTGCAGCAACGCGAAGAGAGTACGCGCCGCAGACGTCCCGAATTGTTTAAAAAATATTTAAAACCATAAACAAAACGTGAGTGTGAGAAATGGACATTTTACATACCGTTACAGCAGATCAGTTACGCAACGATATTCCTGAGTTTAAAGCAGGCGATACGTTGTCCGTTCATGTCCGTGTTATTGAAGGCGACAAAGAACGTATTCAGATTTTTCAGGGTGTTTGCATTAAACGAAAAGGCGGCGGCATCAACGAGACGTTTACCGTTCGCAAAATTTCCAACGGCGTTGGCGTGGAACGCATTTTTCCGCTTAATTCGCCACGTGTGGCTAAAATTGAAGTAAAGCGGCTCGGTAAAGTTCGCCGGGCGAAACTGTATTACCTGCGCGGCTTGCGCGGTAAAGCAGCGCGCATCACCGAATTGAAAAAGTAATCTTCAGCCGTCCTCAGGACGGCTTTTTTTTGCTCTTTGTTCAAATCGCCGCCGAGAGCACCGAGGACACATAGAAATTTTTATTTTACTTCCCGGTTTGGAGATGCTCTTAGCAACAAAATAAATTTAATTATGTCTTTAGCTCAGCAAAGCACGGCTTAACTAACTTGTATATTAAAAGATGGTCACGTCGCTTATACTTCGCTCCTCACAATGACAGGCTTCCGTGTCATTCCGAATCCGCCGGTTGACGGATGAGGAATCTTTTTTGCTGAGTAAAGGTACTAATCATAAATAAATTATTCATACAAATGACCGGTTGAAATTATTTTGGGCTATCACTTACGTGATAGCCCAATATTTCTAAAATTTTATTTAACTGGTCATTCATATTATTCATCATTAACTGCTTTATTGATTTGTCTTTCTGCTTTCTATTCCTCAAATTAGCTTTATTATGAAAATTGCTGTAATCGGGACGATTGTCCGGGATGAAATTCATCACTTTAACGGCCGGGTGAGTCACAGCCTCGGCGGATTGCTGCATACCGTACAGACGCTCCGGGCTTTAGTCGGCCCAAACGATGAAATCTTTGTGTTCAGTTTCGCCGGCAAGGATATCCGCGAGCCGCTTGAACGACTTTGGACTGACGCCTCTAACGTACGCACTGAAGGTATCCGCTTTTTGGATCAAAAAAACAATTACGTGCGCATTGTTTACCACAGCCCCGAAGAACGCACGGAATATTCCCTTTCGCCCCTGCCTCCCCTGTCCTTTGAACTACTGCAAGAGGCGCTGCAATGCGACGTCATTTTACTGAACATGATTTCGGGCTGGGATATTCAATTGCCGACACTGCAAAAACTGCGCAAAAAGTTTCATGGAATATTAGCCGTAGATGTACACAGCCTGCTGTTAGGCCGCGCCGCCAACGGACAAAGATTTTTCAAAGCGCCGGAAAAAATTAAACGCTGGCTGGAAGCGCCCGATATTTTGCAAATGAATGAACAGGAGTTTGCCGTCATTTTCCCGAAGATACCGGTGAAAAAAATTTTTTTGCAGGATTCTTGCTTTGAAGACGATAAAATCCTTAATTTAACTTTTGGTTCACGTGGCAGTCGCACCGTACAAAAACGCGGAAAGCGCATTACCTCGCTCTTCGTTGAGCCGCCCGCAGGCGTGACGGTTACCGATCCAACCGGTTGCGGCGACGCCTTTATGGCCGGCTTTTGCTATGAATACGTAATTAGCGCTAATGTACACAAAGCGGCACAGAAGGCCAATCTTGTAGCAGCACTAAGCGGCTCATTCCGTGGTTTGGCGGAGCCACAGCAACTAATGGAAAAACTAAAGGACTTTTATGGATAAAGCGCTGATTTTTGGTTCAAACGGTTTATTGGGACAGAGTTTGTTAAAAAGATTCAGCGGCGCCTACCATGTTTACGGCGCTTCGCTGGAACAGGAAAACCATCTCACCCAGCCGGAATTTCCCTATTACAAAGTGGATTTAACCAGCCGCTCCGAAACGCGGGAGCTGATCGGCAGCATCAAACCGGCGCTTATCATTAATGCAGCCGCTTACACCAATGTGGACGGCTGCGAAGACGATCGTGAAACGTGCTGGAATGCCAACGTGCACGCCGTGGAACATATTTTAGACGGAGCCTCGTTATTAAAAGCCACACTGGTTCAAATTTCCACCGATTATGTATTTGACGGCGATTTGGGTAATTATCGTGAAACCGATCTGCCCAATCCGCGCGGCAACTACTCCCGCAGCAAGCTGGCCGCAGAAAATATCATCCGCGCCGGCAGCGTGGAATATCTTATCGCGCGAACGCAGGTATTGTTTGGCGCCGGCCAGCGCGTGCGCCCTAACTTTGCCACCTGGGTAGTGGAACAATTGAAGAAGGGCAACAGCATAAACGTAGTAACCGATCAAATCGGCTGTCCCACCTACGCGCCCGATTTGGCCGAAGGCATCTTTCGCCTGCTGCAAAACAAAGCCTATGGCATCTTTCATATCTCCGGCCCGGACAGCCTTAGCCGCTACGATTTTGCCGTGAAAATTGCCCGCACTTTTGGTCTTGACGAAACGCTCATCAAGCCGATTACAACGGAAGCTTTGAAACAAAAGGCGCCGCGGCCGATGAATTCTACTTTTATTTTAGATAAACTGGTTAATTACAGCGGCTGGCAGCCGCAGGCACTCGATGCGGCTCTGCGCCATTTTAAAGAGGAGTTGGAACAAACGAATGGTTGATGCTTCTAAAGCGATTATTATCGTGCCCACATTTAACGAAATTGAGAACGTGCCGCGACTGGTGGAGGCCATTTTAAACTATGCTCCCGATATAAACATTTTATTTGTGGACGACAGTTCTCCCGACGGCACCGGACAACTAATCAAGGAATTGCAAAGCAAACATGCCAACATCTATCTTTTGGAGCGGAAAAAGAAAGAAGGGCTTGGCCGGGCATACATTGCCGGATTCCGGTTTGCATTGGATAAAGGTTTTCAATACATTTTCGAAATGGACGCCGATTTTTCGCACGATCCTAAAGAAGTACCGCGTTTTTTAGAAGCCATCGGCGAAAGCGATTTGGTACTGGGTTCGCGCTATATTCGCGGCGTAAATGTGGTAAACTGGCCGCTGCGCAGATTGCTGCTGAGTTATTTTGCCAATATGTATACGCGCATCGTAACCGGCATCCCCATTGCAGACTGCACCGGCGGGTACAAATGTTTCCGACGGGAAGTGCTGGAAGCCATCGATTTCGATTCAATCAAATCCAACGGATATGGTTTTCAAATTGAACTAAACTTTAAGGCCTGGAAGAAGGGATTTAGCATTAAGGAAATTCCCATCATTTTTGTGGATCGGGAATTTGGCGAGTCGAAGCTCTCCAAAAAGATTATGTGGGAAGCAATATTTTTAGTGTGGAAGTTGCGGCTTAATAGTTTATTAAACAAAGTGTAAGGGAGGCCATGGCACTTAAGACACAGAAATTTGTACTTGATTTTGAACGGCCTGTTGTCGAATTAGAAGAAAAAATCGAGGAAATGCGCGAATATGCCCTTTCCAGCGGCGTAATGTTGGAGGAAGACATTAAACGACTGGAAAAAAAAGCGCGGCAGTTGCGCAAAGAAATATATTCAAATTTAACGCGTTATCAGCGCGTCCAATTGGCCAAACATCCGTTACGCCCCTATATGCTGGATTATGTTGAGGGCATGTGTTCTTTTTTTGAAGAACTGCACGGCGACCGCTTTTTCAGCGACGATAAGGCCATGGTTGCCGGCATCGCCCAATTGGAAGACTATTCGGTGATCATCATCGGCCAGCAAAAGGGCCGCGGCACCAAAGAGAACCTCTATCGCAATTTCGGTATGTCCAACCCCGAAGGCTATCGCAAAGCGATGCGTATTATGGACCTGGGCGTTAAATTTAACAAACCGATTATAACTCTGATCGATACGCCGGGCGCCTATCCCGGCATCGGCGCCGAAGAGCGCGGCCAGGCTCAGGCCATCGCTTATAATTTATTCCGCATGTCGCGTCTGCCGGTTCCCATCATTAACGTCATCATCGGCGAGGGCGCCAGCGGCGGAGCGCTGGGCATCGGCGTGGGCGACCGTACTCTAATGCTGGAAAATTCATGGTATTCGGTCATCAGCCCCGAAGGCTGTGCCGCCATCTTATGGCGCGACGCCGCCAACGCGCCGCAGGCTGCCGAAGCGATGAAGGTTACTGCGCCCGATTTACTGAAATTAAAGGTCATTGATGAGGTTATTCCGGAGCCTGAAGGCGGGGCGCATTTGGACAGCGCACTGGCCATTAAAAATGTTAAAGAAGCGATTTTACGCAATCTGAAAGAGCTGATGAAGATTCCCACGGAGCAGTTACTGGAACAGCGCCTGGAAAAATACAGCAAGATGGGCGCCTGGAAAGAATGATCGAACACACCTGCCGAATACGCGTGCGCTATGCGGAAAGCGATCAGATGCAATTTGCGCACCACTCCAATTATATCGTCTGGTTTGAGGCGGCGCGTATAGAATTGTTACGCGCCATAGGCGTCAATTACGCGCAAATGGAACAGGGGGGCTATCTGCTGCCCGTTTTAGAAGTATGCGCCCAGTATTTAAAGCCCGCCCGTTTTGACGACGAACTGCACATTACGGCGCGCATTGCGGAAAAACCGCGCGCTAAATTCCGTATCGGCTATGAGGTTAAAACAGATTCCCAACTCATTTGCAGCGGACACTCGCTGCACGGCTTTATAAACGCACAGGGCAAGGCTATCCGGCCGCCTGGAGCGTTTGTGCAGGCAGTGGAAAAGTATTTTACCAGCTCAAGAGACTAAGCTACAACAGATTTTATTGAGGTTATTATTATGTTAGATGATAAACTAATGGAAATCCTGGTTTGTCCCAAATGCAAGGGTGAATTAGAATACGATAAAGAACACAATTATTTAATCTGTAACGCCTGCAAATTAAAATACCGCATCGAAGACGACATCCCCATCATGCTAATCGACGAAGCTGAAAAACTTTAAATTGAATATTAATTATCAATTTTCCCTCTTTGCACTTTGTGGTTAAATAAAATACCACTGAGGGCACCGAGCACACAGGGAATTTTTTATTTTTAATTCCCGGTGCAGAGACGTGCTTTGCAATGAGGAAAATAATCATTATTCATTATTAATTATAAATTTTCCTTCTGTGTGCTCCGTGGTTATAACAACACCACTAATCTTTCCGGACTTACATTAATTCTGTATCCATCGATGTACCGATAAATCGGAATTTTCAATTTGCTCCGAGTTTATTCATTTCAGAATTTTTTTCAATGTTGCCGCTAAATTTTCGCCGCGCACATCGCCTTCCATAGCGATAATTATGCCCTGCGGATTCACTAAAATCGGACGCGGAATACCACGCACTCCAAAATTTTTCGAAGCCTGCTTGCGCGCTTCCCCTTGTAAAAACACGTGCAGCCAGGGCATCTTCCATTTTTCGGCGCGAAATTTGGCGATATCCTCGGGAGCGCGATCCAAAGAGAGGCTTAATACGGTAAAGTTTTTGTTTTTATATTGTGCATAAGCCTGATGGATAAAAGGCATTTCGCCGACACAGGGACGGCACCAAACCGCCCAGAAATCTATTAAATAGTATTTACCCAACATACTTTTTTTGCTGACGGTTTTATTACTGTTCAGCAGTTTAAAGGAATAATCCGGCAAAGGCTTACCCACGGCAATGCGCGCATCGGGATTCAAGCGATCAATAAAATAGGTTAAATCGGAAACGCCGGCATGGTGCGTTTTTAAATCCTGATAGATGGTTCGCAGTTTATCGGTTTGCCGGTCCGTTTTTGCCGCAAAGCCCAGTTCAACCAACAGAGCAGCGCGCACATCGTTATAGGGCATTTGTTTTACGGTTTTTTCAAACAACGGCAGGGCTTTATCGCCCAGCGCTTTGCGGTAGGCAGTCGGCGCGTTCAGAGGGCTAAGTTTCCATAAGGGATCATTCAGCGGAAGCAACGCAACCACCTTTTTATAGAGTGAATCTTTAACGCTAACGCCCATCGCCGGCAGTTGGCACAAGTAAACCGCGGCAAATTTTGTTAATTGTTTATCCGATGCGGATTGCATTTTATCTAAAAGATTCTTTTTGAAACTTGCTGTCTCGTATACGAAACCGTCCAGATTATGATGCTTCGCATAGTATTCATTTTGCGCCTGGCGGGCTTTTTGCGCTTCCTGCTCATATTGCAGAGCGATTTCCATATAGGGCTGTAAGGCGCTGTTGGCGGCATCTATTTCCACCGGCGTTTGCAGGCCGGCCGTTGCTTTTATTAGCTTGTGCGGATCAAAAATCACACGCGCCTTCCCTTTTATGCCGCGAATGATGGAGATATAATCGCCGCCGCCATCGTATTTTAGGGCGTCGTACATGGTGCCGTTTACCGTATGACCGTCGCTGGTGGCATTAACCAACTGGTAAGATAGGGTATCGGCCGGAATTTCCCGTTCCCAGAGATAGGTGCCGTCGGCTTGCCGTTGCATGGCGTCGGCTTTGGACAGGCTGAATTTATTCCAATCGCCGGTAATCTTTACGTCCGAAAAATCCTGCGGATAGGGATGGGGCTTTAAATGGATAGTCAATTGAAGCGGAGATTGGGCTTTATTTGCTATTAAAGGGAATTGCAAATTAGCATGGTCAGCGGCCGTTACAAATATTCCCCAGGACTGCGCTGTATCGAGACGAACGGTAAATTTGCCCTGATCATCGACGGAAAGAGTCTTTTCCGGCGCGTAGGGATTGCCGCCCCATTTAAGAATATGCACGTGGGCCATGGCCGGCGGATTGCCGTCCGCGCCAACCACGAGACCTTCGAGTAAAATTCCTTTTTCATGTTTGGAGCAGAACACTAAGAATAAAAGAATAAACGGTAATAAGAGCGTCGTGCGAGACATAGGGGGTTCCTTTCTTAATATATTTACACTTTAAAAATGCACATTAAATGATTTGGAATCAGGAAACTGGAATTGGAAACTATACCTTTTAATTTCCAATACTCTGTTCACCAGCATAAACATTTATAGATTCTTAGTCCGAAATTTTAAGCGTTTATCTGCAACAATGAAAGCAGAACAGTCAATATCCGACATTCAATAATCAATGTTCAAATAAAGCCGGCCCCTGGACTTCCCTTGCCTGCCTCTTATTATGACGGGGATTAGATATTATCCCGAAAGGGACGCCTTCCGGCGGATTTTTATTTTCCCGTTTCCAGATTTTAAATATCTTTGGTTCCTTTTCTGCAAAAAAAATTCCCGACTATTTGATTCACCCCGGTTAAAATCATGTGTTAAGAAATGGCAAACAATTTTCACTCATCTTATTAGCACATACTTAACTGCTAAATTTCGTATTATGAAACGAATGATGCAAACGGTAAATAAAAAAGCCGGGGGCTTAATCCCGGCTGTGGATGTCCCTTTGACTGTTCATCAAAGAGATGTTCAAAAACGTGCTTACATTTATCTACGCGGAGAAGAGGTAAAAGTTTCAGGGGGGAGTAGGGGGTAAGGAATAAGTATTAAGTGATAAGTAGTAAGTGATAAGTAGTAAGTGATAAGTGGTAAGTGATAAGTGGTAAGTGATAAGTGGTAAGTGATAAGTGGTAAGTGGTAAGTGGTAAGGAACAAGTAAAAAGAAATTAGAAAAGAGAAAATAGGAATCAGGAAACAGGAATTAGTTGAATAAATTCTCTGTGTGCTCGGTGAACGCTGTGGTTCATCTTAAGTACAAATGACTAATGAATAATTGCTTAAGCGCGTTTGCAGTGAGCGGAAAGGAAGCGAACTTTTTAACACATAACGATCAACTTAACAACTTCCTCCGGTTTAGTGGTAGAGATGCACCAAATAGAGGCTTAACTCCGGCACAAAGGTGATGATCAGCAAAGTGATTAGTAAAATAATTAAAAAGGGAAAGGCGGCCACATAGAGACGCAGTACGGGTTGTTTAAAACGCATGGAGGCAATGAACAAATTCATGCCCACGGGCGGCGTGGAATAACCAATGCCCAAATTTACCAAGAAAATGATGCCCAGATGAATGGGATCGACGCCATAATTTTGCGCAATGGGAATAATCAGCGGCACCACGACCATGATGGCCGAAAAGATATCCATCATGGCGCCGACAATAAGCAGGAATACATTAAGGAGAAGCAAAAAGGCCACACGGGAATGAATGACCGTTTTAATGGCCGCTAAGATTTGCATGGGGATTTCGGCGTCCACCAAATAATTGGCCAGCCCCAGCGCCGCGCCTAAAATAACCAGAATACCGCCCACTAAAAGCATGCTTTCGCGCACCACGCGTATTAAATCTTTTGTAAGGGAAATATCGCGGTAAATAAACACCTCGATGATTAATACATAAAAAGCCATGACGGCGGCGGCCTCGGTAGCGGTAAAAAAGCCGCCGTAAATACCGCCTAAAATAATAACCGGCAGGGGGATTTCCCAGGCGGCGGCTTTGGCGGCCTGCCAGATTTCCGCTTTACTGAAATCGGGCTTTTTTTCTTGCTTTACTTTTTTACGGTAAACCAGCACGCTGAAAACCGACAGCAGAAAAACCATTAAAAAGCCCGGAATCAATCCGGCTAAGAACAGGTCGTCTATGCTGGCCTGCGAAACCAGGCCGTACAAGATAATAGGCAGGCTGGGCGGAAACAGCAATCCTAAATTGCCGGAAGCGGTCAGTAAACCGAGGCTGAAATTTTCGCCGTAGTTCTCTTTTAACAACACGGGCAGCAACAGGCCGCCCAAAGCTATGATGGTTACGCCGGAGGCGCCGGTAAAAGCGGTAAAGATGGCACAGGAGATGAGCGCCACTACGGCCAGTCCGCCGGGCAGACGACCGAACACAGCGCGCGACAGACGCACCAGGCGCTGGGGTGTGTTGCTTTCGGCTAACAGGTATCCGGCAAAGGTAAACAGCGGAATGGCCAGTAATACGGGCTGGCTGGCCAGGCGGTACAGTTCGATGATTACGGCGCTGGAATCTATCTCCGCCAGGTGGAAGGCCAGCAACGCAATGGCCGAAACAATCACAAACAAGGGCGCGCCAAACAAAGCCAGCAGGGTTAAGCCAGCGCCAATTAGAAGCCAGTTCATTCCCCGGCCTCCTCTGCGCGAAAGCAAGCGACACATTTTTCCACTGCGCTGAATACAAAACGCACACTCATCATGGCAAAGCCCAGGGGAATAATGCTCTGAAAATACCAGGCCGGAATATCGGCAAAAAGGATGGTATTAAAGGAACGTTCCTGCCATACAAAATTAAACGCCGCATTGGTGAGAATGGCGCTGATTATGGCAGCAAATAGCTGCACGGCCGCCTGTACGGCCTTTTTTGAACGGCCTTTGAGCGCCCGGCTAAAGACATCGATATTGATGTGACGTTCCTCTTTAGAAGCCAGCGAAGCGCCGATGAAACCTACCCACAGAACTAAATTGCGCAGAAAAATATCACCCCAGATGATGCCGTGATCGAAGAGGTTGCGCAGCACGACCTGAGTAAAAGATAAAAGCACCATTAACAGGACGATGACGAGCAAAAGTACTTCTTCTATGCGGGCGATATAATTATTGATTTTTCGCAGCCGGTTCATATCTTCTTGCTCTTTCTTTTAAGGAACTTAAGCCTATGAAAACATAAATTAGCTATAATGCCTGAACGGTGCAAAAAAACAATTACGAATGACGAAAACAAAATTACGAATTAAGAATTATGAATTAAGAATTGGGAATGGCCAAGGGCCGAGGAAATTACAAATAAAGCGGGTTACCTTTGCCCTTTAATATTTTAAATGCAAACTATTATCCGAACCATTGATAATATCTTGTACGATTTGACGCCGTTCTTTCAGAAGTGATTTTTCAGATAGTTTTGTAGCCATTTTAAGCTGGTTGATTTGTTCAACAGGAAAAGTATCCAATAAACCGGCAACTTGTACTGGTTCGACCCAAATATCTTTTTTTTGCGCAACAGTGATTATTTTTTCCCAATTAAATGCATAGTGACGGCTGATAAAAACAATATCTATAACATCCTTTATTTCCAACCGCTGCAAGGCACAAATTTTGTTAACCAAAATATTTAACGGATGATCCGTATATTTAAACAATTTTGTTTTTTGCGGCGTTTTGTAACGAAATTTTACATCGTTAACAAAATCTATCTTTAGTTGAACCTGAAGATTTATTATAAATATTCTAAGAAAATCTTTGGCGGTAGTGGCAATTTCAAAATCTATTTTGTTATTTTTCAGGGCGTTCAATACGCTTTCTGTCTGCTTTTTAAACTCGCTGTTATCATTTACAAAAAAATCCAAATCATCCGAAAAACGATGGTGCAGCCAGGCGCGGCTCAAAGCTGTACCACCTGTTAAATAAAATTGCATGGGTAATTCTTCTAATATACGGAGTATTTTATCCTGAACAGGATAGAGTTTATTTAGATAATACTTTTCTGGCATACGCATATTTTTCTTTAAGAGCCGGCGGATGTATTAAGCTTAATATTTGATCGTTTAAAATTTTAAGCAGTTTATCTTTTCCAAGTAGTTTTAATAGGGTGTACCAGGGTAAGCTTTTCAGCAGACGGGCATAAAGTATTTTTGTTTGTCTATCATTCAGATCAAGCGGGCCTGTTAAAAGTGCCGACATTTTTTCTTCATCAATATCGACGTCCCAAAAAACGCGTTTTAGTATTTTTTCTTTCTCTTCTTGCGCTAGCTTGGTCATATCAACTATTTTTCCTTTTTGTACCGGAAATAAAGTAAGAACATTTCTACATTATGTCAAACATAAGGAGAAAAGAAAATTTTAATGGAAGTTTCAGGTATCAGCCAGCAAAACCGATAGAAACTTATCACTAACAGCTAATAGAAATTTTGAATCTTGAATTTTTAATTTTGAGTTTTATATTTTAAATGGAATGCCAGGGGGGACGGTAAGGCGTTTAACGACATGTTCTTGACGTGCGAGCAGAATTCAGGAAATGGTGGTTTTGTGATTTAAATTCTGGATGTCCGTCGGGAGACGGGCATACCACAAGAATAATGGATGGACCAGCAAGTTGGGAATGATAAGATGATAATGGATTCCCAATCAAGTTGGGAATGACATGTGGTTGTTTGTTAGCATTAAAGCCCGTCGGGAGACGGACAGACCCGTCAGAAAACGGACAAGCCCGATCAAGTTGGGTATGATTCGACGCTTCCGCTCACTTCAAACAACAGAAAGCAAACACGACCAAATACTCATTATTAATTATTAATTCTTAATTATTTTAGTAGGCGCCTTTGGAGGTGAGTACAGTGGGGATGGTTTCGAACATGATTTCCATATCGAAAAAGAAGGACTGGTTTTCTATATAATACAGGTCGAGCATGACCATCTCTTCGAAACTGAGGTGACTGCGGCCGGAGATCTGCCACAGGCCGGTAATGCCGGATTTGATTTCGCCGCGCTTGATGTACCAATCATAGCTGACTTCCCCGTTTTGCAGATTGTCAAAATCACTAACCGGCAAGGGACGCGGGCCGACAATGGACATATCACCTTTGAGCACGTTGATAAACTGGGGCAGTTCATCGAGGCTGTATTTTCTTAGAAAACGGCCAAAGGGCGTAACGCGGGGATCTTTTTTCATTTTGAACAGCGCGCCGTTGGTTTCGTTAAGATGGGAGAGCTCTTTTTTGCGCTCTTCGGCGTCCACATACATGGTGCGAAACTTTAGAAAGTAAAATTCCTTACCGCCTTTAAAAGCGCTGCGCTTTTGCTTAAAAATGACCGGACCGGGAGAGGTCAGTTTGATAATCAACGCAATTAACAACAGGAACGGCGAAAGGGCCAGTAAAACCATGCCCGATAAGGCTATATCAAAACTACGTTTGATAAAGAGTTTTATACTGTTAATACGCCGGCGGTGTATTTCCGTGGTAAGGGGCACGCCGGTAATATCTTTAATCTTTGCGCTCTTAAAAAGGGAGAGAGTTTGGGGAGAAACCATTTTTAATTTAATATGGCGGTCTTCGCAAGCGCGGCGAATAGGCTCGTATTTTTTTTGCAGCATGGAGTCGCTGACGATAAAGACGCGGTCGATTTGTTTGCTATCCAAAACGTTCTGAATATCTTCGTAGGCGCCGATGATTCTTTTTTGAATTTCGGGCGGAGGACTTTTGGGATAACCGTTTTTGAGGAAACCCATAATCTGATAATCATAAGAGAAAAAGCGGCGCAGGCTCTGATAAAACTCCAGCGCGCTGTCGTCGGCGCCGACAATCAGCGTATTTTTACTGCCGACGCCTCTTTTTACCAGATAAGAACGGAACTTGGCAAAAATATGGTGAAAGGTATCCAGGGCCATATACTGCACGAATAAAAAGATCAATATGACGCCGCGGGAGAAGGCCATCCCTTTGATTAAAAATAAATAAGACATCAGAAACAGGGCCATATAGTAGGTAAAGCGGCGCAAATTGTAGCGCTGCGTATTTAACGGCGTGTTGCGCAAACCGCGATAGAGACCGGTTAAAGCGGCGGTTATGATAAAAAAGACATTTATGATTATAAAAAGATTGTAATATTTTTCGTCAAAATTGGCAAAATTGGACCAGCGCAGATAGTAGGCTACCGGCAGGGCGGCGTTGTATATGATCACGTCGGATATGATTAAGGCCAGCGCCAGGGCGCCATCCCAGTTGCGGTGTATGAGATTCTTATCCAAAGACGGATCGTCCTTTACAATGGAACTAACAGATAAAACGTAACAGAATTAGTATATATTTTTCGGGTAAATTTAAAAAAACTTTAGGTAAAAGTAAAGAAAAACAAAACTTTGGGCAATACAATGAAATTAAGAATTAAGTATTAAGTAACAAGGGATAAGGGATAAGGGATAAGGGATAAGGGATAAGGGATAAGGAATAAGGGATAAGGAATAAGGGATAAGG
>CAZIBE010000086.1:0-16558 GCA_964536685.1 uncultured Calditrichaceae bacterium | reverse complement strand
ACCACTTCGTGGTGGGAAAATGACAGTGAGAGACCTTTTTAGAGTGAACTCATATTTATTTAGGACAGCTGTGGACAGTTTTGATTCATTCGGCATTTTTTTTTTGACATACCGCATAAATAGATTTATATTTAGAAGCTAAATGTTAACGACTGGAGGGTTAAATGGCCATTCAAACCATTGATTTGCGTAAAGTAAAAGAAAAGAATGTCAACCTATATGAAATATGTCTGGCAGTGGCGGCTCGGGCGCGCCAGATCAACAGTAAGCGCATTGCCGAGAAAAGGGAAAACGAAATTCTCGACGATATGGATATGTACGACGAAACAGATATTTTTGACCGTGAACTGATGAAGGATATCAAATTCGAAAAAGAAACCAATCCCACGGTAGTTGCTCAGGATGAATTTTTCGAAGGCAAGGTGCGCATCACCTATCCGGAAAAAGAGCCGGAAAATAAAGAATAAGTTTTTAGCCTCGGCCATCCGGCTGGGGCTTTTTTGTTTTTAAGCCCTATTCGTATTAAATTTATTTTATGGCCGCAACCAATTTCACACTTTATCATAATGCTTATATTCACACGCTCGAAGAAGAGCCTGTTTATAATTGGCTGTTAAGCTCTTCCGGTTCCATTGTCGCTATCGGCCGGCAGAACGACTATCCCGATCTTTCTCCGAATAAAATGAAAATGATTGATCTTCAGGGCGGACACGTGTATCCCGCTTTTACCGACGCCCACACGCACTTGTTCATGAGCGCGCTTAATGCCCGGCACATCGATCTTCGTCCGGCAAACTCGTTAGATGAAGCGCTGCAAATCCTGCGCCACCACTCCCGCCTTTTTGCGCCCGGCGAGTGGATCGAGGGCTATGGTTTCGATAAAAACCTATGGACGGACGGACAACCGCACAAAAAATATCTGGATCAGATTTTCCCCGACAATCCGGTAGTATTGGAATCAAAGGACTGCCATTCGATTTGGGTGAACAGTCCGGCGCTAAAAGCCGCGGGATTAAAAAAGGACAGCTCCAATCCTTCCGGCGGAAAATTAGCGCGCGATGGAGACGGCGCCTTGAACGGTCTGCTTTATGAACAGGCGCTGCCCTTGGTTCAAAAACAAGTGCCCGCGGCGGATGTCGGGCCAATGAAGCAGGCGGTTAAAAACTTGTTTAAAGAATTTCACAAACGCGGAATTACTTCGGCGCATACAATGGAAGGATTAAAAGAGTACGGCATTTTGCAGGATTTAATGAACGAAGGGCAGCTGAAACTACGCGTAAGCATTTATATCCCCTATCAGGAGTCCGCCTGGTTAACGGATAATCAGCTACGCTCGGGATTCGGAGATGACTGGCTGCGCCTGGGCGGGGTTAAAATTTTTGCCGACGGTTCGCTGGGTTCACGAACCGCAGAGATGCTGGCCCCCTATGAAAACGAGCCGCAGAACCGCGGACTGGCGCATCTCAGCGAAGCGGAAATCAGTGAAATCGTCGCCCATGCCGCCCGCAACGGTCTGAGCCCCGCCGTACATGCCATCGGCGACGCCGCCGTGCTTAAAGTGTTACGCGCCTTTCAAAAGAGTTTAGCCTGGCGGCAAAAATGGGGGTTTAATTTTCGCATGGAACATGCCCAGCTCGTTCCTGAGGAAGCCTTGCCTCTTTTCCGCGAAACACATACCATTGCTTCTATGCAGCCCATTCATATTGCCGACGATGTGCGCAACGCCGAGCGTTACTGGGGCGCGCGCAGCGCCCGCGCTTATCCGATAAAGGATATGCTGGCGTCCGGCATCCCTCTGGCCTTCGGCAGCGATACGCCGGTTGCCGATTTCGATCCGCTCAAGGGGATATTCAGCGCCGCGCACCGCCGCTACCATTTGCAGCTTGACGAGGCGCCCTGGCGTCCCGAACAGGCTATTTCCATTGAACAAGCCTTACGCGCCTACACGATTGGCGGCGCAGCAGCTTCCGGCGAACGGCACTTAAAAGGAAGCTTAAAAGCTGGCAAGGTCGCTGATTTTATCGTTCTGGATAAAGCGTTAAGTGAATTATCAGAATCCGAACCGCTAAACGCTTCGGTTCGCCAGACAATTTTAAGCGGAGAAATCGTTTACCAACGTTCGTAAATGCGCTATAACCATAAAAATTATAAAATTAGTTGATTCATTTTATTTTGGCTCCTATCTTATAGCAACCAAAGGCCACTAATCATGGAGATATAGTATGAAAATCAAAGAAAGAATTGAAGACCATGTTGCCGTGTTAACTCTCTCCGGTAAAATGATGGGTGGGCCGGAAACCACTGCCCTGCACGATCATATCCGTGGTTTAATTAATGACGGTATCGTCAAAGTTGTTATTGATTTAGGCGACGTGCGCTGGATGAACAGTTCCGGCATGGGCGTTTTAATGGCCTGCATGACCACGCTTAAAAACAATGACGGGCATCTGGTTTTAGCGCGTGTCTCGGAAAAGGTTAACAGCCTGCTGATAATCACCCAGTTAATTAAAGTGTTTGAAACATATGAAACGGTAGATCGCGCCGTTGCCGCTCTGCAATAAGCTTGTTTTCTCAAGGGAATCGTTTCCGGTTCCCTTTTTTAAATCCTTCTTAAAAAAAATCCGCTGTTTTATCGATTTCGTCAAGATTTCCCGGTAATTTTATTTTATATTTGAATATCGCAAGTAATGAGCACACTATAGTATAATTAATGAGGTCAGGCAATGGATGCAGATAGCCGGGCATTACAGCAAAAAGTTGCCGAGTTAAGCGGCAAGCTGCAACGCATTCAAACGGAAATGAATTCCATTCAGCAAATCGGTAAAGCGCTCAGTTCCGAACTGCGCACGACACGTTTGCTGCCGCTAATCATGCGGGAAGTTACGCGACTGATGCACGCCGAACGCAGCACTTTTTATATCGTTGATGAAGAACGCGGCGAGCTGTGGTCGCAAATCGCCCAAAAGGCCGAGATAAAAGAAATTCGTCTTAAGATTGGCGTGGGCATCGCCGGCTTTGTGGCGCAAACCGGCGAGGTGATCAACATCGAAGACGCTTACAAGGACGACCGCTTTGATCCCACTACCGATAAAAAAACCGGCTACCACACACGCAGCATTTTATGTATGCCCATCTTTGAACCGAGCGAGCAGGCCGGTTCCAAACCGGCCATTATCGGCGTTTTGCAGGTTCTTAATAAAATCGACGGCGTTTTCAATAAAGAAGACGAAGACCTTTTGGCCAGCATGGCCTCGCAGATTGCCATCGCCATCATCAACGCCCGCCTCTATTCGGCGCTGGAAAAGAAAGTGGCCGAGCTTAATCTGCTGTTTGATATTGAACGCGAACTCAACCGTGTTTACAATCAGGAAGAATTATTAAATGTTCTTATAGATAAAATCACACAGACTTTAAAGGTTAAGGCCACGCTTGTCACCCTGTTCGATCCCGCCGCCGGGGCCTTTACTTTGCGCGCCGGCAAAAACATTCCCCTTGCGCTGCTTAACGACGAAGCTTTTTCGCCCGATGACCGGCTGATCAGCAAAGTTGTTCAAAGCAAGGAAATCTACGTAACCAACCGCGCCGAGGAAGAGGCGGAATTTCAGCAAAGCTACTGGGCCGGAAAACTGCCTTTTGAAACGCAGCATTTTGTTTGTGTGCCGCTGGTAGTAGACGATCACGTAATCGGCATCATTCAAATTTTCAATAAGGCGCTGCCCAACGAATTTTTCCGACAGGACGATCTGCGCTTAATTCACTCGCTGAGCAGTCAGATTTCCCGCAGCATCGAAGCCCAACGCCTGAAAGACGAAAAAATCAAAGCCGACCGTTTGGCTTCCATCGGCAATATGATGAGCACCATAGTGCACGACCTGCGTACGCCTATGAACAACGTGCTGGGCTATGTGGAATTAATGGAAGAAGAGGAGGAGGCTGACGTCCGCGCCGAATTTGCCGGGATTGTGCGCCAGCAAATCAGAACCTTAACCAACATGACGCGCGACGTGCTGGATTTTGCCAAGGGCAAAACCAACATTCTGCCGGTGAAAATTGCCGCCGATAAACTGATTAACAATTTCAGCAAACTCTTTGAAAACGACATCAAAAAACGGGGCTATGAGTTCGAATCTTCCTGCGAGGCCATCGGCAACGTTTATGTGGATCCGGAAAAAATTATCCGGGTATTTATGAATATCATGAAAAACGCTTTGGAGGCGATGGAGCCCGGCGGTAAATTTTCCATCAATGCCTTGTCCGGAAACGGCGAGATTGAATTCCGTTTATCGGATAGCGGCTCGGGTATTCCGGAAGAAATTCGCGACAAGCTGTTTGATTCTTTTGTAACTTCGGGCAAGGAAGGCGGAACCGGTTTGGGGCTAGCCATCGTTAAGAAAATTGTGGAACAGCACAAAGGACGCATCGAAGTGGAATCCGAGACAGGCAAAGGGACGACATTTAAAATTTATTTCAAGAAGATGTAAGATGGCACAATTAGCGATTCTGTACGATCCTCTGTTTTTAAAGCACGATCCCGGGGCGGGACATGCAGAAGCGCCGCGCCGTTTACAAAGCATTATGACTTACCTGCAAAACAACGGATTTCTAAATAAAATAAGCGTTTTTTCTCCTCAGGAAGCCTCGACGGCTCATCTATCCTTAGTACATACGCCTGAGTACATCGAATCGATTTTACAATTGCGCGGCGTGGAGCACTACATTTTAGACCATGGCGATACAATCTTAAATGAATATTCTGTGGAGGCCGCCCTGCGCGCCGCCGGGGCTGCGCTAACTGCCGTGGATTTGATCTTTGAGCAGCAATTCGATAAAATCTTTGCCGCCGTGCGTCCGCCGGGACACCATGCCGAAGCAGGGCGCGGGATGGGCTTTTGCATTTTCAACAACATCGCTTTGGCCGCGCGCTACGCTTTACAAAAAGAGAACGTAAAGCGCGTGTTGATTATCGATTGGGATGTGCACCACGGCAACGGCAGCCAGCATATTTTTTATGATGACGCTTCTGTTTTTTACCTTAGTCTGCATCAATTTCCTTTTTATCCGCGCAGCGGCACGGCCAGCGAAACCGGCGCGGACGCCGGCGATGGCTTCACTATGAATATTCCGCTGCCGGCCGGCCAAACAGACGACGATTATGCGCAACATCTGGAACAGGCGCTAACGGAAATCGAATTACGTTTTAAACCGGATTTACTGCTCGTCTCGGCCGGCTTCGACGCTCATGTGAGCGATCCTCTGGGCGGCATGCGTTTGACCGCCGACGGATTTTACAAATTGACCGAACTGGCGGCGCGCTTTGCCCAGCGCCACGCCAACGGCCGGATCATCTCTTTTTTAGAAGGCGGCTACAGTTACCCCGGACTGGCCAAAAGCGTGTACGAACATCTCAGATGTTTGATTAAACACTAGTCGTATTTTTTTCTTTACGTCGGCTAAAAAACATCGTATTTTATTACAGATGCTCAACCAAGTAAAGCTAATCAAATGAAAATGACAAAAACGCTTCTTGCCGGTCTGATATTCTTTACAATTATACTATCATGCCAGCATGAAAAGAAGGTTGATATGTCCGAGAACCATTTTGCACAGTTGCGCCAGCAGATGGTGAAGCGGCAAATCATTTCGCGCGGGGTTAAAGACGCCCGCGTCATTGCCGCCATGAAAACAGTGCCCCGGCACCGTTTTGTGCCCCCTTCCCGCATCCACGACGCCTATCTGGACGAGCCTTTGCCCATCGGGAAAGATCAAACCATCAGCCAGCCCTACATTGTGGCATTTATGACCGAGCAGCTGCATTTAAAAAAACATTCCCGCGTGCTGGAAATCGGTACCGGTTCCGGCTACCAGGCGGCGGTATTAGCGCAGATCGCCGATTCGGTGTTCACCATTGAAATCATCCCCGAACTGGCGCAGCGGGCGCAGGAAGTTCTCAAGGAATTAGGCTATGACAATGTTCGCGTTAAAATCGGCGACGGTTACAATGGCTGGCCGGAAAAAGCGCTCTTCGACGCCATCATCGTAACGGCGGCGCCGCCAAAGATCCCCCCCCTTTTACTGGAGCAATTAAAGGTGGGCGGACGTATGGTGCTTCCTGTCGGTGAATTTGTGCAGGAATTAGTCGTGGTCGATAAAACCGATAGCGGCATGCACATGGAAAATGTTTTACCGGTACGCTTTGTTCCGATGACCGGAAAAATCCAGCAGAACAATCAATAAAAAACGGAGGTAAAATGGCAGCACAAGAATTATTAACCGCTGGAAAAATCGCCAAGGAATTTGAAGTTCCGCAAAAGATTATCAAGAACATTATTCAGGACTTGAACATCGAAGCGGACGTGGTTAAAGGCAACTGTAAATACTACACGCGGGAAACCGCCGATAAGATAAAAAGTAAAATTGATATTAAATAAACTCGACGCACCGTATCGTCAACATTTTAAATCTGCCCGGCTCTTGAATTAGCGGGCAGATTTTTTTTAGGTCATCCGGCAGGATGGCAGTAATGTGTGTGTGAAAATGCCTGTGAAAAAAATTTTAAAAAAAATCACATCGTGCGTAACTTGTTTCTTCTAAAATACGATTGCAGGAGGCTGTATTAAATGGATTGTCGCAACAGGAGCATCATTTGAAGTACAAAGAATTAATCGCAGTATCTAAACAAATTATCGATCGCCGCATGCGTCTGGATATAATCAGCCGCTGGTATGGTTCGCCAGTATTTAAACAGTGGCGTTCTCGTATTTCGGAGGAAGACATCCGTAAAATACAGGATTTATTGTTTCAGCAGGGCATTTATTCACATCTGCAAATCACGCGGCGGCGGTATATATTAAAGGTCCTGCGGGGCAGCAAACCCAAACCGCGCAGGAAATATCCGCTGCATGTTTTCCTGTTTGTTCTTACTATCCTGACCACCACTATGACCGGCGCCATGCTGCGCGGGAAGAATCCCTTTGCTTCGTGGCAGGAATTAAGTATCGGTTTGCCGTACTCATTTGCGCTGATGACCATTTTGTTCTCCCATGAAATGGGCCATTATCTCACGTCCCGTAAATACAAAGTGGATGTTACGCTGCCCTATTTTATTCCACTATTTTTACCGGCTTTTCATCCGGGCACGATGGGCGCTTTCATCCGCATGCGCTCTTCCATCCCCCATAAAAAAGCGTTATTCGATATCGGTATCGCCGGTCCGCTGGCCGGGCTGGTGATGAGTATTCTGTTTTTAACCATCGGCTTTTCACGTCTTCCCGATCAGGCCGGCATCATGCGCTACATTGAGCAGATTCATCCTCTGGACAATCCCCACGGTATCAATTTAGTGTTGGGCGGCAATTTACTGTACGACTGGCTGGGCGGGGTTTTCGGCGCCGGCCGCCTGCCGATGAACGAAATGTACCATTTCCCGTTCATCTTTGCCGGTTGGTTTGGCCTGCTGGTTACGGCGCTGAACCTGATGCCCATTGGCCAGTTGGACGGCGGGCATATTACCTACGCCATGTTCGAAGACCGATCGCGATTGATCGCCTTTACTGCCTTTGTGCTGCTAATCGTTCTTAATGTTTATATTATTTCCGAATATAATTCCTACGTGTGGATTTTATGGCCGGTTTTGATTTTGATTTTTATCCGCTTCCGCCATCCGCCCACAGTGGACAACTCCCTGCAACTGGGCGGAAAGCGTAAAGTGTTGGGCTGGCTGGCCTACATTATTTTTATATTGTGCTTTTCTCCCATGCCCGTTTATATTCATTAGTCTTAATGAGGATGCCATGGCCTATTTGTTAATCGGCGTTTTGCTAATAATCATTTTGTGGGCGCTGTTAATCTATTTGCGCAAAACCATGTGGGACGCGGTACATCGTAATTTACTGGAACTGGAGGACCATTACGAAGGTCAGGTGATGCGCGCCAGCTTCGCCAACCGCCCTTATTTTCACGGAAAGATTGACAACATTCACTTCACACTCAACTTTAGCACCGGTAAAATGAACGGTCAACGGGTAACCTATATCGATTGCAGCATTGAACAATCTGCTCCGGTCTCCTTTTCGCTTTCCTCTAAAGAGTGGCTGTTAAAACAGAACGCCGGTGAGATAGAGGACGGACGGGAACTGCAAAATCAGAGCGGACAAGTATTTGTCCTTCGGCCGGCGTCAGATAAAAAAGTAAGTCAATATATCTCTAATAATATTTTTAACGAATTTTTGGAAGAATTCCCCGATCTGGCCTATTTTTTTGCCGGCCAAAGCGGCATCATCTGCGAGTGGATGACTGAGGAAGTCATTAAATCGACCGAATTCGAAAATTTAGATATCCGCCTGCAAATCATCAAACAATTAGGAGAGCAAATCGCCCAATGACATCTTACGGCCCTGACTTCAAAGCCGGTTATGCGGCCATCATAGGCCGGCCCAATTCCGGTAAATCCACTTTATTAAACGCCATTCTGAACATCAAACTTTCCATCATCTCACCGCGCCCGCAAACCACGCGGCGTAATGTGTTGGGCATCCTTAACGAGGATAAGTTGCAAGTTGTCTTTATAGACACGCCCGGCCTGCTGAAACCGCGCTATGAATTGCAGAAAAAAATGATGGAATATGTGCACAGCGCTCTGCAGGACGCCGATGTATTTTTAATCATCGTCGATGTCGGTGAAAAAACGCATCCGGTTGATTTGGCTTTTGATTTAAGTCTTTTAAAAAACAAACCCGTTTTGCTGATTTTAAACAAAATCGACTTGCTTCCCAAACAAGAGATCCTGCCGCTTATAGAACTGTATGCCAAATGGTTCCGCTTTCAGGCCATCATTCCCATTTCCGCGTTGCACCAGGATGGTTTGGATGAGCTCAAAACAGAATTAGCTAAACAAATCCCTTTTAGTCCGCCTTACTATCCGCCGGATATGTTGTCCGATCAGCCGGAGCGCTTTTTTGTAGCTGAAATTATCCGCGAAAAGATTTTTTATCTCTTTCAGGAAGAAATTCCCTACTCCACCGAAGTCGTGGTGGAGGAATTCAAAGAACGTTCGGCAAAACTGGATTACATTTACGCCGTCATTTACGTGGAACGCAGTTCGCAAAAAGGCATTTTGATCGGCAAGCAGGGACAAGCCTTGAAAAAGATCGGTATGCTGGCGCGAAAAGATATTGAGCAGTTTCTGGGACGTAAGGTCTTTTTGGAGCTGCGCGTAAAAGTAAACGAGAACTGGCGGAGAGACGGGGGAAAATTAAAACGAATGGGGTATTAAAAAAGTAGTTCCGGCATTTGCTCTTTAATTTGAGACTGTTTAGCATCTTGCTCTTTCTCGTACTCTTGCTCTGTAACCGGTGAAGGGGCGATTTGATAGAGTAAAAGATAAGAATAAAAGCAAAAAGGAGTTGACGGCGCTATGAAGTACGTTTTTATTGTCGGTGGTCTTTTATTCATCCTATATGGCGCTTTTTTCCGTTCGCCGGGGAACTTCCAAAGCTCCCGGCTATATCATAAAGCGCCAACCGTTAAAACAACGTCTCCCATTCAAACCAACCGTCTTGTACAGCCGCAGTAATGAAAATTTGCCTTCCTTGTTGTCAAAGTACTACAAATTACCTAAACGTCAGGGAGCGAATTTAGACCAGGTCATTGTCAAAGAAAAAGAAATCACCGCCGACGCACAAATCGATTCTTTACAGATAAGAGGCACTAATAAATTACGCGTCCTCGTGGACGAAAGAGGCTGGGCTGAAGCGATTATCCTGATGCGTCCGCTGCATCCTTATCTGGACAGCCTGTCGGCTCTGGCCATTAAACAAACGCACTTCCAGCCCTTGCTGCTTCTAAACCGCCCCTCAAAATATTTTTTACTTATGGGATATGCTTTTACGGCAAAGCCTATCTTCCATCCGGTAGTTTTTAATCCCATCTC
The DNA here is from genome assembly GCA_964536685.1 of uncultured Calditrichaceae bacterium. Taxonomy (GTDB): domain Bacteria; phylum Calditrichota; class Calditrichia; order Calditrichales; family Calditrichaceae; genus CAZIBE01. The sequence continues at coordinate 6,630 of CAZIBE010000086.1, read as the reverse complement.
TGACGGGGCGCTGGCGAGCAAAGGAAATGGCGAAGTAGTGGAATTTTTTGCGGTAACCGAGAAACCGGCTATCATTAAAAAAGCCACGCCTGTTTATCCGGATTTAGCGCGGAAAGCTCAAGTCGAAGGAATAGTGGTGGTTACCGTAATCATCGGTAAAACGGGGCAGGTGGAAAATGCCAAAATAGTTAAATCCATTCCCATGCTGAATGCCGCCGCTCTTGACGCCGCTTACCGCTGCCGGTTTAAACCGGCTAAAGCCCATGATAAAATAGTCCGGGTTAAGATGAATATTCCCTTTAAGTTTAAACTAAAATAACATTTCCCCTTACAGGTAAATGCGCAATCAAAACCATCTTGTGGAGGCCTAAATGAAACACGTACCAATTTTTTTATTGTTGATTGCTGTTCTCTTTTTCAGTTCCTGCCGGCAAAAACGGCTGGAATATCCCACAGCCAAAACCGTAGATGTGGTGGATAATTTTTTTGGCACCCAAGTGGCCGACCCCTACCGCTGGCTGGAAGATACCGACTCCAAGGAAACACAGGAATGGGTGGCGGCGGAAAACAAATTAACCCACGATTTTCTGCATTCCACTTCCGCTTACGAGAAAATCAAAAAACGTTTAACCGGATTATGGAATTATCCCAAATACTCCGCGCCTTCAAAAAAAAACGGCCGCTATTTCTTTTGGAAAAACGACGGCTTGCAGAACCAGTCCGTGCTCTACATGCAGGAGTCGCTGGACAGCGAGCCTAAGGTTTTATTGGATCCCAATACACTCAGTATAGACGGCACGGTTTCGGTCAGCGCGCTGGCAATCAGCCGCGACGCCAAATTGCTGGCCTACGGCATTTCCAGCAGCGGCAGCGACTGGCAGGAAATCCATTTACGCCATATCAACAGCGGCAAGGATTATCCGGAAGCGCTTAAATGGTGTAAGTTTTCCAGCATCGCCTGGAAGCACGACGGCTCCGGCTTTTTTTACAACCGCTTTCCACAAGAAGGCAGCGTGCCCAAGGAAGACCGCAACAATTACAACCGGGTGTATTTCCACAAACCGGGCACAGAGCAAAGCGCCGATCCGTTGAATTACAAGGATGACAACAACAAAGAACTGGGCTTTTCTCCGTTCGTGTCCGAAGACGGCAAATATTTACTGCTCCATGTGTGGAAAGGCACCGACCCCAGCAACCGCATATACTACCGCCCGGTGAACAGCAGCAAACCGTTTATTAAAGTTTTGGATAAGGCCGACGCCGAGTATTCCTACATTTACAATACGGGCGGCAAGTTCTATTTTAAAACCACTCTGGACGCGCCTAAAGGTCGTATTGTGAAAATCGATTTGCGCCATCCGCAAAAAGCCAACTGGAAGGAAATCCTGCCTGAGCAAAAAGATGTGCTGCATTTTGTGACGGTAGTAAATCACCATTTAATAGTAGATTATATGCGCGATGCTCACGATTTAATCAGGGTTTACAAGCTCAACGGCGATTTTGTTCGCGACATTGAACTGCCTACGCTGGGTTCGGTTTACGGAATTTCCGGCCGGCCGCAGGATAGCGAGATGTTCATCACCTTTGCTTCCTTTCTCTATCCGCCCACCATCTTTCGGTATAATTTTAAAGACGGGACAATGAGCGTTTTCCGCAAAGCGCCCATTAATTTTAATGTGAATGACTTTGTAACAGAACAAGTTTTTTATCCTTCCAAGGACGGCACTAAAGTGCCTATGTTCATCACCCATAAAAAAGGACTGAAATCAGACGGTTCCAATCCAACTATTTTATACGGCTACGGCGGTTTTGACATCAGTTTAACGCCGTCCTTTTCCGTCTCGCGCCTGGTTTGGCTGGAACACGGCGGCGTGTACGCGCTGGCTAATTTGCGCGGCGGCGGCGAGTACGGCGAAGAGTGGCACCGCGCCGGTATGCTGGCCAATAAACAAAACGTTTTTGATGATTTTATCGCGGCGGCGGAATATTTGATTGCGAAAAAATATACCAGCCGTTCCAAGTTAGCCATTAACGGCGGCAGCAACGGCGGATTGCTGGTGGCCGCCTGCGAAGTGCAGCGCCCCGATTTGTTCGGCGCCGTGCTGTGCCAGGTGCCGGTAATCGATATGCTGCGTTACCATAAATTTACTGTAGGCCGCTATTGGGCTCCGGAGTACGGCAACGCCGAAGCGGATTCCAATCAATTTAAATTCATGTACGCCTATTCGCCGCTACACAACATCAAGGCCGGCGTAAGCTACCCGCCAACCTTGGTGACCACGGCCGATACGGACAACCGCGTGGCTCCGCTGCACGCTAAAAAGTTTGTGGCTACACTGCAAGCGAGGGATGGCGGCAGTAATCCTATTTTGCTGCGCGTGGAAACCAAAGCCGGCCACGGCGGCGGCAAACCGACCGGCAAGCGCATCGAGGAAACTACCGATTTATACGCCTTTTTGTTTAAGGTTTTTGCCATGGAGTAGGGGGGAAGTGGTAAGTATGAAGGAGTAAGGATTAAGTAGTAAGTAAATAGAAAAGAGAAATCAGGTATCAGGCGGCAGGTAGGGAGCAATCAAGATTAAAATAAAAACCTCTGTGCGCTCTGCGGCCTCAGTGGTGCATTAAATTCAGCCGCTGGATAGAGAAAATGGGTATGCACGCAGGCGTTAAGCGATACTAACGCAGGCCCAATTAATGAGTAACGAATAACGATTAACCGAATAAACAGGAGCTGAAACCCATTCATAATTCGTAATTGTTATGTATCAAGTATCTGGTATCAAGACTCTTCTGTATTGCTCCTTGACCCTCGGTCCTTGGCTCTTGGCTCTTAGTTCAAAATCAGACATTCATCATTCAAAATTTATTTGACCGGCGTATAAAGATTAAACGACTTCAGTAAGTTTTTGCCCTTTACTTGCATTGGCGTAGCCTGTATCTTTAATGCATAAACAGAACCGGCTTACACTCCCGGAGTAAAACCGTAATCAACGAATTTTGGGTAGTACATGAAATTCCTCTTGGTATTAGTCTTGGTACTTGCTTCCTTGTTACAGGCCAAAGCACAATCTGTTGTAACCTTGCAGGATAAACACATCGTTTATCTGGAAAATACCGACTACCGGCTGCAATTTAAAATGGACGAACAAGCCGATTCCGTTGCCACCGTACAGCTATTGAGCCGCGGGGAAGTAATTAAAATACTTACCCTAACCCCTTCAGCTAAAACGCCGCACATCTACCAAAGCGATCAATTCCGTTTCCCAAACGGCGGTAACGTTACCTTGCGCTATGGATCGCAAATTTTAGCCGAAACATTGCGTGTGATTCCGGGCTGGCTGAGCCTGCTGCCGCCCTTGATTGCCATCATTCTAGCCTTAATCAGCCGTCAGGTGCTCATATCCCTCTTTGCCGGCGTATGGCTGGGCGCGGTGTTTATCTACGATTTTAACCCGTTCAGCGGTTTTCTGATGGCGCTTACGGAGTACATTGGCAAAGCGCCGGCCGATGAAGAGCGTATCGCTATTTTAATCTTTAGCCTGGTATTAGGCGGCATGGTTGGTGTGATTTCCAAAGCGGGCGGTACGCAGGGCATCGTGCAGCGGCTGGCAACGTTTGCCTCCAACGCCAAACGCGGACAATTTGCCGCCTGGCTGATGGGGGTGATTATCTTTTTTGACGACTACGCCAATACGCTGATCGTGGGCAACACCATGCGCCCGCTAACCGACAAACTGAAAATCAGCCGCGAAAAACTGTCCTATTTGGTTGACTCCACCGCGGCGCCGGTGGCTAACATCGCCATTATTTCCACCTGGATTGGCTACGAACTCAGCTTAATCAACGAATCCTTTCAGGCAATCGGCGTGCACGACAACGCCTATCTGACCTTTTTCAAGACCATTCCCTATAATTTTTATCCCCTGTTCACGCTGGCCTTTGGTTTATTCATTGCGCTCAGCGGCCGGGATATGTTCGCTATGCTGCGCGCCGAGCGCCGCGCCAGAGACGGCCAGGTGCTGGCGCCTACGGCCGTTCCGCTGGCCGATTTAAACGGCAACGAATTAATAGCCAAAAAAGACGCGCCGCTGCGCTGGTACAATGCCGCCATTCCCGTGGGCGTGGTTATTTTCTCCACCTTAGCCGGACTGTGGTTTACCGGACTGCACAACGTATCGTTACCTGCCGAAAAGCTGCAAAGCATGAGCTGGCTTCATTATGTCAGCGCCGTTATTGGCAAATCCGATTCCTTTGCCGTTTTGATGTGGGCTTCTTTCGGCGGCAGCATCACGGCCATTCTGCTGGCCATCGGACAGCGTATATTATCTTTAAACGAAGCCATGATGGCCTGGGTCGGCGGCGTCAAAGCTATGGTCATGGCCGCTCTGATTTTAACCATGGCCTGGGCCATCGGCAATGTATGCTCCGATCTGCAAACCGCCAATTATGTTATCGACATCACCCGGCCCTTTCTATCGGCGCACTGGCTGCCCACACTGGCCTTCATCATCTCCGGACTGATTGCCTTTTCCACGGGAACTTCGTGGGGCACTATGGCCATACTGGCGCCAATAGTCATCCCTTTGGCGCATCAGTTGCCGGCGGCCAATCCGGCTATTCCGCCCGATGTAGCCTATGAAATCTTTTTAAGCTCCATCGCCGCAATCCTGGCCGGGGCTACTTTCGGCGATCACTGCTCGCCCATCTCCGATACCACCATCATGTCCTCTATGGCCTCGGGCGCCGATCATATCGACCATGTGCGTACGCAATTGCCTTACGCGCTCTTGGCCGCCGGCGTCAGTATCCTGTTCGGATATATTCCCGTGGGCTTCGGATTGCACGATTGGATTACGCTTTTAGCCGGATTTGTTGTGCTGGCGCTAATTGTGCGTTTTGTGGGAAAGAAGGTGGCTGAATAAAAAAGAAAGCGCCGGAGCATGGCTCCGGCGACGGTTATGCGGTTGCCAGCATCTCTTTAACATAGTTGGGCAGGGCAAACGAGGCCTGATGAATTTCGTAATTGTAGTATTTTAACCCCTGCTCTTTTACAAATGCGGCCACTTTTTGCGCATCTACTTTACGGGCGTCAAAATTGCTCCTGGCGGAAATTTGCGCGCTCCACAGGCCCGTGGGATAGGTAGGCACATGGAAGAGCATAGTTTGCACCTGCTCCTCGCCAAAAATATTTTTGAACGTTCGGTTTATTTCGGCAAAGGTCTTTTCATGAAAGCGCGGCGCTTCGGATTGCACCACCAGTACGCCGTTTTCGCTTAAAATGCGGTGACAATGGGCATAAAAATCCACAGAGAACAAGCCTTCCGCCGGGCCTACGGGATCGGTGCTGTCCACAATGATTAAATCATAAGCGGCATCGGGCTGTTCGTTTACGTAGGCAATGCCGTCGCCGATTATCAGGTTTAATTTAGGATGATCAAATTGCGCGGCAATCTGCGGCAGATGCAAACGCGCGGCTTCAACTACCTTTTCGTCGATTTCCACCATGGTTACGTGTTCCACCTGCGGATGACGCAGCACTTCGCGCACCACGCCGCCGTCTCCCCCGCCGATAACCAGCACGCGCCGGATATCTCCGTGCGCTAACAGGACGGGATGCGTCATCATCTCATGGTATTGAAATTCGTCCTTTTCCGTACACATAACCATATTGTCCAACAGCAGGGTTTTTCCGAAGGAATAGGTATCCACTACCTTCACATGCTGGAAGTCCGATTTCTCGTTGTACAAAATCTCGCCTTTGTAGCGCAGGGAAAGGGCAATGTTTTCATCGCGGTCAGTCAGCCAAACATTGCGCTTGAATTTTTCCGGAATTACCGTTTCACGTATTTCTTCACGCATTTCATCCACATTAAACTCGATACGCTTCAACAGATTCAAAGAACCGCGCCGCGCTTCCAGAGCGGAATAGTTTTCGGCCTGAAATATTTTTTTCAGATAATCAAAGGCCTTCCAGGGATAAACGTCATCTCCGCAGGTAAACAAATCCACAGCCGCGTACTGATACTCCGGCCAGGTGTGAACGGCCAGATGGCTCTCCTGAATCACCACCACCCCCGAAACGCCGTAAGGGGAAAAATAGTGAAAGGTAGAATTGATTATGGTGGCATTGGCCTCCATGGCGGCGTCAAGCATACCCTGCTCGATAACGGCCACATCATTCAACACATCGGGATCACAGCCCATAAATTCGACTAAAATATGTTGTCCTAAGGCGTCCATTTATTTTTCCTTTTTAATCAAATCCAAATTTGTTTTTTTAAATATAAATCAGCGCGGGAAATTAAGATTTTTTCAGCGGGTTTTCAAAACAATTTCGTTTTAATCTGTGGTAATTTAGATAAGTTTAGTTCAAAGATAACGATTCCCCTAAATTTGAATGCTTTTTATGAATGTTTCTCTGAATAGCCAATATCCAAATAAAAGTAAAAAACATAGTCATTGATGATTCCAAGTTCACTATTGGATATTCCGCCTCTTTATTCTTAATATGAATGACCCGTTAAAAACGAGGACTCCCAGGCTGTTAAGAATATTCCTCTTTTCGGTCAAAAATTGGTGCTTTTGGCCAGATATGGATTCCTCCCGCTAGGCGGGACGGGAATGACGCAG
>CAZIBE010000085.1:0-16672 GCA_964536685.1 uncultured Calditrichaceae bacterium | reverse complement strand
TATTTATTTAGGACAGCTTTGATGTGAATTTATATGCGATGAACGTCAGTTGAAATTTACAAGATCTATTTTCGTTGTGGCAAAAAAACAATACAGATTCTCAATCCAAGTAACAAGAAATCCTGCATGGATGAAAAGAATATAGCCCACGATTTTAATCGCGGGGAAAAAGAGCAATGCCGGTAATGCCGTCCCGCAAGGGACGGTTGAAAAAACACAGTATCATTATTCCAGATGTCTTTTGCGGGATTTTTATTTTATTATTGATCATTGGATATGGGTTATTCTAAACATTATTGTTTACATGAACGGGAAATGGGGAATATCCAATGTCCGATTACTAATGTTCCGTCATTTGTGTGGTAGGGATTCAATGCATTGAATTCCTACGCGTTTGGTATCCGCCAAATTCATCCTTTCTGGATATTCGTTCGTATTGTGAATCTTAAATAGAAGGAAAGATAATAGTTGATTTGTGTAAAAAATAATCTTACATTACGAGTAAAATAATAACTCGATAAAGAAATGTTAGATTCACTCATTACGTCACAGACACGCATTAAACTTTTACTGCGTTTTTTTCTGAATCCCAGGATGCGCGGCTATCTGCGGCAGTTGGCCAGCGATTTTGGCGAGTCCACCAACAGCATTCGTGTGGAATTGAACAAGCTGTCCGAAGCCAAAATTATTACATCGCAGATGGAAGGGCGCAATAAAGTATATCAGGCTAATGTCAGCCATCCTTTATTTAACGAAATACGCAATATCGTACTGAAATCCACCGGCATCACGCAGGTGGTTTCAAACATACTGGACAAATTAGGCGATGTGCGTACAGCCTTTATTCGCGGCGACTATGCGTTGGGTAACGACAGCGGTTTGATTGATTTGGTGGCCGTGGGTAATAATATCAATCTTCAGGAACTGGAGAGGGTTAAAACTAAAACGGAAAATCTGATTAACCGTAAAATATCCGTTTTGGTCTTAAAAGAAGATGAGTTTGAGAAGCTTAGAAATAATTTTGAAAAAGAGACGGTTTTGGTGTTGTTGGAAGATCAAAAGGACTAAGGGCCAATGACCAAGGGCCAGGATTACAGATGAAAGATTAAAAATCTTTGTGTGCTCTAAGTACTTTGTGGTTATTAAAAAAGGAATCAGGAAAGAGGAATTAGAGAATAGTAAGTATCATGAAACAGGTAGCAGGATTTGAATGTGATTTTTCTCGGTCCTTAGCGCTTGAACGTTGGTCTTTTAATTCAGTGAGGTAATATGAAAATAGTCAGCATAGTGGGGGCGCGTCCGCAGTTCATTAAGGCGGCAACGATCAGCCGGGTGATTCGCAAAACAGACGGCATCGAAGAAGTGCTGGTGCACACAGGTCAGCATTACGACGAAAATATGTCGGAGATCTTTTTTCGCGAGCTGGATATCCCCCAGCCGGATTACAATTTAGAGGTAGGCTCCGCTTTACACGGTCAGCAAACCGGACGCATGCTGGAACGAGTGGAAGAAGTTCTGCTCAAAGAAAAACCGGATTGGGTGCTCACCTATGGCGACACAAATTCCACGGTGGCCGGCTCGCTGGCGGCGGTTAAGCTGCATATTCCCACGGCGCATGTGGAGGCCGGACTGCGTAGTTTTAATCGCCGCATGCCGGAGGAAATCAACCGCATCGCCACCGACCATGTATCCGATTTGCTGTTTGCTCCCACGCAAAACGCTATGCAATTACTGGCTAAAGAAGGATTGGCTGAGCGCGCCCGTTTTACCGGCGACGTGATGTTTGATTCCATTTTATTCTACAAAGAATTAGTGACTGAAGAGCACCGGATTCCAATTTTAGATCAGGCGCCTGAATTTTTTCTGGCTACCATTCACCGCCCGGATAACACCGATGACGACGGTCGTTTGCAACACATATTTAATGCGCTTTCTGAATTGAATAAGGATGTTATTTTGCCTGTGCATCCCCGGACAAGGAAAAAATTACAGGATATTTATTACGGTGATAATGTGCATATCATTCAGCCGGTGGGTTATTTGCAAATGGTTTATCTTTTGGAGAAGTGCGAGAAGGTACTAACCGACAGCGGCGGTTTGCAAAAGGAAGCCTATTTTATGCAAAAGCCCTGCGTTACCTTGCGGGACGAAACGGAATGGATTGAAACGCTGGGAAACGGCTGGAATTTCATCGTCGGAGCGGATGAGAAAAAGATTCTAGAAAAAATAAAGGTTAAAAGTTTTGGCCCACGCAGCAAGGCCTTTGGCGACGGCCGGGCCGCGGAGAAGGTGGTGGAGGAAATCAGAAACGTTTAGGGAAGAGTAAAAAACAGGATGCGGATTGCACGGATTTTCGCGGATATAAAAAGGGATTTATGATTGAAATTTTTTAAATATGAATTGATTTTTATCCGCAACATCTGTGCTATCTTTAATATGCTTTGAAACCTTTGAAAAATTAAGTTTTGTCTCCCCTCTCCCAAGTTTGGGAGAGGGGAGCTAAGGGGAGAGGGATAGAGTGCGACTATTCTTTATGCGTTTATAGGCTATTAATAAAAATGGAATATATATGGACCTGCGCTGATGGACTTTTTCAAAGATTTCTCTTTATTAATATGACGGATAAAGTTTCATGAATCGTTTGAAATTCGAAAAAGATTATTCGGCTTTTCTGCGGCAGATAAAAGAAAAGATTTACAAGGCCCAATATGCGGCTTTGAAAAAAGTCAATACAGCGCTTATCGGACTCTATTGGGATGTTGGCAAAGCGATTGTTGTCAAACAGGAAAACCTGGGCTGGGGCAAAGCCGTTGTGGAAAATCTGGCGAAGGATCTGCAAATGGAATTCCCGGGACTTAAAGGATTTTTATCCCGGAATTTATGGAATATGCGGAATTTTTATTTAGCATATAAAAACGATAAGAAACTGCAGACATTGTCTGCAGAAATTTCATGTTTACACAATGTGGTTTGAAATAACGTTACTAAACCTTAGAGCTTTAGTAACGTTCATCAGTGAAAACATAGTGAAAGGGTAAAAACTTGGATTGGGAAAATAAAAAAGTTTTAGTTACCGGAGCCGACGGCTTTATCGGCTCGCATCTGACGGAATATCTGTTGTCTAAAAATTGCAAAGTGCGGGCCTTGTCCTATTACAATTCTTTTAACTACTGGGGCTGGCTGGAAGATATGGGCAAACACGACCGTCTGGAAATTGTTACCGGCGATGTGCGCGACGCCCAGCTCTGCCGGGAAATTGCGCAGGGCGTGGATGTCGTTTTCCATTTGGCGGCGCTGATTGCCATTCCTTATTCTTACCGCGCGCCGCAAAGTTATGTGGATACCAATGTGAAGGGCACCCTGAACATCTGCCAGGCGGCCAAAGAGAACGGCTGCCGCCTGATCCACACATCCACCAGCGAAGTGTACGGCACGGCCCAGTATGTGCCCATTGATGAAAAACATCCCTTGCAGCCGCAGTCGCCTTACAGCGCCACGAAAATTGCGGCGGATTCCATGGCCATGAGTTTTTATAATGCATACGATTTGCAGGTAACCATCGGCCGGCCATTCAATACATACGGGCCGCGACAATCGTTGCGGGCAGTTATTCCTACTATTATCACGCAGTTACTGAAAGGCGAAAAGCGAATTAAATTAGGCGATTTGGCCCCGACGCGGGATTTTAATTTTGTGAAAGATACCTGCCGCGGTTTGGTCTCTTTGGCGGAACATGATGCGACAATAGGAGAAATTGTGAACATCGGCTCCAATTTTGAGGCCTCTATCGGTCAGACTTTTGAACTGATTAAAGAGCTGCTGTCTGTAAAGGCCGAAGTAGTGCAGGAAAAAGAACGCATCCGGCCGGAAAAATCGGAAGTAAACAGGCTGTGGTGTAATAATGATAAAATCCGTAGTTTAACCGGATTTGTTCCCGAATACAATTTTGAACAGGGCCTGAAAGAAACCATCGAATGGTACCGCCGGCCGGAAAATCTGGCTAAATTTAAAACCGATGTATATAATGTTTAGCGTCAGGAGAAAAAATTAGATGGAGATGATTCCGCTGCATGAACCGGTTTTCATTGGAAATGAAAAAAAATACCTGATGGACTGCATTGACAGTACATTCGTTTCCAGCGTGGGCAAATATGTTACCAAGCTTGAAGAAGATATTTGCCGGTTTACCGGCTCCAAATATGCCGTGGCCTGCGTGAACGGCACGGCGGCGCTGCATATTTCTTTGTTGCTTGCCGGCGTGCAAGCCGGAGACGAAGTGATGGTTCCAACGCTGACCTTTATTTCGCCTATTAATACGGTGCGCTATGTGGGCGCGGAGCCAATCTTTTTTGATTGCGATGACTATTACAATCTGGATGTGCAAAAAGTGGCGCAGTTTCTGAAAGAGAACACGTTTAAGAAAGACGGTTTTACATACAATAAAACAAGCGAAAGACGCATTGCGGCCATGATTCCGGTGCATGTGTTCGGCAACGCCGTGCCCATGGAAGCGTTAACGGAGCTTGCCGCCGGCTACAATATCAAAATTATCGAAGACGCTACGGAAAGCCTGGGCACGGTTTACACGGAAGGGAAATTTGCCGGCCGGCATACGGGCGCCATCGGCGATTTGGGTTGTCTGTCTTTTAACGGCAATAAAATCATTACCACCGGCGGCGGGGGCATGATTCTTACGGACAGCGAAGAATTAGCTCAAAAAGCAAAATATTTAACCACGCAGGCAAAAGACGACGCCATGCGCTACATTCATCATGAAGCGGGCTTTAATTACCGCCTTACCAATATTCAGGCCGCTTTAGGCGTGGCTCAGTTGGAACAACTGCCGAAATATCTGCAAATTAAGAAAGAAAATTATCATCGTTACCGCCAGGCTTTAGAAGGAATCCCGGGGATAAAATTAGCGCCGGTTCCCGACTGTGCCGACAATAATCACTGGCTTTACGCTTTGCAAATTAATGCCCGTGAATACGGAAAAGACAGAGACGGCGTTCTGGAATTGTTAACTAAAAATAATATCCAGGCCCGGCCGGTATGGTATTTAAATCATTTACAAAAGCCTTATCGCCAATGTCAGAACTACCGCATCGAAAAGGCGCCGCAGTTGTTTGACGCCACCATAAATATTCCCAGTTCGGTTAGTTTAACGGAAGAACAGATAACGGTAGTAACCGAGGTGTTAAAGAATGGATAAAATAGTCGTACTCGGCGGGGGCGGACACGCCAAGGTTTTGATTTCTCTCCTGAAACGATTGACGGCCTTTGAAATTACCGGTTACACGGATACGCAGGATAACGGCCCGCTTTTAGGGATTCCCTATCTGGGAACGGATGACGAGCTTGAAAAGCTGGCGCAACAGGGTATTAAAAAAGCGGTCATGGGCATTGGTCAGATTAAGAATTACCAGTTACGGCAAAAAGTAGCCGGGCGCTCCAAAACGCTGGGATTTGAATTTCCGCCTGTTTGCGCGCCGTCGGCCATCATAAACGAGGAGGTGACGCTTGATGAAGGCGCGGTGGTCATGGACGGCGTGGTGATCAATTCCGGCGCTAAAATCGGCGCCTTTAGCATTGTTAACACCAACGCTTCTATTGACCATGATTGTATAATCGAAGAATTTGTACATATCGCTCCGGGCGTTACGCTGAGCGGCAGCGTGCATGTGCAGCGTTTTACCTTAATCGGCACCGGGGCTGCCATAATACAGGGGATTACCATCGGCGCGGGCTGCGTTATCGGCGCCGGTGCGGCCGTCATGCGCAATTGCAAGCCCAATGGCCTGTATGTGGGCTCGCCGGCGCGTAGGTTTGGAAAATAATAGTATTGTTTCAGGTTGTTCGCAGACGGGATTTACAGGATGAACCGGATTAAATCATTTGGAATAAAAAAGGCGTTTATCCAATGAAATATGAAGAATTGACGAAAAAGGTCATTGGCTGTGCTTACCGTGTTTATAATACGCTGGGATTTGGTTTTCTGGAATCTGTTTATGAGAAGTGTTTGCTCATCGAGTTGAAGAAAGCCGGCTTGAATGCACAAGCCCAACAGCCCATAACCGTATTTTATGATGGCGCGATTGTCGGTGAATTTATTGCAGATGTGATAGTAGAAAATGAAGTGATTTTGGAATTAAAATCCGTACGCAACTTAGCGGTTGCCCATGAAGTGCAGTTAGTGAATTATCTGACCGCTACCGGCAAAGATGTGGGCCTATTAATCAATTTTGGTGAGAAAAAAGTGGAAATAAAGCGCAAGGTACGAGTGCTTCCGAAAGATTCACCAAAAAAAAGCCAGGATAAACAGGATAAATAATCCGGTTGATTGCGTTTATCTTGTCGAAACAAAGAGTCTGACTGGGAAAAAATAACAGGAACCGATTGTTGAAGACAATTGCTTTTTTTACCACAGCGCGGGCGGAGTTCGGTATTTTATCCGCTCTGATCAAGAAGATTGACAAAGACAGCGATCTGGATTACAGATTGTTTGCCGGCGGCATGCATCTGGCGCCGGAGTTTGGTCATACGATTCAGGAAATCCGCGACGAAGGTTTTCGCATTACGGATACGTTCGATTTTTTATTACAAGGCGATCAACCGTTTGATTTAGCCAAGTCCGTCGGTATTGCCGTGAAAGAAGCGGCCCGTATTTTCCATGACTACAATTTTGATATGGTCTGCCTGTTGGGCGACCGTTTTGAACTTTTGGCCGTGGTTACCAACGCCCTTCTGTTTGGCAAGCCGATTATCCACATTCACGGCGGAGAAACTACCAAAGGCGCCATAGACGACCAGGTACGCAATATGATTACCAAAGCCGCTCATCTGCATTTTACGAGCTGCGCGGAATATGCAGAAAATATAATTAAAATGGGCGAACGCCCGCAGCGTGTGTTTAATTGCGGCGCCCTGGCCATCGACAATATCCGCCAATTGGATAAAATTCCGCAGGAAGCATTATTTAAAGATTTAGGTTTGCAAAAAGATAAACCGACGGTTCTGGCCACCTACCATCCGGTAACGCTGGAATCAAACGTATCGCCGTTGGAACAAATCCGCAATCTGTTCGCCGCTTTACAGGCCTTTGATTTACAAATAGTGTTTACCGCGCCTAATATGGACAGCGGATTTCAGGAGATAATGGATAAAATCCAAAAGCAAGTTGCAAATAACGCTGATTACCGTTATATCGAGTCGCTGGGCATGCGCCGCTATTTTAGCTTGCTGCCACATTGCCGCTTTGTCATAGGAAACTCTTCCAGCGGCTTGATTGAAGCGCCGTATTTTAAAATTCCCACGATAAACATAGGCGACCGGCAAAAAGGACGCATCCGTCACCAAAGCGTTATTGATACGGATTATTCGGTAGAATCCATTAAACAGGGTATTGAAAAGGCCTTATCGGCGGAGTTTAGGCAGAAAATAAAAAACATGCCCTTTAAATTCGGCGACGGGCATGCGGCCGAAAAGATGGTGGACATTATCAAATCCATAAATATTGATCAGGACTTTTTAAGAAAGAACTAAATCTGGCGATGGAAATTAGTTGAACGATTTTTAATATCTACATCTACAAATTAACGTATGGGAATGAATACTTTCAATCCTGTCTGGACAATTGTTTTTTATCTTAAGGTGTGAATGTTGTTTATTAATATGAATGACCAGTTAAAAAAAAGCGAATTTTGGGCTTTATTCATCCCCTATCTAAAGATAGGGGCAATTCAAAAAGATCTATAACCATCTGCCTGAATTGCCCCGAGCTTAAGCTCGGGGATACGTATTTTAGATATGAAAGCTGGGCTTTAGCCCAAAAGGGGATGCCTTTGACAAGCCCAATTATTGGTCAACTGGTCATATTATTAATCTAAAAAACAGATTTTAAAAATGGGAACAAAATAATGAATCCTTTCTTTATCATCGCCGAGGCGGGCGTGAACCATAACGGCGATATCAAACTGGCTTTTAAACTGGTAGACGCCGCCGCCGAGGCCGGAGCCGACGCGGTAAAATTTCAGTCTTTCAAAGCGTCCGCTCTGGTAACTAAAAACGCCGTAAAGGCTGAATATCAGAAAAAACGGACCGGCGCTCAGGAATCGCAATTGGAGATGATCAAACGGCTGGAGTTGAGCGCGGACGAGCAAAGGGAATTGTTTGCCTATTGCCGGAGTAAGAAAATTCAGTTTTTATCCAGCGCCTTTGACCAGGAAAGCGCGCAATTTTTAAACGCGCTGGGACTGGAAATATTCAAGATTCCTTCCGGCGAAATCACCAATTTGCCCTATTTACGAATGATTGGCGGATTCGGCAAACAGGTATTGTTATCCACCGGTATGTCTACTTTGGGCGAAGTGGAAGCGGCTGTTGAAATTTTAACGCAGGCCGGAACCGAACGTGAGGCGATTACTTTGCTGCACTGCACGTCCGAATATCCCGCGCCATTTGGCGAAGTAAATTTACAGGCCATGCTCACATTGAAAGAATCATTTAAATTAAAGGTCGGTTATTCCGACCACACCAAAGGGATTGAAATACCGGTTGCCGCCGCCGCTTTGGGCGCGCAGGTGATCGAAAAGCATTTTACTTTGAGTAATGCAATGGAAGGTCCGGATCATAAAGCGTCTCTGGAACCGCAGGAACTGCAAAAAATGGTTACAGCTATTCGCCATGTGCAAGAAGCTCTTGGCGACGGCATTAAACGACCGTCGCCGGCTGAATTGAAAAACCGGGAGGTGGTGCGTAAAAGCATTGTGGCCAAAAGAGCGATTAAGGCGGGCGAAGCGTTTTCGGCTGAAAACATTGCCGTAAAACGTCCCGGCGGCGGCCTTTCGCCCATGCGCTGGGATGAGACGCTAGGCCGGCGTGCGCCGCGGGATTTTTCGGAAGATGAATTGGTCGAATGGTAAGATTGGGTTTAAATAGAGCTGTATAGTTGTTGTAGTGTAATGGGAATTAGGAACTTCTTCTTTTATAAGACTTTATTGAGAAAAGAACCAGCTTTGGGGAATCCTTACAGCGAAGGCCTGGTTAATTTAGAGGGGATTCCTCATCCGCCAGCTGGCGGAATTCGGAATGACAGTCTCTTTTTACAAATCGACAATCTTGATTTTTTTATCAGGATCGGTTTAGGTCGTTAAATGGAATTCCATGTTCCAAATAAAAAAGTTGTTAAATTCTATTAGTTTAGCGCAAGGGATTTTATGTACAGCAATAAAAAAATATTAGCGCTTATTCCGGCGCGCGGCGGCAGTAAGGGTCTGCCCGGTAAGAATATTAAAATGCTCGTCGGTAAGCCATTGCTTTCATGGACTGTTGAAGCCGCCAAACGATGCAACTGGCTGGATAAAATTGTGGTTTCAACCGAGGACGAACATATCGCCGCCATTGCCCGGGAGGCCGGAGCGGAGGTTCCTTTTCTGCGTCCCAAAGAATTAGCCGGAGATACGGTTAGCGGAATGGATGTCATCTTTCATGCCATCAACTGGTTCGAAGCAAAAGGCGAGCGCTATGATTTACTGCTTCTGTTGCAGCCTACATCTCCGTTGCGCACGAGCGCGGATATTGAGAATGCGGTTAAACTTTTTTTTGAACGTCAGGCTAAAGCGGTGATCTCAGTCTGCGAAAATGAGCATCCCCCGTATTGGAGCAATGTTCTGCCGGCCGATCAATCGATGAAGAACTTTTTAGATCAAAGCGCCATAAAGAATCGCCAGGAATTGCCGGTTTTTTACCGCCTGAACGGCGCCATATATCTCAGCGATATGGAATATCTGAAAGAGAAGCAGGGCTTCTGGGGCAGCGAAACCTATGCCTATGTCATGCCGCGGGAACGCTCGGTGGACATCGATTCCTATCTGGATTTTAAACTGGCGGAAATACTTTTGCAGGAACAAAAAAACACCGAAGGATAAATTCAATGGATATTTCGAAATTTTTAATCAGAGAAAATCTTTCCATCAACGAAGCGATGAAAAAAATCGATGAAGGCGTAAAGCGCATTGTGTTTGTGGTTGATGCGGAAAAGCGTCTGTTAGGCTCGCTCTCCGACGGCGATATTCGCCGGCATATCCTGAAAACGGGAAATATCGAAGGCGACATTAACGGTATTTATAATACCAATCCCTTTGCCCTGAGCGGTGATTATGATCTGAATGAAATCCGGCCAATCGTTATTAAGAATTCCTATCGGGCGGTGCCGGTGGTGGACGATGAAAATAAAATCAGCACAATTCTTTTTTGGGAAGATTTGTTCGAGGATAAAATATCCAAAAAACAAAAACAAATTGATCTGCCGGTGGTGATTATGGCCGGCGGCGCCGGAACGCGGCTGGAACCGTTTACCAGAATTCTGCCCAAACCGTTGATTCCTATCGGCGAAAAAGCGATGATAGAAGTGATTATGGATGAGTTCGCCCAATACGGCATGCACTCTTTCTACATAACTATTAATCATAAAGGCAAAATGATTAAAGCCTTCTTTGAAGACAACAAGAGCTATGAAAATATCCGTTTTGTGGAAGAGAGTAAACCGCTGGGTACCGTCGGTTCCTTAAGATATCTTAAAGATGAATTGAACGCGACCTTTTTTGTGACCAACTGCGATATACTGATTGACGAGGATTATTCCAAAATATATCAGTTTCATAAAGAGGGCCGCTACGATTTAACTTTAATTGCGGCCATGAAAAATTTTACCATTCCCTATGGCATTTGCGAACTGGAACATGACGGGCTGTTGAAACAAATCAGCGAAAAACCGCAATACGATTTTTTAGTCAATACGGGCATGTATGTATTGGAGCCGGAACTTCTGCCGCTGATCCCGGAAAATACGTATTACGACATCACGGATTTAATCAGAGATATAAAAAACAAAGATTATCGCATCGGCGTATTTCCGGTTTCCGGCCATTCATGGATCGACGTGGGGCAGTGGGAAGAATATAAAAAAGTCATTAAAAAATTTGAAGTGTTTTAGGCTCGGATTGATTTTGCCATCTTTAAAAAATGACCTTTTAAAAATTTGCGGAAAGAAATTGCGGAAAAGTTTCGATGAGAAAAATAAACTGTTTGAGTCCCGACGCGCCGGGACGAGTTTTTATTTTTCCGAAACTTTGTAGCAATTTCAGCAAATTTTTAAATCAGTCTTAATTTTTGCCAAAGACACCACTTTCGTGGTTGGTTCTTTTGTATCAAGACAAAAGAACGGGAATCTGTGCTGTGGTCTTGTTGTTTATCATTAGAAATTAAATTTTATTGAACAAAAGAGATTCTATCAAAATGGTAATACGGCAAAATAAAATTATGGGTACGAATCAATAATTTTCACTTTTAATCTGGAATTGAATGAAACAATACGTTAAAGAAATAAGCAAACACGGCGTCATCTACACCATATCCAATTTTTTAACCAAAGCCACCGGGTTAATTTTAATTCCTGTTTACACACGCTATTTAACCACTTCCGATTACGGCATTGTGTCCAATGTGCTGGCCATTGTTAATTTTCTGTCCGTTCTGTATATTTTCGGGATGAATGCCGTCTGGGGACGCTTCTTTTTTGATTTTAAAGACAAGTCCATAGAGCAAAAGCGTTTCTTCGGAAGCACTTTTTATCTGTTGTTTTTCGGCGGCCTTTTTCTGAATGTACTGTTAAGTTATACCGGGAAGGGACTGTTTAAGGCTATTATTCCGGAACTCGATTTTAGCCCCTTTGTCTTGCTGGCCATCTGGACGGCCTTTTTCGGTGTGGTTTTTAGTCTAAAACTGACCTTGTTTCGCGTGCGTCAGCAATCGCTGCAGTTTGGCCTGATTAGCTTCGGCCGTTTTCTGTTAACCGTTATTGCTACGATTTATGCCGTGGCTATCTTGCGTTACGGCGCCTACGGAAAGGTTTTCGCCCAGTTTGCCGTTTGGGGCTTGTTTTTTCTCATCGTGCTATATCTTCTTAAAAAAGACCTGGCCTTCAGTTTAACCAGCCCCAAACTAAAGCAAGCCCTAAAATATGCCATGGGCGTGCTGCCGCATTCGCTGTCCGGTTCCATTATGAACATCATCGACCGCGTTATTCTAACCAATATTAAAGGGCTGGCGGCTACCGGTATTTATACAGTGGGATTCCAATTCGGCTCAATTATGCAACTGATTGTCTTTTCCTTTAATCTGTCCTGGTCGCCGTTCTTTATGAAAACAGCCCAGGAAAAAGGGGCGGAAGCCAAACAGATATTTTCGCGCTTGTCAACCTATTATGTGATAGCCCTGTACATTATCGCTTTGTCGATTACTTTGTTCGGCGCCGATATGGTTTACCTGTTCACAACCAAAAAATACTTTGGGGCGATTAACATAATTCCTATTTACGTGTTCAATTTTGTGATTTACGGTTTCTACTTTATGGCGTCTGCCAAAATATTCTATGTAAAGAGGGCAGTAAAATATCTGGCGCTGATCACTTTTACCGCCGCCGGCATTAATATTATTTTTAACTTTTTACTAATTCCGGGGATGGGCATGATGGGCGCGGCCTGGGCGCGCTTTATTTCGTCTGTTTGCCTGTTTGTCATTGTGCACATCGTATCGCAAAAATTTTATTATATCCCTTATGAATACAAAAAAATACTCGGCTCCACGGCGCCGCTGGTTGCCACGCTCATCGCCTTTTTTCTGATTCAACCGTTGCTTGCCGATTTCTATGTTCTTTTAATCCTGTTTAAAATGGCGCTGATTGCTGTGTACTTACTGTATCTGCATGTAACGCGTTTATTTACCATTAAAGAAGGTCTTGATTTTTTTAAATTGTTCAAAAAATAGAAAACTGATTTTGTTCATGAATATTGCAGAAAAATTTCATCAGTTCGAATCAACTTTTGATTTGAATAAATTTACCGTCGATGGCTTGTGGTACTATCCGCTGGTCAAAATGGCCATTTATTTTGAATTGGCCGGTCGAAAAGGAAAGGCCGTCGGCGTAAATGACCGGCGCGGTTCCGGTGCCGGCGAGATTTTAAGGCAATTTATCCGGGGAATTAAATGGAAAATGAAATCCAGGCCGCTGCGTTCCGTAAAATATTTATTTGTCGATTACGCTTCCACACGGCGCCAAACCGAAAACGGCCGTTTTGAAAATATGTACATCGGTCCGATTATGAATGCGTTCGGCCGTGAAGAGCAACTGCTGGTCGAATATCCGGCGCTTGATTTCGGACATCATGCAGGAATTGAGAAGGATGATGTGTATTTTCCCGACTGGGATATTTTTCAAATCTTCTTGAAAGCAAAGATAAAAAAGAAGAAATGGATTTCCGACGATACACATCTGAAGGTCTTGTATGAACACTTCGGACTTTTCTTTGACGCCCGTTTTATAAACGACCGCCTGAATAAAACGTTTTTATTCATAAAACTATTTAAACGATTTTTAGAAAAAGTGCGGCCGCAAATTGTTCTTTTAATCGACGGCTATGATTACAAACAAATGGCTTTGATATATGCCGCTAAAGCGCTCCGTATTCCCACGGTGGAATTACAGCACGGATTGATTAACGCATCCCACATGGCTTATATCTATGCTCAGGTTGCCGACCGACGCCTGTTCGCCGATTATCTGTTTACCTTCGGCGAATATTTCAGCGGATTAATTAAACGGCACAGCGTTGCATGGGAAAGCAATCATGTACTTCCTGTGGGCTTCCCCTATATCGAAGCGGTTAAAAAGCGGCCGTTAAAACTGCCTGAGAGGCTTAGGGAGTTGGCCCGTCGTTTTAAAATTATTTATGTAACGTCGCAATGGACGGTGTGCGATAAATTAAGGACTTTCATTTTGCAATTGAGCGAGAAATTAGACGATGAGTATATGATATTCTATAAAATTCATCCCGGCGAAAAAAACGCGCAGAAGTTTTATGATTCGTTTAAACCGCTTAAGAATGTTGAATTGATCCTGGATAAAACGGTGAATTCCATGGAAATCATGAAGGTGGCCGCGATTCATTCAACGGTGTACTCAACGTCATATTTTGAGTCGGTCTTTTTTGAACTGCCCAATATTTTTATTGAAGCGCCAAAATACACTAAGAACATAGAAAATTTTGTAGATGATGAAACAACTTTTTTGGCTAAAGAAGTAAACGACTATTTAGCGCGCTTAACTAAAATAAATAACGATTTTTCGCTTTCTAAGAAATTGAAGAAAAAGAGAATGACCTTCTATAAGCCCAAGGCCTTGCTTATTGTGGAAACTGCACTCAAGGATATTTTAGGATCTGCCAAAACATAGGGTAATTCGATAAATGTGTTCATCCCGTACGCTAATTCTATTGAATTAAATTTGATAAAGGCGTATTATAAAGAAGCATTTACGAATCTTCTATTCTTTTACCGGAGCATTACATGGAACATTACGGTTTCTGGTCGCTGTTGCCGCCGCTGTTGGCTATTATTCTGGCCATTAAAACGCGGCAGGTATTTATCTCTCTCTTGTTTGGTATCTGGATTGGCTGGGTGATTTTAAATCAGTGGAATGTTTTTTACGGTACTTTGGCTACTATTCAGGCCTTAGTGGATGTGTTCAAAGAGCCGGGTAACACGCGCACGATCATGTTCAGCTCGCTGGTGGGCGCGCTGATCGCCTTTATCCAACGCTCCGGCGGCGTAGACGGATTTGTAAAACGTGTGTACGCCTTTCTTGAAAAACGTCAGGGGAATAGCCGTCGCACCGTGCAAATTTTAGCCTGGCTGACCGGCGCCTCCATCTTTGTAGAATCGTCCATCAACGCCCTTACCGTGGGCACGACCTTTCGCCCGATTTTTGATAAACTGAAAATTCCCCGAGAAAAATTAGCCTACATCGCCGATTCCATTTCCGCCCCGACCTGCATTTTAATTCCTCTGAACGCCTGGGGCGCTTACATAATGGGCTTGCTTTTGGCACAGGGCCTAAGCGATCCCCTGCATATTATGATTAAAGCCTATCCGCTGAATTTTTATCCCATTCTGGCTATGATTATGGTCGTGTTAGTGGTTACGCTGCAAAAAGATATCGGTCCCATGAAGGCTGCCGAAAAACGCGCTAAGGAGCAGGGCAAAGTGCTGGCTGACGGCGCCACGCCGATGATTTCCACCGAAGTCATTGCTCTGGAGCGCAAAGAGAATGTGAGACCGTTGGCGCGCAATATGCTGATTCCCATCGCCACTATGGTTGTTATGATGCCCATTGGCCTGGTTTACTCCGGCTGGCAGCAGGTGGAGAATATCGGCCAATTGCCCTTGTGGAAAGCAGTGTTTAAAGCGCTCGGGCAGGGCTCCGGCTCCAGCGCCGTGTTGTGGGCGGTGCTCACGGCGCTTACCGTTTCGGCTATTCTGTATCGCGCACAAAAAATATTTAAGCTGCGCGAATTGATGGATTTAACTTTTAAGGGCATCGGCGGATTAATTCCGCTGGCGCTGTTAATGATGATGGCCTTTGCCATAGGTCGGGTAAGCCGGGAACTGGGCACGGGGCTTTACGCCGCCGAGCTGTCGCGTCAGTGGCTGAGTCCGCATTTTGTGCCGGTAATTCTCTTTTTAATCAGCAGTTTTATCGCCTTTTCCACGGGCACGTCCTGGGGTACGTTTGCCATCATGATTGCTGTGGGCATCCCCATGGCCCAGGCCATGGATGTTTCTATTCCGCTGACGGTTGGCGCGGTTTTAGGAGGAGGCGTGTTCGGTGATCACTGTTCACCAATATCGGACACCACCATCATTGCCTCCATGGCTTCAGCCAGCGATCATATCGATCATGTCAAAACGCAGCTGCCTTACGCTTTGCTGGCTGCCGGCGTGAGCGCTTTGTTGTATTTGCTGGTGGGGTTGGTATTTTAGGATATTTCAGACAAGAACAAGTACAATAAAATTCTGACGAATCCAAAATCTACGGTTTTTCTTTGGATTTCAGGATATAAAGCAAATCGTCTGCGTCAACTATAGTTAAGTGGGATTTCTGAAGATCTTTTGCGTTTCTGGTTACGATAAATTCCACATCACTTTCAATTGCGGCAGCATTTAGTACGGCGTCTTCATAATCTGTAAAATTCATTTCAAGAGCTGAATTAAGTACTTTTTGGTTGATTGGAGATATTTTAAAAATCGCCAATAAATTTTGTATTTGTTCTTTAGCGATCTTTTTATTTACCGTCTTTGAAGCAAGATAAAAAATGGTCGTAATTGTAATCGCGCTGAGGTAGCCTTCAATCCGGCCGCGCTCAACTTCAGAAAGAAGCAAGGCCGCCGGACGGGCATAAGATCCTCTCGCCAGCATGACATCAAGAATAATATTCGTGTCAAACAGGGCTTTCAAAGGTATTTTTTTTTAATACTTGCGGTAATCATCTATTGAAACCATTGTTTTGCTCAACGAGCCAAATAATTTTTTTGTTCTGGGCGTTAAAGCGTCTTCATCGAAGTCTTGATGAGTGGTAATCGCCTCAAAATAATTTGCTACCATCTTCGATAAAGATTTACCCTTCTGGCGGGATAATTTTCTGGCTCTGACAATAATATCTTTATCCATACGTAACGTTAACTTTGTTTGCATCATGGAGTTCCTTGTACGTCTTTATTTTAAAATCAAATACGCCTAAGCTGTAAAATCAATTTTTTATTGCTTCAATTACGATAA
>CAZIBE010000084.1:0-16921 GCA_964536685.1 uncultured Calditrichaceae bacterium | reverse complement strand
ATGACAATATTTGCCCGGATAGTAAAGATGAATTCACTGTAAAAGCATTTTTCTGCTTTATTCCTAACTGTTTTTTAATTATATTTAATTATACTCATATATAGAAGAATAGTGCATACAATATAGATGGAATATTTCTCACAGACGATTGCACAGCCGCGGATAAAGGATTTTTTTATCCAGAGCATCCAAAACCAGAGGCTGGCGCACGCATATATTTTTTACGGTCAGCAGGGGCGCGGAAAAGAGTCCTTTGCTTTGGAACTGGCTAAAGCCTTAAACTGTCAGGATGAACAAAACCGGCCGTGCGGCGTCTGTCCTTCCTGCGTTAAAATCGCTAAGCTAAGTCATCCCGATGTAAAATTTATGTTTCCGGTTTCCAGCCAGCTTAAATCCAAAGACCTTCCGGAAATCATTAAATTAAAAGCAAAAAATCCCTATGCCGCCATTGAAATTCCCGGCCATAAAAACATTCCCATCGACGCCATCCGCGAGCTTAAAAACGAGGCCAAATACGCGTCCTTTGAGGCTGCCAACCGTGTGTTCATCATTTCCGGCGCAGAATATTTTTCACGCGAGGCCGCGAATTCGTTTTTAAAACTGTTGGAAGAACCGCCTGAAAATCTATTTATTATTTTAATCACCGATGAATACCACAATTTGCTGGATACCATCCGCTCCCGCTGTCAGCCGGTGCATTTTCCCGATTATTCGACAGAACAAATCGCCGAAATCGTTAAGCGCTACGAGCCGGAGGCAGAGGATTTGGATTCCCTTTCACGTATCGCGCAATTTAATCTGAAAAAAATTTTTGCCATGCTGCACAGCGATTATCAGCAAAAGCGCAAAACAGTGTACCACTTCATCAAAGCGGCGGCAGCCGACGATATGCTGCTGGCCGCGGAACTGATCGATACCATCACGCAAAAGCGGGATAAAAACTACATCATCGAATTACTCAATTTGATGATCCTGTGGATGCATGACGCGCTACAATATTCTATCCTGCAGTCCGGCAGCGAATTTATCAATATCGACGATCAGCAGACGATTATTAAATTCGCCAATTACTTTGCCGGCGCCGATTTGGGCCAACTGATTGAATTGGCGGAACAGGCCGCCAAACATATCAGCATGAACGCCCATCCGTCGCTCACTCTGACAAGATTAGCATTTGAAATCCATGAAATTCTGTCGGCTAAAACGTCAGCAAAGGAGACTGTATGACCCCAGAGATACTGGAAATATCTTTTAAAGGGAATAAACGCGTCCCCTATTTTAATCCCAAAGAAATTAAAGTAAGGCCCGGCGACTATGTTATCGTAGAGGCCGATAAAGGGATTGATTTGGGACAGGTGAATAAAGTTGGCCGCCTGGTAGCGCTATCGCGCATTAAGGGCGAACCCAAAAGTATCATCCGGCGCGCAGTGGATGAAGATTTGCAAAGGCTTAAGGAAAATCGTGAACAGGAAGTACAGGCATTTTTAGTAGCGCGTGAGAAAATAAAAAAGCACAGTTTAAAGATGAAATTAGTTGATGTGGAATATCAGTACGATAAAAATAAGCTTACTTTTTACTTTACCAGCGAACAACGCGTTGATTTCCGGCAGTTAGTAAAAGATTTGGCCGCCAAGTACCGCACACGCATCGAATTGCGGCAAATCGGCGTACGCGACGAAGCGCGCCGCTTGGGCGGACTGGGTGTTTGCGGCAAGCCGCTGTGCTGCATGACCTTTCATCGCAATTTTGAGCCGGTGTCCACGCAATATGCTAAAGATCAACATTTACCGCTCAATACATGCAAACTTACCGGTGTTTGCGGACGCTTAAAATGCTGCTTATTGTTCGAGGAATCCTTTTATGTCGAAGCAATGGAAAAATTTCCGGCGCTGGGCACAAGGCTGCAAACCGACCGCGGGAAAGCCATCGTAGATAAGGTGGACATTTTCAAAGATATGGTCTTCCTGCGCTATCCCGACGACGACGTAATTGAAGAATGGGAAGTGGAAAAAGTACGCCTGTTACTGACTAAAAACTAATTTATCGCTGGTACTCCAGCAGGATACTCTCATGCAAAAATATGATGTGATTATCATTGGCGGCGGAATCGTCGGTTTGGCTACTGCCATGGCCTTAAGCCGGGAAAAAGGGATTAAGATTGCCCTGATCGAAGCCGAGGCGCAACTTGGCTGGCATCAGACCGGTAACAACAGCGGCGTTATCCACTCCGGCCTGTATTACAAACCTGGTTCGTTAAAAGCGCAGAATTGTGTTGAAGGCCGCGAGGCCCTCTACCGTTTTTGTGAAGAGCACAATATCGCACATGATCGCTGCGGAAAATTGGTCGTAGCCACACGCGAAGATGAGCTGCCCAATTTGGAAGAATTGGAACGGCGCGGACGGGCCAACGGCCTGATTGGGCTCAAACGCCTGCGCGGCGAAGAGCTTGGTGAATATGAGCCGCACGTTGCCGGCATCGCCGGCTTGTTTGTACCGGAAACCGGCATTGTGGATTATAACGACGTCTCTCAGGCGTATGCTGAGGTCATTCAGTCAGCCGGGCATGATATCTTTTTAAACAGGTGTTTCCGATCTTTAAAAAAAGCCGATGGGCAGTTGGTGTTGGAAACCAATGGTGAGCCGCTGGCTGCTAAAGCGCTGATCAATTGCGCGGGATTGTATTCCGATCGTGTAGCGCGCAAATGCGGTATTGAACCAGGGTTGAAGATCATTCCTTTCCGCGGCGAATATTACGATTTGGTTCCTGAAAAATATCATTTGGTTAACAATTTGATTTATCCGGTACCCGATCCGGCTTTTCCCTTTTTGGGCGTTCATTTTACGCGCATGATTCACGGCGGGGTGGAGGCGGGGCCCAATGCCGTGCTGGCCTTCAAGCGCGAAGGTTACCGTAAATCCAGTGTTTCGCTTAAGGACAGTTTTGAGATTTTTACTTATCCGGGATTTTTAAAATTAGGCAAAAAATATCTGCGCATGGGCCTGGGCGAGTTTTACCGTTCCTACTCCAAAACAGCCTTCGTTAAAGCGCTGCAGCGCATCATCCCCGAAATCACCTTAAATGATGTTACTCCGGGCGGCGCGGGCGTGCGCGCTCAGGCGCTGGAGAAGAATGGCGCGCTAAGCGATGATTTTCGCATTGTAGAAGCAAAAAGTATGATTCATGTACTTAACGCTCCCTCCCCGGCGGCCACGGCTTCCATTAGCATCGGGCAAAAGATTGCGGAGTTGGCCAAAAAGAATTTTGAATTACCATAAGAATTTGCACAGAAGAAAGATATCAGAGACAGAAAAAAGCGGCAGCCGGGAAAGACTGCCGCTTTGTGGTTATTAAGCGTTGGCCTTTTCGAATTTTTCCATAAAATCAACTAACGTTTCCACCGCGGCCAAAGGCACGGCGTTGTAAATGGAAGCGCGGATACCGCCCACCGAGCGGTGGCCTTTCAAACCAATCATGCCGCTTTCCTGCGCTTCGGTTACAAACTTTGCTTCTAACTCTTCGGAAGGCAGACGGAACGTTACGTTCATCATGGAACGGCTGTCCGGGCGCACGGCGCCGCGGTAAAAATCGGAACCGTCCATAGCGTCATAGAGCAAGCCGGCTTTTTTACGGTTAACCTTTTCAATTTCATCCAATCCGCCCTGTTTAATCATCCATTCCAATACCAGTTTGACTACATAAACGGCAAAAGTCGGCGGTGTGTTATACAGAGAATCCTTGCCGCCGATGATTTTGTAACTGGTCATAGTGGGAATGTTGTCCGGGCTTTTTTCCAGCAAATCTTCGCGAATGATGACGATAGTAACGCCAGACGGTCCCATGTTTTTCTGCGCGCCGGCGTAAATCAGGGCAAATTTGCTGACGTCAATCTTACGGCAGTTGATGTCCGAAGACATATCGCAAATCAACGGCACATCGCCGGTGTCGGGAAAGGTCTGGAATTGCGTGCCGGCAATGGTGTTGTTGGAAGTGATATGCAGATAAGCGGCGCCGGGCGTTGCAGTATAATTATGGGGAATGTAGGAGAAATTTTCGTCTTCGGAGCTGGCAATGACGTTAACCTGCTTACCCAGCTTTTTGGCCTCGGCAATGGCTTTTTTAGACCAGGCGCCGGTGTTCACGTAATCGGCAAACTGATCATCCGGCAGCAGATTCAGCGGTACGGCGGCAAACTGCAGCGTGGCGCCGCCCTGAAAGAAAAGCACCTTGTACCCGTCCGGGATGCCCATGACTTCTTTCATCAAACGTTCGGCGTCTTTGATGATTCCGTCAAAAGTTTTGGAACGGTGGCTCATCTCCATTACCGAGATGCCCTCGTCTTTGTAGTTCAGTAAATCTTTTTGAATTTCTTCCAGGACGGACAGGGGCAGCGCTGCCGGCCCGGCGTTAAAATTGTAAATGCGACCTTGTTCCATTGCTGTATCTCCTACTTTAAAATGAACATTCAATAGAGAGCCAAATATACAAAGAAACCATATATAAGTGAACAAAAATTTTTAATTGTTTGATAACATAAAAAAATAAAAAGGGACGGTTTCCGGTGATGGAGCCGTCCCTCTATGAACACGCGTTGGGGTATGCGCTTTAATGAGTGTTGCTCTCTTCTTGTCCCTGAATGATATTCACCAAATCAACCGGCATCATATCGTATTTAGCTGATAAATCTTTGAGAATTATTTGGCCGTCAGCTTCGATGCCTTTGTTCTTTAAACGGGTGAGCGCTTCGGGAAGCGGAATATTCAAATCGGTGCAGATTTCGGCCAGTTTTTTCCGGCCGTATCCGCGACCGGCCATGCTGGTAGCGGATTGCGTTGCGCCTGGCTTTTGAATTTGCATTTTTTCATACAACTGCGCCGGAGTCAGATGGTTTTTTTCGGCTATATCCTTCACGATCATTTCTGCGTTAGCTTCAATGTCCTGTTGCTGCAACCGGTCAAGTAAGCCATCCACCGGTTGCTGGATTGTTTTGGCCAGTTTAGTTATGGTCATTGCCTCGGCATGCGGCACCGGCGGCTCATTTTGCGGCGATTCCCACGACTCGGTAAAATATTCACCTAAATCCATCACCGAGCTAAACGGCGGAACGTTCCACAGGGTCAGGCTAAAGATGGCCAGCGCCAGAACGGTGGAAGAGTACAGTTCTTTGCGCAGGGTTAGCCCCTCTCTGAATTTATCCTTTAAATAAGAAATGAAGGGTTTCCAGTTGTAATACAGATGAAAGGCACCGGCGATGATGAATAAGAATGAAAAAATCGTATGCAGCGCCTGCCATTGATCCTTTTCCAGCCCCAGAATTCCGATGTGCGTCCATTTGGCAATGCGTCCTGCCGGAGCGATATATAAAATAATTCCCGATACAAGTAAAAGCAAAGAAGACCAGGTAACATATAAACTAACAAATGCCCGCCAGCTAAAGCGGTTTTTTCTATAAGCTGCCATCTTTTGAATCTCTCCCGTATTAATATGATTAATCGTTATGGTTCTCTATATAGTATCCACAAGCGGATTCTGACGCCGGATGCTGTCTAAAATCAAATCCTTTTATTTGCGGCCTTTACCCTGGCCGTGACGGCCTTTTTGCTTATGCTTGCCCTGATCGCCCATTGCTGCCGCGGGTTGCCGGCCGCCCATGGCCGGGGATTGTTTATTCTTTCCCTCACCGGAAAAAAGCAGATCGTTAATGCCGTCGCCATCTAAATCGATAAAACGCGCTCTTTTTTTGTGACCGCCTTTTTTGTGCATCTTTTGCCAGTCGGGGTCCAGGCTGTTGGGAATGCCGTCGCCGTCATGATCGGGCAACAAATCATTGTAACCGTCACCGTTTTTATCCACAAATTGTAGCCGGTTGCGCTGCCGCATTTTGTTATGTTTGCTTTGGGTGGAATCCTGTGCATATAGCGCCTGGCTAAACCACAGACTTCCCACAAAAAAGGCCATTAAAATGAATATAATCCGTTTCATTGTTTCTACTCCCCTCATACTTTTTTGGTATTCACGATATCCAATTTTTGCATCCGCGAGCGCAGATGCCGTTCGGAAATGCCCAGTAATTTGGCCGCCTGGCTTTGATTGCCATTCTTTAATCCCAGCGCCTCTTCAATCATTGCTTTTTCGAAGGCGGCAACTTTTTCCGGATAGGAATCGGAAAAAGTATGCGGATCAAGGATACCCTGTTCCGTTGTGGTGCTTAATCCCGGCGGTAAGTCGGATGTGGTGATAATATCGTCACGGGCCAAAACCACGGCGCGTTCGATCAGGTTTTCCAGTTCGCGTATATTGCCCGGAAAATGATAGCGCATCAAATAATCCTGCGCTTCTTTGCTAATGCCTTTTATCGGCTTGTTGTTAGCCTTGGCAAACTTTTCCAGAAAATGGCGAATCAAGACGGGGATATCCGTTTTACGCTCCCTCAGCGGGGGAATGTGAATGGTAACTACATTGATGCGATAGAAGAGATCTTCGCGAAACAAGCCTTTTTCAATCAGCGCTTCCAGATTGCGGTTGGTTGCCGTAATCACACGTACATCTGTTTGGATGGTTTGCGTGCCGCCTACGCGTTCAAATTGGCCGAACTGCAGCGCCCGCAGCAATTTCACCTGTGTTTGCAGCGGTATGTCGCCCACTTCGTCTATGAACAGCGTTCCGCCGCCGGCTTGTTCAAAACGTCCGATGCGCTGATTGATGGCGCCCGTGAAACTGCCCTTTTCGTGGCCGAACAGTTCGCTTTCTAATAAACTTTCCGTAAGAGCGGCACAATTCACCGTAATCATAGGTTTGTCTTTGCGGTCGCTGGCAAAATGAATCGCCTTGGCAATCAGTTCCTTGCCGGTCCCGCTTTCGCCGCGGATCAGCACGGTGGCCTTGCTGGGCGCCACCCGGGCGGCGGTATTAAGTACTTCTTCCATTTCGCCGCTCTGGGAAATGATTGAATCAAATTTGTATTTTTCCTGCAGTTGCTCTTTGAGTAATTTATTTTCCGAAATCAGAAAATTGTGCTCGCGGGCTTTTTTAACCAGCAGTTCCAGCTCATCTAAATCTACCGGTTTGGAGAGATAGTCATAGGCTCCCTCTTTCATTACCTGCACGGCGTCTTCCGTCTGGCTGAAGGCCGTGATCACCACCACCGGTATTTCCGGATTAAAAGCCTTAACTGCTTTTACCACTTCCAGACCGGTCATATCGGGCATGCGGAAATCGGTAAAAATCAGATCAATATTACCCTCTTTGACAATTTGCAGCCCTTCCGTGCCGGAATTGGCCGTCAGCACCGTGTAGTCCCTTCTTTTTAAAAAAGATTTCAGGGAGATTATCTGCGCCGGTTCATCATCAATTAATAAAATACGAAAATGGTTCATTGTATTGTTTCCGCTTTTAAAATTTCCAGGCTATTCCAGCGCCCAGCATAGCGTTCTTGTAATCGTACCAGTAACTGTTAGACTCATTGCGTATATATTTGTAATGTACATCTACGCTCAGCGCATCGAGCCAGTTTTTCTTAAGATAAAAGGTTTTGTTCAACGATACAAAAAAGTTGTTTCCTTTGTCGCTGCGGATGCCTCCTAAACCCACGGTGTCCTCAGCGGATGTGTAGGCCTGTTCGCTGATATATGTTTTATTAATGCTGCCGCCGCCGATTTTTAACTTCATCGTCCACGGAAGCACCCAGGTCAACTGTGTACTCAACGCGTCGCTTTCGTAGCTGAAAGGGTCGTCAAACAGCTCTTCATCCTGAAAATAACCGTCTGTGTTCTGATAGTCTGCTTGAGAGGTCAAACTGATTTGTTTCCGGTACTGAACAAACAGGCCCACCTTGGTATGGAGCGATTGTGTGATGCGCGCCAGCAATACAGCCTGTGTCATGCTGGGAATTGTAGAAGTTACGGTAGCGACCGATGACGACCACATACCTCCGCGGCCGCGTCCCCCGTCGGAGCCGGGGGTGTACAAATCGATTCCGGCAAATGATTTGTGTCCCAAATCCGCTTCTAAAATTAGTGTGGTGCGCGTGGCAAAGGATTTATTCAGCTGCACAAAAGCGTAATGGCGGTAATTGGACAAATCAGGCAGATTGGAATAGCTGCGGTAACGAAAATTATAGCCGCTTTTCAAAAACATAAAATTTAAATCGAAATTCAGATTGGCGTAGGCGTAAAGCTGTGTGTAATCGTAATATTTATATTCCAGCCCGTTAAAACGCATGGTCAGATCGGTCCCCCAGTAAAAGCCGTGTTGATCGTTGCTGCCAAATGCAGAAAAGGAATTAAGACCAAGAGCCTGCAACGAAAAGTTCCGCTCACTAAAATCGTTGTACATAAAAAAGCTGCCGTCGTAATAAAATTTCATACCGGAATCCTGCGGACGGTATGCGAGTGTTAAACCAACATTACTCAAAACATCACTTACCGGTTCCGGGGAGCGAAACAAATTGTCGTCCGCATAGGAAGACATCTCTATATTGGCGCTAAGCTGCGCCTGGGCCGACTGTACCAATAGCAAAGCCATTATTAAAATCACTGTTAATTTTACCATTTTTTACTCCTTATCATCCGTGTTCTTCTATGCTTAATGCAAAGAGAGTGCCAGTTATTTATGTTTCCCGAGAATCCCAAACTACGGGCTTTTCGCATATTTTCCCTACACATCATCCCACCGAACTCGACCGTCCGGTCGAGCGAATAGCCATTTTGGTCGAAAATTTAAAAGCCGGCAAAACACCGGCTTTTTCTTTTTAGCGCATTTCTAATTTATCGTCTGCCACGTTCCCAGCCGCTATCGATGATGGACTGGTATATCTCCGGGCTCAGCTTTTGCGGTTCGTAATTTACGCCTTGCCTTTGCAGGTTGCGGACAAAGGCGCGCAGGTGATTGCGCGAGCCGCGCATCAGGTTATCGTAGACAAACGTAATATCCTCGTTGTCTACGTTTTCATCCAGCTCCCGCTGCAAATCGAGAATATCGATTTCTTCAATCAGAGCGCCTGTTTTAAGCGCTTCTATGAGAGACGTTTTCCCCTGAGCGGTTAATGTCGTAAACAACGATTGCAACGCTTCATTTCTGAATACGCCCAGCGAATCGGTACTAACGGGATCATTCAGATCATACTTTTCAATCAGCGTTTTTATGGCATCGGTGTGCATCTGTTCGCTGCGTGAGATATTGTTGAATACACGCTGTCCCCACGCCTGGTACAAAACGATGTAAACATCGCGGGCCAGTTTCTCTTCTTCCCGCATAAATAAAAGCCCATCGATCTCTGCCTGGCTCACAGAATCGGACGGCAGATTCATGATTGTCTCAGCGCTGATCCCACTGGTGATCATGTTATCGTCAGATTGACCGGTATTGGCCACTGAACCGCAACCGACAAATGCCAAAAAAATAAATAAACCCAAAACGGGCAGTAGTGCGCGACGTGCTAATTCCTTCATGATGTAACTCCTCCTGTTGGTAACGTATTAAGATTTTCTTTTCCAGAAACAAAAGCCGTGCCATAAAATTGTTTTGTTGTTTTTTAATAAGTTGTCTTGTTTTCGTCCCGTGTCTGCATTCTTTCAAACAGATAAACTCGACCGAATGGTTCCTGTTTAGACCATAAGGTCGAATACATAGGTTTGCTAACCATGATTTAGACAAAATTCATTATTCTGTTTTTAAAATTGTGTTTACCCTAAAAAGGAGTTTGAAAAACGTTAAGACCTTTTTTCTTACAGCTGTCCTAAATAAATATAAACGGATTAATTCATGTTGTTTCTGTAGAAGATAGCAACACAAATCAGGCATTTTAAAAAACAACCCTTATGCCTAAGTATGATTTTTATTTTTTTATGAATAGCCGCTATCTTTAGATAGTGGGTGATGAAATCCAAACAATAACGGGCTTTAGCCCTAAAATAGTAACTCCCGTTGCTGTGTTAGGCTAAAGTCTTAACACTTCTGTGACATTTACCGACTGCTATCTAAAGATAGTGGCAATTAAAAAACATTATTTAGGACGGATGTGCTTTTTTCTATATTTTTTAGACATCTTAGTCTATGATTTAAATCGCGGGTGTTTAATAAGTTGAAATATATTAAGAAACCGCGCATTTATTTTAGAGTAAACTCATGATTGTTAAAACAAAAAAAGGCCGGGAAGAGAACCTTCCCGGCCTTTGGAGGATTTATGGGGTTTATGAAGGTTTATTTTTTACCGCGTTTACCGTTACCCTTGGGGCCGGTACCGTCACAGTCGCCTGTGCCTAAACCGGTACCGTTGCCGGCGCCGCGCATTTGCTGACCATTGCCGCGGCCTTGTCCGTTCTTTTGCCCGCTACCGTCCTGCGGACGTACATAGTCCGGGTCCATTCCGTTGGGAATTCCGTCGCCGTCGGCGTCCATGGCATTGTCATTGATTCCGTCGCCGTCGGCGTCTACAAAACCGCCGCGGCCGTTACCGTTGTGCATCTTGGCGCCGGTGTAATCCGGGTCCATTCCGTTGGGAATTCCGTCGCCGTCGGCGTCCGGAGCGTTATCGTTGTAACCGTCGCCATTGGCGTCAACAAAACCAATTCCATGCTGACCGTTGGCCTGCGTTTTTACAGCAGATTTTGTTTGAAAGCGGTTACCCTTGCGGTATTTGTTCTGAACCTGCAGGGAATCCTGGGCGAAGGCGTTGCCGGCAAGTAAGATTGCCGCTAATCCTAAAACAGCTACTAAATTCTTCATGGTACATCTCCTTGTGTTTGGTTAAGGTGTTTCGTTTCAAGTTCGCTTAGATTAGAATCAATTGCCGTGCCAAAAATATATGAAGGGTGTAATATGCTGTAATTTAAGAGGATATGCTTTTATGAGAGTTTCCACTTCCGGCAAGCTTTTCGACCGGGCCGGCGAACAATAAAACCGGCCGGGCGATTTAAGGGCTCACTTAGGAGTGCAACAGCGGGGAGACAATTGAATAGTGAATTGTGTCCCCATACCGGGTTTGCTGGTCACACGGATTACGCCGTTGTGCTCATCCACGATACGCTGGACGATACTGAGGCCAATACCCGTACCGCTGGCTTTGGTGGTATAATAGAGATTGAATATTTTTTCCCTGGTTTCTGCCGGCATGCCCGGGCCGTTATCGGCTACAATAATTTCAATTTGTCCTGCGGAATTCTTGCTTATCGAAATTTCAACCCAACCATCACCCCCGACAGCCTCCAGAGCATTGCGGATCAAATTACCAAGCACCTGTTCCATCTGACCGCGGTCCCAAAAGACCGTGCCAGGCCATTGTATTTCCGAACGGATTTCGATATGGCGCTCTTTGGCCATGGGCGTGTACTGCATAACGATTTTATCTATTAACTCCTGCACAGCAAATTCCGCCGGTTGCATAGGCTCTGGTCGTGAAAACCGTAAAAAATCCTGGATCGTTTGGTTAATACGCTTAACCTCACTGTAAACCAGTCCCGCCAATTCATGGTATTCGGGATTATTTTCCTGCGGTTCAAAATCCTTGTCCAATTGCTGGACAATGGTGGCAATGGTATTCAGCGGATTGCGTATTTCGTGGGCCACGCCGGCGGCCAGCTCGCCCATGGCGGTCAAGCGTTCTTTTCGTTTAAGCTGTTCTTCGAGGAGCCTTTGACCGGTCAGATCGCGAATCACAAAGATGGTATTCTCCGTTCCATCGCTGTCTTTAAATCTATTGTTGGAAATAAGCAGATAGCGTCGCATGCCCTGCAGTACACATTCCACCTGATTTAAGCTTGAATCTTCCATGAAAAATTTGCTGCAATCGCTGCGCTTGGAAAAATCGCTTAAAGATTTTCCCAATAACTGTTTAGAAGAAAGGGCAAACAATTTTTCAGCCGCTTCATTAAAAATACGGATGCCTTCTTTTGCGCTGGAAACAATGATGGCGTCGCTTACGTTTTGAATGATATTCCCGGAATAGGTTTCGACCACGGCATATTCTTTCTGCAATAATTCAAAACGCTGCCGGGTGAAGATATAAATCATCATAAAGCTTCCCAGCACCACTAAGAGGAGCGTGATAAAAAATAATCTGCGATAAATGCGGCTGTTTATATCATCTATCGGTTGCAGGGATAGGCCGACGCGAAACAGACCGATTTTAACTCCGTTGTAGGCAAAAGGATGCACTGCCTCAAACACGTTTACCGAATCAAAGCGGCTGATACGCGTCAGGAACAGAGAATCCTTAAAAGAACGCTGTAAAAAGGGGGACTCACTGATGGATTCTGTTTGCCGTACATTGCCGGAAGCGGCAAGCACCGTGGTAGTATCCTGCAGGGAGGCAAAAACAATATGCGGATTTTGGGCCACGACATTCCTGAGCAGACTGCCAAATCCGGATTGAACGCCGGAATGCATCAGACTGGCGGCATCTATGTTTAAAACAATGGCGCTGTGATTGCGTGCCGCCAGCGCTACCACATAGCGAAAACCTTCCATAAAACGCGACCGGCGCAGGCCAAGGATTAACGTATCCGATTCACCGTTAAAAATTGGCGCCAGCAATTCTAACGGGCTGCCTGTGTCCGTTAAGCCTTCATGTTCGGGCTGATGGCTGGTAAAAATCTTTTTTCCGCTTCTATTGAAAATGTTGATGCGCAGAATGTGGTTTTCAGAAGCCATGGTCTGCAAAATTCCATCGCTGATAGAGCCGTTTTCATACAGTATTTTTACCAGCGTGGCATTGTTCAGCAAACGCCGCCGATAAGAATCACTCAGCAGTTCGTTGGATTTTAAAATATTCTGAGAAGCGATCAATAAAGATTCCAACAGAGAGTGCGACTGTTTGGCCATTAGTTGCTGCAACTCTTTTTTGCTCTGGTTCAGTTCGATAATCGCGCTGGAAATCATCAAAACCGCAATCGAAAGAAAAATAAGCAAAAGGTGTCGTGTCTGCAATCGTGTGTTTTTTATTCTTTTCATACCATTTCGTTTTATTGTCTACGGATAACCTAAAACATAATCGATAGCATTTCCACAAATTTTAATGAAAGCAGAGACGTTAGTCCATATAAAAAAAACCGGAAGGTCTCCCTTCCGGCTGCTTGAGGATTTATGGGGGTTTATGAAGGTTTATTTTTTACCGCGTTTACCGTTACCCTTGGGGCCGGTACCGTCACAGTCGCCTGTGCCTAAACCGGTACCGTTGCCGGCGCCGCGCATTTGCTGACCATTGCCGCGGCCTTGTCCGTTCTTTTGCCCGCTACCGTCCTGCGGACGTACATAGTCCGGGTCCATTCCGTTGGGAATTCCGTCGCCGTCGGCGTCCATGGCATTGTCATTGATTCCGTCGCCGTCGGCGTCTACAAAACCGCCGCGGCCGTTACCGTTGTGCATCTTGGCGCCGGTGTAATCCGGGTCCATTCCGTTGGGAATTCCGTCGCCGTCGGCGTCCGGAGCGTTATCGTTGTAACCGTCGCCATTGGCGTCAACAAAACCAATTCCATGCTGACCGTTGGCCTGCGTTTTTACAGCAGATTTTGTTTGAAAGCGGTTACCCTTGCGGTATTTGTTCTGAACCTGCAGGGAATCCTGGGCGAAGGCGTTGCCGGCAAGTAAGATTGCCGCTAATCCTAAAACAGCTACTAAATTCTTCATGGTACATCTCCTTGTGTTTGGTTAAGGTGTTTCGTTTCAAGTTCGCTTAGATTAGAATCAATTGCCGTGCCAAAAATATATGAAGGGTGTAATATGCTGTAATTTAAGAGGATATGCTTTTATGAGAGTTTCCACTTCCGGCAAGCTTTTCGACCGGGCCGGCGAACAATAAAACCGGCCGGGCGAATTGAAGAGGGAATATCGTTTTGAAACAGGAAGTATAATCCGTCTTTGTAATTACGCACGCTTCGTATAAAATTTTCAATAGTAAGCGGATTGTTAAATAGGAGTCTGTTCTAAAAACCAGTTTTTGTCATTTCGAACGCAGTGAGAAATCTTATATCCAAAAAAACAATAGATTTCTCATCGCCCTGCCCCTCGCGGCAAAGGCCGTCCCGTTTTCCGCCACGGAGTGATCCCTACGGGAAAGGAACCACTTCGTGGTGGGAAAATGACAGTGAGAGACCTTTTTAGAGTGAACTCAAATATGACATTTCAATTTTTCTCTGAGAGCCAAAAAAATTCGATATTTAATTATAGAAATCATTGGAAATGGTTTCATATTCATTTTAACTTGTGGTTAACCTGCGATTAAAATCGTGGGCTAACGGACATAGAAATTCAGAGAAAACGTTTTAACGTTGTCCAAATACTTTTTCATAATGAACACGTCGATACCATCTGTTTATTGAGCGAAACATCATGGATTGTATTTATTGAAAAGAATTGAAGTTGTTTCGTATAATTTGTGGATTTTAGAATGCAGCCAATTATCTAACGTTTATTTTAAGTACGCGCCATGGCCATCAAAATTGAAGATCACCATATCACTTTAAGCGTGCGCGATTTACTGCGGCCCACATACCGCGAGCAAATGGTATCGAATTTCCCTTTGCCGCAGCGCGGCCTGTTGGGACGTAAAGCGCAGAGCAAAGTGCAGCAGCAAAAAAACCGTCAATACGGCCTGTTCCACAGCGAATATGCGGTTAGTCAGGGCTATGATTACCGGAACTACCACTTTATCGTGCAGGGACGCATCGACGGCGTGTACCGTTTAAAAAACCGTATGGAAATCGAAGAAATTAAATCGGTGATTCTTACGGCTGCGGAATTCCGCCGTTTGCAAATCGCCCGCTATCCGGATTTCAGCGAGCAGCTTTTGTTTTACGCCTACCTGTTGCAGGATGAGTTGAGCGGTTTGGAAGTAAATACGTATTTAATACTAGTCAATTTGGTAAACGACGCCCGCCGCACGTTTCAAATTCCCTTTAATCGAACAGCGGTGGAAGGCCTGCTCTGGCGGCGCTTTGACGATATTATAGCGGCCATCGAGCGTGAGCGGGAAGAACAGGAGAGGCGCAAAGCGGCGCTGGCTCAGATTGATTTTCGGCTGCCGGAAAAACGGCCGCAGCAGCAGGAGATGATGCAAACCGTGTCCGGCCATCTGCAAAAAGGCGAACACCTGTTGATTTCCGCTCCCACCGGTACGGGCAAAACCGCCGCCGCGCTCTTCCCGGCCATTCAGTACGCCTATGTGAGCAGTAAAAAAATATTTTTTGTTACTTCGAAAACTACGCAGCAGCAAATTGTCGCCCAAACCCTGCAGCCCCTGTTAGCGCAGGGCATTAACATAAAAGCGCTGTTTTTACGCGCTTCGCAAAAAATGTGCGCCAACGATGTTTACTTTTGCCATGAAGCTTTTTGCCCCTATTTAAAAGATTATCACGAACGGTTAGCGGACTCGGGTCTGAGCGAGCAGTTGCTGCAATATGCGGCCATCACACCGGATTTGATCTATGAAAAAGCGGTGCGGCAGAAATTGTGTCCTTTTGAAGTTTCAATGGATTTGCTGGCCTATTGCGACGTGGTTATCGGCGATTACAATTACGTGTTTGATCCGGCCGTTTATTTGCGCCGTTTGTTTCAGAAAAAAGATTTTTCGGATTGGATTTTGATTATTGACGAAGCGCATAACCTCTATGAGCGTGGCATGGGCTACCTGTCGCCAAAACTAAGTTACGAAAAAGCGCTGGGTTTAATCGCTCAATATGAGAACAAAAGAGAAAAGGTGTTTAAAGAGATTGTCCGCGCTTTGCGGCAAACAACGGAAATTTTCCGTCAGCTTCATTTGGAAGGCGAAGTGCATTTTAGCGGTCAGGCCTGTTACGAAACGCAGTTAAACGTACAGCAATGGCAGGAAGCAGCCGCTCTGTTCGAGTCGGCTTTCATAAAATATTTAATCCACAAGGTGAAAAAACGCTGGCTGATCATCGATGATCCGCTGGAAATGTGGTATTACGATTTACGCCGTTTTGTACAGGTAGCGCGCATTCAGGACCGGGCTTTTGTGCCTTTTTACAGCGCCGAAAACGGCGGCGTCCTGAAAATTCAATGCTGCGATCCTTCGCACTACATAGGGCAGCGTATCGACGCTTTCCATTCGGTGGTCGCTATGTCGGCCACGCTGGACCCCATCCATTTTTACCGGGATGTGCTGGGCTTTCCGGAATATCGCAGCGCCGAGCTGCAACTGGATTCGCCCTTTTCGGCGCGGAAAAGGCAGATCGTCATCGTGCCCAACATCTCCACACGCTATAAAGATCGAATGAACAGCTATCCAAAAATTGCCGAGGTCATCCGCCGAACCCTAAAACTGAAAAAGGGCAACTATCTGGCTTTCTTCCCCAGTTACGATTACATCCAGAACGTTTATCTGTTTTTAGGGAATGTGCCCGGCGAAGTTATCCTGCAAAAGCCGAATATGAACGAAGCCGCGCGCGATGACATTTTAGACCGTTTGCGCAGCGGAGTGGGCTCTCATTTACTGATGGCGGTGATGGGCGGCGTATTTTCCGAGGGCGTGGACTACATCGGACAGATGGCCGTGGGTGTATTCATAATCAGCCCGGCTTTGCCGCAGGTCAGTTACGAACGTGAACTGTTGCGGCGTTACTACGAAGAGAAAAAAGAGATGGGCATGGAGTACGCCTATATTTATCCGGGTATGAACAAAGTGATCCAGTCGGTGGGCCGGCTCATCCGCACGGCCTCGGATTACGGCGTGGTGGTGCTGATCGGCGAGCGCTTCAGCGACGAGGCCTACCACAGTTTGCTGCCCGATTACTGGTTTAAGGCGCAGGGCGATGTGCAGGTCAGTGAACAGTACGAGGCGATTATCAGAGGATTTTGGAAAAGGATGAAACAATAAATTGGGCATAATTCACAGTTCCTGATTTCCTTTTGCAAATTGCTCCCCGAGCTCACTGAGGACACTGAGTTTTTTTCTTTTGTCATTTGTCT
>CAZIBE010000083.1:0-17196 GCA_964536685.1 uncultured Calditrichaceae bacterium | reverse complement strand
AGGCCGTCCCGTTTTCCGCCACGGAGTGCTCCCTACGGGAAAGGAACCACTTCGTAGTGGAAAAATAACAATGAGAGACCTCTTTAGAGTGAACTCATGAATAAAAAACATTTTTAAAAAAATTTTTGACTATGTCTTTAGCTCAGCTAACTTTTCATTTTAATTTATTTATTTTTCGATAGTTATCCTTCTCCCTGGCGAAAGCCGCCACTTTTGTGGCTGACCCCTCTCCCAATTTGAGGGTGTTGCAGTTTCATTATATTGGCACTAAAGTGCCTAAAAATGAGGGACAAGCCATCTTTATCCCCGACTTAAAAGTCGGGGCTATTCATCGGTAAATTATACGGTTATGTAATATGAATAGCCCTGTGCTTCAGCGCGGAGGATGCTACGAATCAACAAAATTGCAGGGCTTTAGCCCAAATTAAAGCCATTCTGCAACAGCCTGAATTTGGGAGAGGGAAATTAATGGGGTGAGGGAATATCAACATTTTTCATGTTTTGTGATATATTTTTGCTGAGTAAAGGTACTAATCATAAAATTTTTACTCATTTTCTTAATCTTTTTCTGAACGTAAGAGTAAGAATAGCGCAGAACTGTCCCCTACCTACAAATTCACCGTAAACAAACCACCCACTACGGCGCCAACCAATACACCGTAAATCAGCCCTTTTAAACCATTCATGGTTAAAAACCAGGGGCGGCTCTGCTTGCGCAGCTCGGAAATGTACAATTTATCGATTTCGTTCAGTTTTTTTCTGTAATCACTGACCATGGTTTGCAGCGTATCGCTATTCATCTTTAATAGTATGTTCACCGAATCCTGATTGTTGAGCTGGGCGCGCAGATTATTAATCAGGCTATCGCTCACACTGCGCCACTTGCCCGCTAATTCATCAGTAGCTTTAAGCGCCTTCTGTAATTTTTCAATTTGCTGCCGGCTGGCCTGAAGATCGTTTTCGCATTCCTGCAAAGCCGCCGCTAACTGCGCTTTTGTCGGCGACTGCGCCTGAAGTGAGGCAACAGTTAACAACAAAGGCAGCATCAATTTCAATACAAAGCGGAATATGGTATTATGCATAGTTAACCCTCCAGCAACCGGTAACCGTCCAGTTCGATGTCCGGATGTTCAGCAGTGCCGCGATTTTCAGGTTCCGGCTGGGGGGTAGCAGTGGCGTTTTGGTATTCGCGCAGTAACTTTTGCCGGTCGGCGCTGCGTCCTTCCACCGATTGCAGAAACTCTTCGGATTCGGACAGGATTTTTTCGTTTAGTTCTTTGCGGTCGTTCAATTCGGCGTCTAACAGTTTTAGTTGCGTTTCATGTTTCTGAGCATTTTTAGCCAGCTTTTTGCGTTGCTTTTCCAAGGCGTCGATCACCTGCTTATTAGCCAGAACAGCCTGAGCGCGCTGTTTTTGTTTGGCCTTGAATTTGGCCATCATGTCGTTGTGTTCGGCGATCTTCTTTTCTACATCAAAGGCGTTTTTGAGACGGCTGCGCAGCAAAAAGGCGCCGATGAGTCCCCCGCCGATAGCCAAACCGATGCCTAAAGCCGGCTTCTTGGGCACGATAAAACGGATAATTAAATAGAGAACAACTAACAGCGGCAGGAGAATGATGAGCACATCTAAAGCGGTTTTCCAGTTTATCAGAGCATCCATCAGATATCCTCCTCGCTTTGTACCACCTGCAGGTCGGCCTGGGCTTCCGCTGCTTCTGTCTGTTCCAGATGATTTTCAATCGCCTTCTTCTCCACATAGTGATCGTCGTATTTAAAGCGGCGCACGGTGTAACTGCCGGCTAAACCGAACACGACGCCGGCTAAAGAGACCAGACCGGTTTTCATGCTGTCCATTACTTTAACCAGCGTTTCGGCCTCGGGCGTTCCGGCATGGACGAAGGACAAAATACCGAACGCAATCCAGATCAGCGAAACCAGCGCCAACAGAATCAGCGAATAGGTGACAATGGTAAATAAAAAATCAGGGAAACCCTTGGAGTTGTGCAGCAACCATTTGCTGGGGGCGCCTCGTTGTGTATCCATGATGACTCCTTTTTTGGCTGTTAGCTGTCAGCTCTCAGCCATTATCTGTTAGCTTTTAGTAATTTCTATCCTGTTTTTCTGATTTCTTTTTCAATTCAACAGTCAACATTCAACATTTCCAAATAACCGCCGAGTTCACAGAGAATACAGAGATTTATTTTTTAGATATTTCCTGATTACCGTCCTTATACTTGATACCTATATCCTGATTTCTATTTCCTACTACATCCCCCTTACTACTTAACACTTAATACTTAATACTTACTACTTAACTAACCGCTCCCTCAATCCCCTCCGCGATGGCGGCAATGAGCGTTCGCCGGTATTCATCGGATTGCAGCAAGGCCAGCTCTTCGGGATTGGTCATAAAACCCAGTTCGATGAGTACCGCCGGCGGTAAGGTTTTATGAATCCAGGCCAGCGTGCGGCCCAATTCCACGGTGGAAAGCATCCCGTGATGATTCAGCTGAATTCCGGCCTGAGCGCAGCGCTCGGCAATGCTTTTAGCTAGCTTGGCGCTATCGGCCGATTCGGCGCTGTAAATAACGTACAATCCTCTGCGCGAAGGAATCGCCCGATAGCCGCCGGGAGCAGAAGCTTCGGCCACAGCGGCCACATTGCAGTGCAGGGAAATGATGGCGTCGAATTGCGGCGCCTTTTGCCGGTGATGGGCGTTGATTAAACGGCAGCGCGTTCCCAGAGGGGGCGCGTGCTGATCACTTTTGCGCGTGGTAAACACTTTATGTCCGCGTTGTTTGAGTTCTTCGTTTAGCAGAAAAACAAAAGCAAGATTGAGGTCTTTTTCTTTAATATTGTTCCATACGGCGCCGCTATCGGGGCCGCCGTGTCCGGCGTCGGTGCAAAGGTTGGCCATAAGCACTCCGAGTTAATTGAATGAATCATGCACTCACGAGGGATTAACTATATGAAAAATATAGACACTTAAGAGAATAGAAGCAAACGGGAAATGATTTTTTAAATAGCGGATATGCATAGTAAAAATGCCGGCTGGTATAGATACGCTACCAGCCGGCATTCTTTTTACTGGTACGAAAATAACTAAAAATAATAATGAGTCTGCTCTAAAAACCGGTTTTTGTCATTTCGAACGCAGCGAGAAATCTTATATCATCAATAAAAACAATGGATTTCTCGTCGCCTTGCTCCGTGGTGGGAAAATGACAGTGATAGACCTTTTTAGATTGAACTCAATTAGTCATTCTTAATTTTTTTTCTGAGCGTTTCCGCCCGCATCGCTATTTTCTTGCCGAAGCGCTCTTTCAGTAAATCCTCTAATTTATCCAGCGCATCAGTGGATTTTTGTCCCTGTTCAAATAAGGAAAGCTGTCGCCCTGAGGATTCTCCAAAAGAACTGACGCCCACTCCCAAAAGACGCACCGCCCGGCCTTTTTGATAATTACTTTCGAACAACCGCCAAACTGTCTCAAAAATCGTTTCCGTGCGCTCTGTATATTCCGGCAGTGTTTTGCTGCGCGTGATGGTGGAAAAATTAGAATAGCGCAGTTTTAGCTGTATCGTCCGCCCCTGCAACTGTTTCTGCCGTAGACGAAAACCCACCTTTTCCGCGAGACGCAGCAGTGTTTGGCGCAGTATCGCTTCATCGGTTATATCCAAACGAAACGTATGTTCATTGCTTACCGATTTTACACACTCTCCGGTTTCTACTTTGCGTTCATCGATGCCGTGCGCCAGATTGTAAAAGTGGCTGCCCATCTTGCCTAACTTCTTTTCCAGCACATCTTTTGGAAATCGCGCCAAATCACCAATGGTTCTGATGCCCATCTGCCGCAGGCGCTCCTGCGTGCGCTGCCCCGCGCCCCACAAGCGGGAGATATCCAGCGGATTGAGAAATTCCTGTATCTGGTCCGGCTCCACCACTACCAGACCATCGGGCTTTTCTAAATCGGAGGCAATTTTGGCCAGATACTTATTAGGCGCCATGCCCACCGAAGCGCTTAAGTTTTCTTTTTCCTTAATGC
The DNA here is from genome assembly GCA_964536685.1 of uncultured Calditrichaceae bacterium. Lineage (GTDB taxonomy): Bacteria > Calditrichota > Calditrichia > Calditrichales > Calditrichaceae > CAZIBE01. Next base: position 13,153 of record CAZIBE010000083.1, on the reverse strand, counting down.
GCGCTTTGATTTTACGGGCGATCTCCGCTCCGCCGCCAAACAGACGAACGCTGCCGGTTACATCCAAAAACGCTTCGTCAATGGACAGCGGTTCCACCATATCGGTGAATTCATAAAAAATATCAAATATCTTCCGGCTGACCTGCGCATACAGATTACCGTTGGGCGTTACGTAAATACCCCGCGGACACAGCTTATAGGCCTGCGAAACGGGCATGGCCGAATGCACGCCAAATTTGCGCGCTTCGTACGAACAGGTGGAAACCACGCCGCGTCCTTTACCCTCTTTGGGATCGGCGCCCACAATTACGGGTTTCCCCCGATACTCCGGATGATCCCGCTGTTCCACCGCCGCAAAAAAGGCGTCCATATCCACATGTAAAATTACGCGCAGCATGTTTGATTTCCGCTTTTCATATAAATTAGTATTGGCTTTTTTTTTGTAAAGACGATTCATAAATCGTCTCTACAACACACCACCACAAATTACGTTCCCGCCCATTCCTGCGCAACAGCAATAAAATATACCATCTTGTGTAAAAATATATCTCCACTTGAACAGCAACAGGAAATTAGGTATCTTGAATTGATATTTATCTTAGGGTTAATATTCATTTTGTCCAACACTTTTTAAGGAGCGAAGCCATGTCCTTTTCTTTTTCCAATCGAATACGAATTTTTTTGTTCGTATTCTTGTTGACGACTTTTCTTTTTGCACAAAAAAGCGATTCCGGCAAAACAAAGCCCTTTCAATTTCCAAAAAAATCTTTACAATTTGCCATTGACAATAATTTTACTATCCGAAGTTTTCAAGGCGCTTTAATTTCCGCTAAATATCATTTTTCTAACCAGACTGCCTTCCGGATTGGAATATCAGTATCCGGCCATGCTTATGGTGAAGACTACTCAAAAAACGTCACTAACAACGACAGCATGGTGATTGCCACCGATGATGAACGACAATATCTGTACCTGATGATTCACAGCCAGTTTCTGCACTATTTTAATCCTGATGATGATATTAAACTATATGCCGGGCTTGGCCCTTACTTTTCTGCAAATATCGATTTATTCAAAACCGGGAAAGTAGAGGTAGCGGATAACTATCATTACACTCCCCCGAGAAAACGCAATACCACTAGCCTGCAATCCGGAATTTCAACGGTGTACGGCGTGGAATGGTTTTTCCGAAAAAACATGAGTTTACTCGCCGAATACGGTTTTGTTTTTTATTATTTTTACTATGAATCGAAAAAAGCCTATTCAATACATGATAACAGAACGGAAGAAATAAAGAAAAGAAACGGCTGGTCATTAATTAACCGCTTTCATTTTGGGGTGTCTGTTTATTTTTAATACTTTGGATTTTTGAGTAAGAAGACAGAAAACAGGATATCGGTAATAGGTATCAGGATGGGCGTCTGGATAGAAAGTAAAAGATTAAGTAAATCTCAGTGTTCTCTGTGATCTCAGGTGTGGTTCATAAATCAGTCATTAAACAAGAATCAGAAAACAGGGAAAAGGAATTACTAACGCCGAAGGCGTGCATGTAGCAAAACTAATAGCTGAAAGCTGACAGCTAATTACTAACCCAAGGACAGTTACAATGAAACTCCCGGAATCGCCCATCCGCTTTGAATGCTTGGCGGATTGCTCCAATTGTTGTGAAACGGCCGACAGTTTTGTCTTTTTAACAGACAGGGAGGCCGACGCCATAGCAGATTTTCTGAAATTGGATTCGGAGCATTTTAAAGAATGGTTTACGCGGCTGGTGGACGATCAGCTTATCTTAAAGGACGGCGAGCAAGGCCACTGCCTGTTTTTGGAAGAGGGACAATGCCTGATTTACGAAACGCGGCCGGCGCAATGCCGCAGCTTTCCCTTTTGGCCGGAAAATATGCGAAGCAAAGCCCGCTGGCGGCAAACCAAAGAAATATGTCCGGGCATCGGTCAAGGAAGCGTCTATTCGCCGCAGGAGATCCAAGCGATCCTAAACGGCAAATCGCTGGATTCCCGGCGTTAATTTATTTTTTATGATCACCCTGATACACCCAATCCGGCCGCCGGCTGAGCAAAGCCCGAAAATCCACGCGAATTTCTTCCACCGTAGGCCGGCCAGCAAACCACCAACCGTTGTAAATTTTATAGATTGTGCGGTCCCGGTCCAGTACAAACATGTAAGGAATGTAAATATCTCCATGCACGGGATCGCTTTTGTCGACCATTTCCAACTGGTAAAGCAGCTTGCGATCGGAATCCATCAAAAACGGCCAGTCGGCGCCTAAAGCGTCGCGCGTTTCCACAGTGTGCATTTTATCATCCACGCTCACGGTGATCATCTTGCAGTAATTGACGCGCAGTTCCGGCTGCAGGTAGGCCACATAATTAGCCGCCTGCCGGCGATCCTTGGGACAAAAATAACCGCGGCTGAAAATCAAAATGCCGGGAAAGCCGCGCAGCAGTTTAGATAATTTCTGCATGGTTCCGGCATGATCCGGCAGTTCAAAATCCGGAAATTTATTGCCGGCCTTCAAATCGGAACGCATGGGATAATTCATATTTATTCCTTTACTTTTATGCTCAAAATAAATGAATCAATTTAAAAACGCTTATACGTTTAACGCTTTACTGTTTTCTGATTCCTTTTTTCTTTTTACCTGCTACCTGATACTTACTACTTAATACTCAACACTTACTTCTTCCTCACCGGCATGGCACAAAACGCACCATGGTTTTTGCATCAGTAATTACTTCTTTAAACAATTGCAGCGTACGGTTTATTTCTTTTTCGGTAGTATGGATGCCCAGGGAAAAACGCACGGCGCAATGAGCCTCTTCTGTTGTTCGTCCCATGGCTAACAGGGCCTGCGATGGATCCGGTGAACCGGCGCGGCAGGCCGAACCGGAAGCCATGGACACGCCTTTTTGATCCATTGCCAGTACGACCGACTCACCGCGCATTTCCGGCAGAGTAACATTTAACGTTACCGGCACACGGAGCTGCGGATGGCCGTTTAGCTTGCATCCAGGCAGAATTTCCATAATACCCGTCTGCAATTTATCCCGCAGCGCCGCTACATTTTTCATTTGCGGCAGGCGCTGCACAGCCAAATCGGCTGCTTTGCCCAAACCGGCAATGGCCAGTACATTTTCCGTACCGGCACGCAGCCCATGCTCCTGTTTGCCGCCGTGCACCAACGGCGTCAGTTCAACACCCTTCTTCACATACAGTACACCGATTCCTTTGGGACCGTACAATTTATGGGCGGAAAAGGTCAGTAAATCCACTTCCAATTGCTGAACATCCACCGGAATTTTACCCACAGCCTGAACGGCGTCACAATGGAACAGTGCGCCGGTTTGATGAGCCAGTTGCGCCAGTTCTCTAATAGCCTGGATGGAACCGGTCTCGTTATTGGCCATCATAATGCTGACCAGCAGCGTATCAGATGAAAGCGCTTGTTTTAAATCCTGTGGCCGCACCCGGCCAAATTCATCTACCGGCAAATAAGTCACGGAAAATCCCTGTGTTGCCAGCCATTTCATGGTGTTACGGATGGAAGGGTGCTCGATGCTGCTGGTGATCAAATGTTTTTTACCCGACGCGTCGAAAAAGGCCGTACCTTTCAGTGCCAGATTATTAGCCTCGGAACCGCCGCCGGTAAAAACAATGCGCCGCGCTGTGCAATTTAACAAACGGGCCACGCTGCGTCGGGCTGATTCAACGGCAAATCGCGCTTCTTTGCCCTCCTCATATATGCCCGAAGCATTGCCCTGCCCTTTTTCTAAAAACTCCCCCATCAGCTGACGCACTTCGGGATCAAGAGCAGTTGTGGCGTTATGATCCAAATAGATGCGCGGATGTTTTTCTGAACCGGCGTTTGTCTCCGCATAGTCACCAACGGAACGGTTCGTTTGCGCCTCATCAAATTCAGAGGTGAACGTCCCGCTGCCCGCTTCCACTTTTTGTACTTCGCACAGTAGTGTTTTGTAGACAGGAAAACCGGAAACGGGATCGTAATTTTGCAAATCGGTCAGTTCGTTAATGTTTGTTTTCTGCCAGGCCGGCGGCCCCACCGGACCACCCCCGCCCATATCGGCGTCGATGGCGCCTTGTACGATATTATCCGTAACAAAGGCGCGCAGGGTCAGAGAACCACGTTTGGTGCTTAGCCGCACCAGATCACCCGTTTTAATTCCACGTTCCTGAGCGTCCAATGTATTTAAGGTTACCATAGGTTCCGGACGTTTTTTGTACAGAGATGGAATTCCATGGTGCTGCGAGCGGAAATCGGTGCTCACACGCGAACCGGAATTAAAAATCAGCGGAAACTTTTTAGCCAGTTCCGGCTGGGATAACGGCCCTTCTTTTGGCTCCGTGTAAACAGGCAGGCCATTGTAGCCGTTCTCCTCTAAAAACTGTGAAGCAAATTCAAACTTTCCGCTGGGCGTGTCAAAGCCTTTTTGTCCGTCGGGACGCAGCTTGCCCTTTTCCCATTTTTTATATTCCATGATTTTACCGGAAAGCTGCACCGTGCCCCCTGCCGCGCGCACCTCTTCTTGCGTAAAACCGCTGCCTTTCAGCACATAATCCAGTAGTTCCTTTTCCGTTTGCGGATACAGATGCCCGTAACCAAGCCGTTTAGCCAGTTCCGCCAGAATAAAAAAATCGTTGCGCGCCTCGCCCACCGGTTCAATCACCTTTTCACGGAGGCGGAAAATGGAACCGTAAGTCATGTACGATTCGATTTCGTACATGGTGGTGGCCGGCAGAACGATGTCGGCATAGGCAGAGTCCGCCGTAAGCTGGCGATCGATGGTCACCAAGAAATCCAGATTGCTCAAAGTTTCGCGCCAGATTTTTGGCTGCGGCCAGGCGGTGATGATCGAACCGCCCAGGATAATCAGTGATCGGATTTTGTAAGGATCGCTTTTCAGCACAGCATCCGGCAGGGAAATAGCATGCGATTCCCCGCGATAGGCGCTGTACACCGGAAAACGGTCGCGACCCAGCGCTTTGCTTACATCCGGATTAGCCACCAATCCTTCACGGTTAACAGAAAACTGTGTGCCCGGCATATTAAAACAGCGCCCGCCCGGCACATCCAACTGACCAGCCAGCGCCCATACGGCAAAGGTGGCCCGGATGGCCTGCACGCCGCTGTCGGAATACTCTAAACCACTGTACATGATCGGCGCCGCGCCGTTGGCGCCGGCGATTTTCCCGGCCAATTGGCGCACGGTCTGCGCCGGAACGCCGGTAATGTTTTCGACCACTTCGGGACGAAAATGCTGCACGTAACGGGCAAATTCATCAAAACCGAGCGTCCACTCGTTTACAAATTGCTCATCGTACAACTCTTCTTCAATCAGTACATGACACAAGCCCAGGGCCAGCGCTCCATCCGTTCCCGGTCGGACGGGGATCCATTGGGCGTCGCTAGCTTTGGCCGTTTTCGTACGCCGGGGATCAATGACAATTACCTCCGCGCCGCGCTTTTTGGCTGCCACAATGCGCTGAAAATCCAGCGGCGGCGAGTCGGTTGCCGGATTGGCGCCCCAGATCACCACCAGTTCGGCATGTTCGATATCGCTGTGCATATTAATCAGCATGCCGCCCATGGTCACATGCGGAGCAATCATGGCAAAGGATACATAACACAAGGCGCCCACGCCCAGGGTGTTGGGTGATCCAAAAGGGAACAGAACGCTGGAAGCCGAGGAGACGGCAACACCTTTGGGCTGGAACACATCGCACATGGCCAGTTCAAAGCTGCCCCGGCCCGTATAAATGGCTGTGGCTTCGGCGCCGGATTCCGCTTTTATTTTTTGCAGATTATCCACAATGATTTCGTAGGCTTCGTCCCAGCTGATGCGTTCAAATTGGTAATTGCCCTTGGGACCTTTGCGGCGCATGGGATAGCGCAGACGGTGCTCCGAATACACAATATCGGCCGAACGCTCTCCCAAAGTGCAAATCATTCCTAAAGAAGAAGAGTCATCGGAACGCACCGTATCGATCCGGCCTTGTGCATCAAAACCAACCTTTACCCAGCAGCCAGCCGGGCAAATGCCGCAAATAGCCCGTTTTTCGCCATTATTTTGCATCATATTCCCTTCTACTTTCAATATGGCCGCTCTCGTTTGATAGTGCCCTCTTTAATAGCATAGGCGTACCATTCCAATTCGGCCAAAAAGGTTTTGATGTAGTCGTGCATGCGTTCATTAGCCGGTTTCCCCTGTTCATCAAAAGCCTCCTGAACTTTTGGGATGGGAAATAACGACGGAATGCTGACCGTACCGATTTCAGCTAAAAAAGCACGTAGCTGCATGGCCGCCCGTACGCCGCCAAAAGCCCCGGCGGAATAGCAAACAATGCCCGACGGCCGGAAAAAATATTCTTCTAAAAAATGATCCATCAGGTTGGTCAGCGCCGGCGGAATGCTGTGGTTGTATTCGCCGCTAACCACCACGAAGGCATCGGCCTGTTTGATTTTTTGCGCCAGCGCCTCCATTTGCGGCGGCGCCTCGCCGGAGGCAAATTCCTTGTACATACGATCCAGCAACGGAAAATTATATTCTTTTGGATCAATCAATTCTACTGAATGGCCGCGTTCCGCCAGTTTGGAAAGCACAAAACGGGCCGCTTTGATACCCTGCCGGTCACGCCGCACGCTGCCGTAAAATATTAAAATATTCAAACTCATTCGTCACTCTCTTCCGTTAAAATGTAATGATTCTTTTTCGAAAACAAGTATCTGGTGTCAGGTAGCAAGCAGTTGACAGAAGGAAATAGAAAAACAGGAATTAGGAATTTGGCAATAGATAGCCGGAAATCAATCTCTGACAAATACTACTTTGGTTTCTATTTTCTGGTTTCTCTTTTCACATTTCTCTTACTTTTTTTGTTATGTATTATTCGTCAAGCGTTAAATACAGGAACGACGCTTAACACTTTACTCTTTTCCGCTTCTCCTATTTACAAAAAAATTCCGCACTCTCATTGCTCGACGCCAAACAGGTTCAGGCTGAACCAGCCGTTTTTATCAAACCATTGTTGCTTAATGGTAAAGCCCGTTTCATAAGCCAGGAGCCGAATATCTTCCGGCGTAAATTTGTGTGAAAACTCCGTGTGGATGGTTTCATCGACGGCAAAGTTCACCTTCAAATTTAGCTTATCGATACGCACCGTTTGCTCTTTTGTACTCTGCAGGTACATTTCAATGCGATTCCTCTGTTCGTTGAACAGAGCCAGATGCTCAAAATGGATCAGATTAAAATGACCGTCTAGCTCGCGGTTAATGCGCTGTAGCAGATTCAGGTTAAAGGCAGCCGTCACTCCGCGGGCATCGTCGTAGGCCCGCTCAATCACCGCCCTCTCTTTTTTAAGATCGATGCCGAGGAGCAGGGAATCATTTGATGTGAGCGTTTCCCGCAAATGGCGCATAAAACGAGCGGCTTCTGTCCACTCGAAATTTCCGATGCTGGAACCAAGCCACAGAACCAGTTTAGCACGCGTGGACAATTGTTCCATGCGCTTAAGTCCCTCCTCATAGGTGGCGGCCACGGCGGTAATTTCCAGGCCGGAATATTTTTGGAGAAGATTCAGTGAGCTGTTCCGCAAAATAGTATGCGAAATGTCAATGGGATTGTAGAAGGCCTGACCGTGCCGCCGCAGGAAGGCTTCCAACAGATAGCGCGTTTTAAGGGAACTGCCGCTGCCCAACTCGATAATGTCCGTTTGGCTCGGGAACAGAGTAACAATAGCATCGGCATATGTCTGCAGAATTTCGGCTTCGGTGCGCGTCAGGTAGTATTCCGGCAAATCGCAGATTTGCTCAAATAACTGCGAACCTTTTTCATCATAAAAATAGATACAGGGCAAATACTTAGGCTGTGCCCTAAGCCCATTTTCAACGTCCTGGCCAAAGGCGCCCGCCACTACTTCCTGCGGAATGATGATCTCTGCAAAACGTTCTTCAATATCTGTTACCGACACAACCTGCCTTTCCGTGTATTTTTGTTTTTATGAGAATAGTAGCCTTCACCAACGCTATCCCAAAGATATAAGGAAGTTTCAGCCGTATTCATTCCCGCACACATGAAATCTATGTTACCGGATTACTTCATCTGATTAGTCGCAGAAGGCGCCTAACCCTTACAAAATAAAGAAAAATTCTTGCTTCAAAAACAAAAAAATATTTTTTAGTGCAATATCTCTTTTTATTTTATTGGATTTAAATCGCAATTTGCTCTATTTTTGCTTTTTACAGGCAAAGGAATTTAAGGGTTGTCAAAAAAATTTTATAGCTGGGAGACGTTTACTTTTTACATCGAACTGGGAACTGGGAGTTGAAAACGGAGAAAGAACAAAACAAAAAACGTACTCACACTGTTACATTCTTTTAATTCCAATTTCCCGGTTCCGGATTCTGGGTCAAACTCTTAAATTTTTATTATATTCAGTTATACTGATGGGAATAAAACAGATATAAAATAGAGAGAGTTGAGGAAGGAAAAATTATGATGCAGTTTATACGCAACGGCGCTTTAATTGCCCTGATATTTTTAATGAGCGGTATGCTCTCCTGCGCGCCGAAAAAGGAGACGCCCAGCCAGCACAACTTACTTAATTCCACGTTATGGATGCAGCAGGCCGCCGAGCACAAAGCCCTGTGCCTGCAGGCTTACAACACCGCAGAACGCATGTTAAACAGAGCGCTGCAAGATAAAAACTGGACCGCCGCCACGGAGCAAAGCGGCGCTTACCAGCAGTTGCCTCCGGCAGTCATTTTGGATGTGGACGAAACCGTGCTGGATAATTCCCCTTACGAAGCGCACCTGATTAAATCCGGCCAGTCCTACTCGCGCGACTCATGGAAGGCCTGGTGTAACGAAGCCAAAGCCCGAGCCATCCCGGGCGCGGTAGACTTTTGCAATGCGGCTCATGCCAAAGGCGTAACGGTGTTTTATGTAACCAACCGGCGCAAAGAATTAAAAGAAGCCACCCGTAACAATCTGACCCAGGCCGGTTTCCCGTTGGAAACAAACGTGGAAACGATCATCCCACGCGGTGAATCTTCGGATAAAGGCCCCCGCCGGGCGGCCATCGCTAAAAATTACCGCATCCTGTTACTAATCGGCGATAACGCCGGGGATTTTTACAGCGGTTTTACGCATGGCGCGCAGGCAAAGCGCGATTCTCTGGCCGAAGCCTGTAGCGCCAATTGGGGTACAAAGTGGATCGTACTACCCAATCCCATGTACGGCGACTGGGAAGGGGCCATTTACAACTATCAGTACCGCTTACCGTCAGAAGAGAAAAACAAAATCAAATTTCAGGCTCTGGAGTAGCGCGCTTTAATACTCAAATAAGGAGATTTGAAATACTGCCGACCGGGAGCCGATACTAAGAAAATAGAAATAAGAAAAGAAGAAAGTGTTAAGCGTGTATGCGTTAAGCGTCATTCCTGTATTTAACCCTTAACGAATAACGCATGACGAAAAAGGTAAGAGAAATCAGGAAATAGGAACCGGAGTATTATTTGTCAGAGATTGGTTTTTGGCTAACTATTGCCAAATTCCTGATTCCGGTTACCTGCTACCTGATACTTGATACTCAAACTATGCCATGAAAAATAAATTCAAACCCGACACTATCTACACAACGCCCGGCGATAAAATCGTCCCTTTTGTTTTCGATGAACAGGTGGCCGATGTGTTTGCCGATATGGTCAATCGCTCCATTCCGGGTTACGCCGATTCCCTGCGTATGATCGAAATGTTCACGCGTAAATTTTCGCAGCCGCAGGCCAATTACTACGATTTAGGCTGTTCTTTGGACGCGGCCAGCGCGGCTATGCTGCAGGGCATTTCTCAACCGGACGGCGCCGTTATCGCCGTGGACAACTCGCCGGCCATGCTGCGCCGCGCCAAAGCCAACCTCAACCATCTGCAGGAAAAACAAATTGTCCTGCAACTCATTTGCGCCGATATCCGCGACGTAGCCATTCAAAATGCCGCAATAGTGACGCTGAATTACACACTGCAGTTCTTAGCGCCCGATCAGCGTCCGCAGATGGTTCAAAGGATATATAACGGCCTGCGTCCCGGCGGCGCGCTCATCCTGTCCGAGAAAATCGCCTTTGAGGAGGAACGGGAGCAGCGTTTTCAGACCGACTGGTACCATACCTTTAAACAATTTAACGGTTACAGCGAGATGGAAATCAGCCGCAAACGCTCGGCACTGGAAAATGTGCTGATTCCCGATTCGTGGGCCGCCCATCGCCAAAGGTTAACGCAGGCCGGCTTCAAATCCGCCCACATCTGGCTGCAATATTTTAGTTTTGTTTCAATACTGGCTGTAAAATGATCGACTATTCAGACCTTTATCCGCTGTTGAGCGGCACGCTTATGGAGCATTGAGCAACTTCTCTGTCGCCCGCGGCCAACCGGGACATCCTGCGCTGGCAGGAAATTTTACAGACCTTGCCAACTACCAAACCATCGAAGCTGGATTTTAATTCACGCGCGGTTACCGTCGGCGATGCCAGGGATTGCCGGGACATGGACAGACAAAATATAGAAACCTTACTGCGCAAATGGCATCCCTGGCGCAAAGGCCCCTATTCTATTCATGGAATTTACATTGATACGGAATGGCGGTCGGATTTAAAGTGGAATCGGTTGGCTGAGGCAATTGCCCCGTTAAAAGGCAGGCTGTTTTGGATGTGGGCTGCGGGAACGGCTACCATGGCTGGCGCATGTTAGGCGCCGGCGCTAAATTGGTAATCGGAATCGATCCTTATTTAAAAAGCGTGATGCAATTTTGGGCGGTGCGTCATTTTGCCGGACAGCATCCTTTTTTTGTGCTGCCGCTGGGCATTGATCATCTGCCGCCGGCCGAAGGCGCGTTTGATACTGTGTTCTCCATGGGACTTCTCTACCACCGCCGCTCGCCAATGGATCATTTAGCGCATTTACGTTCTCTATTGCAGCCGGGCGGCGAATTGGTATTGGAAACGCTCGTGCTCGAAGGCGGAGCTGAGCAGGCGCTGGTTCCCGAAGGACGCTACGCCAAGATGCGCAACGTCTGGTTTATCCCATCGCCGGCCGCATTGGAAATCTGGTTAAAGCGCAGCGGTTTTAACAACATCCGTCTAATTGATGTAAGCAAAACAACGTCAGAAGAACAACGGCGCATGTCGTGGATGACCTTTGAATCGCTGGCCGATTTTCTCGATCCGGACGACGACAACAAAACCATCAAAGGCTACCCGGCGCCGCGGCGGGCTGTTTTTATTGCCGAAAAACCGTAATGCTTCAGGCCGTTCCCCACATAATATGAAATGGCATAACACCGCCTGGTTGCCATACCCGACTTGATTGGGCATCCAGAAAAGCGTGCTGAACGCGGGTAAGATACTCTTTAGCATGAACATGAGCTGGATTCCCACTTTCGTGGGAATGATATAGGGTAGTGACGGGAAAAAGCGGCCTTTAATATGTCAGGCCAGTAGCTTGAGGGCGATTTCATTCCACGAAAAATTTTTAATTGAAATTTCCCGCAGTTTTTCGCCCAACTGGCGGCGAAACTCTTGATTCGTAAAACCATTCGGATAGAGATAATGCAGGGCTTTCTCTATCTTTAACGGCAATTCCTGCACAAAATTATCCCGGTCGATGCGTATGATGTCTTGCAACTGCGGTAATTCTTGCGTAACGGTGTCCAGCACATCACGCAAACCGGCGTGATCGTTACACAAGGGCAGAACGCCTGCGGCCATGGATTCCACCGCCACCATGCCAAAGGCTTCCGGCCATTTACTGGGTACCACTACCATGCTGGCCAGAGGTAAAACTTCTTTGAGCATATCATGATCCAGAAAACCCGTGACGGTAATGCGTTCCGATTCCGCCGGAGAAAGCGGCCGGAACCATTTACGGAAATCCGTATCGTCCACAAAATTTCCTGCGCGGGCGCATTGGACAAACTGATCAAAATTGCCGTCGGTGAGCGCCTGCAGCATACCCTGTAAATGTTCGCGATAGGAACCAAATCCAATGAACAGAAAGCGCCCCTGCGGAACAGCTTCCAGCACTTGCGGGGCCACCATTAACAATTCACCCACACCTTTTGCCGGCAGGAACTTACCGAAATAAACTATAAGCGGCTCATATTCGCTAAGCTGCGGCCAGCGCTGCGGCAGGTCAGCGTCCACAATACGCTGGTCGTAAGATTGCCCTAACTCTTGTAATAGGTGATCAAACTCCTGCGCCGAAGCGTTTTTCGCCGGGGGGGTATTAATACTTTTGCGGCCCTTGCCGTTTTGGACTATGGCCGCCTTTATTTTAGTTAACAATCGTTGCTGATGAAGCTGAAAATTTTCTGCCGGTTGGAAAATATGGGAATCCATTCCCGGCGGTACAATTTGCAGTTTTGTTTTTAATTGCAGTTCCGCGCTATACTTGGAAAACACTTGTTCCACCCGTTGCTTAACATACTGCGTGCCCACAAAAATTTTGTTTGCCCCCTGCAAGCCTTCCAGGGCATATTTCATTAAAGCGGGATTCGGCACCAGCGTATACTCCACCGCGCTGCCATGGATTTTAACATTGTACGACACATTCAGCCCATCTAATGCGCGCCGGGCGATGACCGGCCCCAACAATACATGATTGGCCAGCACACGCCTCACATCCTGCAGACATACTTTTCTTAAAACGTCAGCGGTCATTTCAATATGCTGTTCAATCTCAGCCTCAGTCATCTCCGGAATGGTTTTGACGGTGTAGCCCTCATATTTATCGAACACATAAACCGGCAGCAAGCGGTTTATATCGGGGACGACGACGCGCAATTTCCCGACAGCGGGGGCTTTCTGCGGTAAAGGTTCTTTCTCGCCGATGAATTCATCCACAAACGGCAATTCAGCCGCGTTGGGGTCCTGACAGACGATCGTTACGGCGTAGCCCTGTTCTTTCCAGCTTTTGGCCACACTGGACACATAAATATTGGAGCCGGTGCCCTGTAAAATATATCCGTGTAAAATCACAACATGCATGGCGTTCTTCCCTGTTTCCGATTTTATCGTACTTTCTTACTCTTACTCTTACTCTTACTCTTACTCTTACTCTTACTCTTACTCTTACT
>CAZIBE010000082.1:0-17229 GCA_964536685.1 uncultured Calditrichaceae bacterium | reverse complement strand
TCCCGTAGGGATCACTCCGTTGCGGAAAACGGGACGGCCTTTGCCGCGAGGAGCAAGGCGACGAGAAAGCCATTGTTTTTATTGTGAATATAAGATTTCTCATCCCGATGAATCGGGATTCGCCACGAAAGTGGTCCCTGTGGGAAAATAACAAAAACGGGTTTTTAGAGCAGACTCATATATTTTTTTGATATTTTTTTATGATTGAGTATATTTTTAACCTTCCACTCTATGTAACAAGGTGTGTATTTATAAGTTAGCGGGGTGTAAAAGTAATGGAAAAAAACAATCAATTAAATGTTTTTAAAACCGTGGCCGAGTTTTCTTCGGATTGGCTGATGTGGTTGGCCAATGATAAATCCATTAAATTTATCTCCCCGGCGGTTAAAAAAATTACCGGATACAAAGCGCAGGAATTTATAAATAATCCCACTTTTTTCACTCAAATCATACATCCCGAAGACAAAAAGCACATTTTACAGGAATTTGAAAAGGAGCTGAAGAATCCGCATAGTTGTTCTATTGAATTCCGCATATTCCATAAAGATGGAAGCGTGCGTTGGATTTCCCACCGTTGCCGGCCGGTAGTTGACGACCATAGTAAAATAATAGGCCGCGTTATCAGTAACCGCGATATAACCGAAAAAAAACAAACGGAAATGGCCTTAAAAGAAAAGGAGACATTCTTAAAATCGTTTATTGACGGTATTCAGGATCCGATGCATGTTATTGACAGCGATTACCGCGTGCTGTTTACAAATAAAAAGCTATTGGAATTAAAAGGCGTAACGCAGGAAAAAATTCGCGGGGAATACTGTTACAAGGCATACCAGGAAAGGAATACGTATTGTGAAGAATGCGCGGCAAAAAAGGCATTTGAAACCGGTCGGCAGCATTCGCTGATAAAAACCTTACCTTTGCCGGACGGCAGCTACGGCTATTTTGAAGTTTTTGCATTTCCTCTCTTCGGGGAAAACGGCGAAGTGACGCGGGTGATTGAGATGACGCGCGATATTACTGCCAGAGAGTTGACCAGACAGGATATGTTGCGGATGACGCGCATCATTGATCAGTCTGCCGAAGCCGTACTCATTATGAATATAAACGGAGATATCGAATATGTTAATTCCGCATTCGAAAAAATTACCGGTTATACAATAGATGAAGTTAAGGGGAACAGTTCAAGAGATTTGGCAAGAGCTGAACATTCACCGGAATTTTACAGAGCAATTTCGGATACGATAACCAACGGCAAAATCTGGCGCGGACAAAATGCCGTTACGAAAAAGAACGGCGATATCTATTACGTAGACTCCATAGTATTTCCCATCAAAGATACGGCCGGTAAAATAATAAACTACGCTATAATTTTCAGGGATATTACGGAATTCAAAAAGGCCGAGGAAGCCTTAAATGAATCGGAAACCCGTTACCGCACACTGTTCGAATCTGCAAATGACGCCATTTTTCTAATGACGCGCGAAATATTTATCGACTGTAATCCAAAAACACTCGAGATGTTCGGTTGCAAGTGGGACGATATAGTTGGGCATTCTCCTGTCGAGTTTTCTCCTCCCGTTCAGCCGGATGGAAGAGAATCTACTGAAAAAGCGATTGAAAAAATAAGAGAAGCTCTGGATGGAAGACCACAGTTTTTCGAGTGGAAGCACAAAAAACTGGACGGCACTCTGTTTGACGCCGAAGTCAGCCTGAATCTGGTTAAATTATCTACAGGCCCTCATCTTCAGGCAATTGTACGAGATATCACTGACCGTAAACAGGCCGAGGAAGCGCTTAAAGAGAGTGAGAGCCGTAATCGGGCTATTTTACAGGCCATGCCGGATGTACTTTTTGTGATTAATGCAAAATTACAATTTACCGATTGCTTTGCGCCGGCCGAAACCAAACAATTGCTGCCATGCGAAAAAGTAATTTGGGCAAACGTTTTTAATGTTTTTCCCGAATATCTGGCCCGCTTAATTGAAGATAACTTAAAACACACATTAAAAAACAAAGAACTACGGATTTTTGAATACAGCTTACAAATAGCCGGAGATACCGGCTGGTTCGAAGCCCGGATGGCTCCCTATAACGATGACGAAGTGCTTGCCATTATCAGGAATATAACCGAACAAAAACACGCTCAGTTGGAATTAGAGAAAACGATTAAGATACTTGAGTCGGAACGTAATATTTTTACTTTTGGACCGGTTGTGGTATTCAAATGGAAGAATGAACCGGACTGGACTGTGGAGTATGTGTCTAAAAATGTGGAACAAGTGTTAGGATACGACGCAGAAGCATTTCTTGAAGGAAAACTATCTTATAGCGATTTAATCGATAAAAAAGATATAAACCGTGTATTCCAGGAAGTACATGAGGGCAGCGCAGGCGAGGCAAACCGTTTCGCTCATAAGCCGTATCGGATAAAACGGCAGGATGGTAAAACCATTTGGCTGTACGATTTTACTACAATCCTTCGCTCGTCCGGCGTTATTACGCATTATTTAGGATATATCATTGACGTTACGGAGATGATAGAAGCGCAGAAGGCGCTTTTTGAAAGTGAAGAACGGTACCGCCGGATATTTGAAGAATCGCAGGACGCTATATTTATTAGTTCAATTGACGGCAGATTTCTTGATATAAATCCGGCTGGTCTGCGCTTATTCGGCTATGCCTCCCTGGAAGATATTCAGAAAATAGATATTGCTAAAGATTTATATAAAAATCCTGAAGACAGGCAAAAATATCAAAAACAGCTAAAAGCAAACGGTTTTATTAAGAATTATGAAGTGGCCTTAAAGAAAAAAGACGGCTCGGAAATTACGGTTATAGAATCAACTACTGCTATATATGATGCCAGTAAAAATATTATTGCCTATCGGGGTATCATGCGCGATATAACCGAGAAAAAAAGACTGGAAGACCAATTGGCCCAGGCGCAAAAGATGGAATCCATTGGCACTCTGGCCGGCGGCGTGGCCCATGATTTTAATAATTTATTAACGGTAATCAACGGTTATGCGGAAATGGCCTTAATGCAGATGGCTGCTAATAATCCGCTTCATAAAGATATTACATCTATCTTAAAAGCCGGCAAACGGGCGGAAAAATTAACAGCTCAACTTTTGGCTTTCAGTCGCAAACAAATATACAAACCTGAAATTTTGGCTATTAATCAGGTCATCTCGTCAATGGATAAGATGTTGCGCCGGCTTATTGACGAAGATATAAGCATTGAGACCCTGCTAATTGAAAACCTGCCGAATATCAAGGCCGATACTTCCCAGCTTGAACAAATCTTTGTCAATTTAGTAGTTAATGCCCGCGACGCCCTGCGCGCCGTTACCAAGCCGGATTTTCAGAAAAAAATTACCATTGAAACCGGTCAGACTTTTCTGGATAAGGATTACGTGGCTAAACATCCCGGTAGTAAAGAGGGGCGTCACATTTTTTTCGCCGTTTCCGATAATGGCGTTGGTATGGACGAAGAAACGAAAGAAAAAGTATTTGAACCATTTTTTACCACAAAAGAAAAATACAAAGGCACCGGTCTGGGGCTTTCCATGGTGTATGGAATTGTGAAACAAAATAACGGTTCCGTTTATGTATATTCCGAACCCGGGCAGGGCACGATGTTTAAAATTTACTGGCCGGTTTCGCAAGAAGTAAGCAAAGCGCGCGAACCGGTCATTGCCAACGAACTGTTATACGGCAGCGAAACGATATTGGTGGTTGAAGACGAAGAAGAGGTCTGCCGGTTTGCCAGCGCGTCATTGACTTCTTTAGGATACAATGTTTATAGCGCAGAAAACGGCAGGGTGGCTTTAGAGCTTTTAAAAGAAAAAGAACTTAATTTAGATTTGATAGTAACCGATTTAATCATGCCGGAATTAAACGGTAAAGAATTTGTGGAAAAAGCCAAACACATTCTGCCTGAGGTTAAAGTGATCTATGTTTCCGGCTATACCGATAATCACATTGTGCATAACGGATTGTTAGAAGAAGGCGTTTATTTTATACACAAGCCCTATTCTGTCCAAACACTCTCCGGTATGGTGCGTAAAGTTTTAGATAATGGCTAAAAGTAAATCAGTTATCGCCCGTTTACAACCATTTTAGCCGGCGCGCCTCATACATTTTTCAAAATGAATATTATTACTCAAAGTGCCCATACTTTGCGGATAGTGGTCTCTTATAACTATTTCAGCATCCCTCATTCAAAAAATTTAAACGGTGAATATATTTTTTTTACATGTTCGGGTTTAATACCAGTCGGAAAACTGATCCACCTATCGGCGTGACCCCGGAGCGGCGATACCCGGCATTTTCAACTTGCCCCGAGGTTATTCATTTCGGGAATAATATTTTCATACTCACTGTTTTAAGATTTGCCCTGCTCTTAGTGTTGTAAGGATTCATTTTATTGTATGATCCATCGCACAATAAAACGGCAGAAAAGATTCTATCTTTTTCTGAAGAATGCGCCAGTTTTAAATGAATACCGTCACGCGCTTTAAATCTAAAAGAAGAAGATAGAAAAAACGTAATGATTGCCGTGAGGAATTTCATGACGAAAAAAATTTACCTGCTTTTATTGTTACCAGTTATTTTATTAGCGCAGAACCCGGTCACATGGACAAAACATGTGGTCAGCGACACCCTGGAAAAGGCCAAAAAAAACGTAGTGCTGGATGTGGATTTAGACGGCGATTTGGATATTGTTTGCAACGCCAACCCCGAAGGCGCCGGCAGCGAGGATTTAAGCAAAGCCAACGTACTGCTCTTTTTAAACGACGGAATACAAAATTTTACGGAAAGCATCATCAGTTACCGTTTTCGCGGCGCGCGCGCCCTGGCTGCCGGCGATTTGACCGGCGATGGTTATCCTGAAGTAGTGGTAGGTAACAATTACGCCGACAGTTCGCTGGTTTGGTTTATCAATCCCGCCAGCGGTTACAATTCAATATGGGCAAAACATACCCTGGGCGGTTTTGCTCCGCTTAATTATATCGCTTTGGTGTTCGATTTGGATCAGGATGGCGATATGGACATTGTGGACGGTCAGGGCGACGCCGCGAATGGAGGGACCAGCGCCGGCGATTACATCCGCTGGTTTGAGAACGACGGACTTTCCTCTCCTACATTCACGGAGCGTGATATTATCAATTATCCGTCGCCTTCGGGTATTGCTGTAGCGGATTTCGACGCCGACTCCGATAATGACATCAGCGGAGCCTGCTGGCTGAATTATACAAGTGTAACGCCAATCACTGACGAAGACGTCCGCTGGTGGTCGCAGGGCACATCTGCCTGGACGCAGGAGGAAGTTATAAAGACCTCGTATGGCGGCAATGATCTGTATGCCGCGGATATGGACGGGGATGGCGATCAGGACATTATTGGCGCCGGCTGGAAGGCACAGACCATCGATTGGTGGGCTAATGACGGTACCGGAAATTTTGGCGCCAGTCTGTATACGGTGGCCACCGCTATTTCCTATCCCCGCAGCGTGGCTGCGGCTGATATGGACGGCGACGACGATATGGATTTACTGGCCTGCGCCGATAATGACAACACGGTGTTCTGGTTTGAAAACGACGGCAGCATGAACTTTACACAGCACAATTTAAGCACCGCTTTTACTTATGCTTATTTTGCCTCTGCCGCCGATATGGACGGCGACGGCGATTTGGATGTGGTGGCCACGGCTCAGGATAAAATAGAGACCGGCGGCACAGTAGCCGGGCAGGCGGCCTGGTGGGAAAGCGATCTGGCGGAAGAAAAAATCATTGCTTCCGGCGATCCGGCGGCGCAATCTTATAACAATTTCAAACTGATTATTGATTTTGCCAGCGGTTATACCGGCGGAATGACTTCGGTATTTTACAACCACGGCGCCAACAGCCACCGACAAAATGTGAACTCTGCTCTGCATCATATTGCCGCCAAAGGATATTATACCATCGTCAGCCATGCTTCAACTTACTCGGCAACCATCGATTTTTATTACGCCGGCATAGCAGAATGGTCGGCCATCTCCAACGAAAGCGATTTACGCGTGTGCTACTGGGATGTGGACAGCGGTATCAGCGGCGAATGGGTTATTTTAAACTCAGCCGGTCAAACGGTTTTTGCCGCCGATGATTACATCCGGGTTACAGGAATTAATCTGGAATTACATACGTACTCTTTGTTTACCCTTGGGAGCGTCAGTTCCGATAACGCTCTGCCGGTGCAATTACTGAGCTTTAAAGCCGAACAATACCGCGACGGTGTGGAGCTTATCTGGCAGACGTCGTCCGAATTAAATAACCGCGGTTTCGAAATTCGCCGTAAAACAGACCGCGAAACCAAGGAAGAGCTGATTGCTTCCTATGTGAGCGATCCTGCCCTTGAAGGATTAGGCACTTCCAGCGCCGGCCGGGAGTATCGGTATTTTGACAGCCAGGTTTTGCCGGGTAAAAGCTACACGTATATTCTGTACGACGTCAGCGTGAACGGCCAACGCAGCGCCGCGCGCAACCTGTCGGTGGATTTTATTCCCGGCGGCGTAACGCGCGTGCATGACGGTTTTGTGGCGACTACGCCGCAGCTTAAGGCCAATTATCCTAATCCTTTTAATCAATCCACCGTCGTGTCTTTTTATCTGCCCCAAACGAAAGATGGAACGGCTATACCCGTTACGCTTAATATTTATGATGCACAGGGAGGGATGGTACGCACCTTGTTCAATGGCAGTTTAAGCGCCGGCACATACCGTATGTTTTGGGACGGGAAAAACAGCGCGGGACAAACGGTGGCCTCCGGTATGTACTTCAGCCGTTTGGCCGGCCCGGATTTTGCACTTAACCGCAGGATGACGTTGGTTAAATAGGGATAAGAACCAATGATCAATGGCCTATGACCAATTTCTTTTAGCCGTTAGCTATTAGCTATTAGTAATTCGTCATTTGTACTAATCACCTACCTGATACGTATGTTTAAATTGTTATTCGTTATGCGTTAAGCGGAAATGGCCGCGTGTTAAAAACGGAGAAGACGATTAACGCTTTACTATTTACTGATTCCTGATTTCTCTTTTCTTACTACTTGCTACTTAATCCCCGAACCCCGAAATTTAATCCATGGAAACATTCGACGTAACCATTGTGGGCGCCGGCATTGCCGGCTCTGTGTTGGGCCTAAAATTGGCCCAAGCCGGACTGAGCGTGCTTCTGCTGGAAAAGGACGCCTTTCCCGGTAAAACCAACGCTTGCGGCGGTCTGTTTGATAAACCCTATTTTGAGCGCTATGTTGCCGATGAAAACATCGCCGAACGGCATATCCGCCAGAATGTATTTATCATGCCCTGGGGAGAGGTAACCTTTGCCTGTGATCAGGTAACGGTTAAACGGCGCGTGTTTGATCGCTATTTAGCGGAACAGGCGCAAAAAAACGGCGCACAGTTACGCACCTCCAGCCGTGCGCTGGATTACAGTGTAACCGCTGCCGGCCGGGTGGAAATTACTGTAAAAGATATTCTGCAAAACACAGAATACACGGTGCAAAGTAAAATCATCGTTTTTGCCGACGGGCCGCAATCCCTGGCGCAAAAAAATCCCCTGTTTAATGCGCAAAAAAACCGTTCGTACTGGTCGTATGCTTACGCTTACGAAGTTGAAGGAATTCCGTTTGACGCCCAGCAAATCCGTATATACTTAGACCCAAAACTGTTCCCCTGGGGGTACGGCTGGATTTTTCCGGACCGTGAAGTCTCCAATGTGGGCGTGGGCACGTTGTTGCGCAACATCAACGGCGCTGGTTATCTCAAAGAGCGATTGTCTTATTTTTTTAAGGATTACGCGCCCACAGCCAAACTTGTGGGCGAACGCCCCGTTACGGACAAAAAAGGCGGTTACATTCCCATGTGGCTTTTACAGCGTTTTTCCGATGATTCCCAGTTGGTGGTCGGCGACGCCGCAGGCATGGTCAGTCCGCTGTTTGGCGCGGGCATCGATTATGCCATCGAATCGGCTGAAATGGCCGCCAAGGCGATTGAGGATGCTTTCGGCCGCGGCCGCTTTGATGCGGAAATTTTACGCACCTACGACCAGGCTCTGAATACAGGTTTTTTAGTTGATCTTAAAAAACAGATGCTGGTTGCTAAAATTATTATGTTCGGGCAAAAATTCGGCCGGCAGTGGCCTGTTAAACTATTGGCGGTGATTGCCTTTGGCGCAAAATATACGCGCTGGGACAAAATCAAAATCATGCTCTATCCGTTCTTAGGGCGTCCGGCGGTAAAAGATGAAAAAACTTCAATCGATCATAAATAAAAAAGAAACAGATTACCATGAGCGGAAAAAATATAAAGCGTCTGCAATTGCTCTCTCGTCTGCCCGGTTTTAAAGCTTACTACCGCCTGCGGGCCGGCCAGGCGCCCATGCCGGTGAATATTACGCTGAGTTTGCTTTACTCCTGCAATTCGCGCTGCGCCACCTGCAATGTGTACGAAAAACAAGTTAAAAATTTTACGCTGGATGAGTACAAAAAAACATTTGCCTCTCTGGGCAGGGCGCCTTACTGGTTTACCTTAAGCGGCGGCGAACCCTTTTTGCGCAAGGATATTTCCCATATTGCCAAAGCGGCCTACGATATCTGTCAGCCGGGTATCATTAATATTCCCACCAACGGCAGTTTGTACAAAGTGATTCCGGAGCGCGTGGAGGAAATCGTTACCTACACCCGCGATACGGATATCATCATTAATTTGTCGCTGGATGAAATCGGCGAAGCGCATGATAAAATTCGCGGCTTTCCCGGTAACTGGGAACGGGCCATGAAGACTTATGAAGCTTTAAAGGAATTGCGCCGTTATCCGAATTTTACTTTAGGCATTCACACAGTGATTTCCAAATTCAACGTAAAACGTTTTCCTGAAATCTACCGCGAGTTAATCAAATTAGAACCCGATTCGTACATTACGGAAATAGCCGAAGAGCGTGTGGAATTAGGCACCATGGGCAGCGACATCACGCCTTCGTTGACGGAGTACGCTGAGGCGATTAATTTTTTAATCAAAGAGATGCGTGATAGCAAAGTGCGCGGCGTGGCCAAAATCGCCCAATCCTTTCGCTTTGAATATTACCGTCTGGTTAAAGCCTATCTGGCACGGCAAACTCAGGTAATTCCCTGTTACGCCGGCATTACGTCGGTGCAAATTTCACCCGACGGCGATGTGTGGCCATGTTGCATTCGAGCCGATTCCATGGGCAATCTGCGTGAGAGCGCTTACGATTTCAGAAAAGTGTGGAACAGTCCGGAAGCAAAGAAAATTCGCGCCAGCATCCGTAACCGGGAATGCGCCTGTCCGCTGGCTAATGCCGGTTACACTAATTTGCTGCTCAATGCGGGTTCGCTGGTTAAGGTGGCCGGGCATCTGGTGTGAGGTGATTTTTGGTCTATTGAGTTATTGAGTTGTGGAGGTTTTGTGGTGCGGTGGGGTAAGAGAGAAAACAGGAAACAGGAACCGGGAATTAGGAATTCGGAATCGAAAGGGTGATTTTCCCCGGTTCAAAGTGTCTAATAATTTATCCTTTGCCGATGCTTAATTCATAATCCTTCAAAATGTGTAGTGATTTGTTTGGTGAAATCCTCTGTCGTGATCCCCAACATGTCAAAAAAGAATTGTATAATTATTTTACAGCACTCAAAAGTTTAATTTTCAGATTAATTGGAAAAGGCTGAATATCAACGGTTTAAATGTTGGTACGTGTTTTGCAAAATCGCAATAGAATTTGCAACCGGAGTATGGATGAGCAAAAGTGTGTTCTTAATTGCGTTTATTTTTATTTTTTCGTTAACAGGATACGGCCAGGATGGAAGCCGGGGAGCAGGTAGCGCCAGTAACCTGTTTTTGCGCAGCCAAATCAGTCCGCGCGCAGCCGCCTTTTCCGGCGCATTTACCGCTGTCAGCAATGACGAGAGCGCGCTGTTTTATAACCCGGCCGGACTGGCTAATGTATACCGCGGCGCCGTCGGCTTCAGCCACGTGCAGTGGTTCGAAGACATCCGCATGGACAATGTAATATTTAGCTACAATTACGATCGGCGTTTGGGCTGGGCGGTTTCCGTTTCCCATTTGTGGATGCCGCCGCTGGAAGGTAAAGACCGTTTCGGTCAACCTACCGGTGAAGTTAATGTTTCCAGTTCGCTTGTTCAGTTGGGTTTCGGCTATAAAGTGCATCCTTCGTTTTATATAGGGTTGGGAATTAAATATTTTAACGATCGTCTGGCTGACGTCAGCGCCGACGGAATGGCCATCGATTTTGGTATTTTTGTTCACACTTTTCTGCGCGGATTGACTTTGGGCGTTTCCGTGCAAAATATCGGCGGTACTATCCAATACGATGTAGCCAAAGAAAAAATACCTTGGGTATTACGCGGCGGTTTGGCCTACATGGTTTCCAATACAGGGTTACAGCTCTCCTTTGATGCTGTCCGCGCCGTGGATACCGATATTTATTACGCCTTTGGCATGGAATACAACTTCCGCAATATGTTGGCATTGCGCTTAGGCAATCAGTTTCAGAGTGAAAAAACACTTGCTCCTACTTTTGGGACGGGCTTCCAGATTGCCGGAAAATATACAGTGGACTACACGTTTTATACGCACAACGATTTAGGCGCAACGCATCGTATCGGATTTACCTGGCGATTTGATACGCCCGCATCCAGATATGTAGGTTATCGCCATAAAACCATATCTAAAACTAAATCGCTAAGCGTCCCGCAAAACGTTACCATACAGCTGGTAAGCGATCGTTTGTTAATTATATGGCGCCCGGTACGCGGCGCCCAGTATAATGTGTACGCCAGAACAGACGCCAAATCCGGCTGGAAACGGCTTAACCGCCATCCGCTTTATGCCAATCAAATGCAATTCAAAAAACCGCGTCATAAGGCGGTCATTCATATTGTAGTTACCAGCGTAAGTGGCGGACGGGAGAGCGATTATTCTAAAGAGGCCGTAATTGATGTTAAATAAGAAATATATATTTGTCCTGTTAAGTATTGTTCTGCCTGTAATTTTACTTGCACAAACCGACAAGTGGACCCTGCAATGGGATGCCAATTCCGAAAGCGATATGTACTTGTACCGAATTTACCGCGATACGCATCCCGCACCCACCAGTAAAATTGATAGCGTGGCCCATCCGGCGCACTCTTATGAAGATTTGCAGGTGCAAAAGGGCGTTTTATACTATTACCGAATTAAAGCCGTGGATTTTAGTTTGAATGCTTCGGACTTTTCCGAGGAAGTATCCGCCGCCATTCCTAAGATATCCGGCTTCCCGCAGGAAAAAGCCCTGCCGCCCGATACAACGATTTATTTGCAACTGAATGATTATGTGTACGATCCCGATCATAGCGATGATCAATTGAGTTGGACGGTGCAGGGACAACACGAGCTAACCGTACAGATTAATTCTTCTACGCATGTGGCCGCTATTCAAACGCCGTCTAACTGGCAGAGCGTTGAAACTTTAACCTTTACGTGCAGCGATCCTGATACGTTTGAAGACGCCGCCAGCCTGCGCGTCACCGCCACCGGCTACTCTGCTGCAGCCCCGCAATTTGATGCGATTCCCGAACAGAGTATAGATGAGGATCATACCGGCGAAATTAATCTTTTGGATTATTGCAGCGACTCTGATTCTCCCGATGAAAACCTGGAATTCAGTTACAAACCGGCACAGCATTTTACTTTGCAGATTCAGAACAGCATCTTAACTTTTCGCCCGGCCAACAACTGGAATGGTTCGGAAACAATAACGGTGTATGTAAGCGATGAGACCGCTTTAACCGATACGACGCAAATTGTGCTGACGGTGCGCCCTGTAAACGATGCGCCGACTATTTTGCCGCTGCCGACGAGCATCATGCCGCAAGACAGCATCGTTACTGTGAACATGGGTAATTATGCTTATGATGTAGACAACACACAACAAGACCTGCAATGGTCATTTAGTAAATATTATCATGTAGCGCTTGAATATGATGATAACAGCAAAATAGTGCAAATTACCAGTCCCAAGGATTGGTACGGATTTGAATATATTTTAGCCACCGTGTCCGATCCTCAGGGCGCATCGGCAACGGATACGATGCTAGTGCAGGTTACATTTCAGGCTGATCCCCCGCAAATCAACGGTTTAAATTCATTTGCATTTAATGAAGATGATTCGCTGGTTATTAATCTGAATGAATATGTAAACGATCCCGATACGCCGAATGAAAATCTTTTATGGCAGACCAGCGGTCAGCAAAATCTGACTATAGAAATCAATCAGGTTAGTAAATCAGCCAAAATTAAAGCCGCGCCAAATTGGAACGGCAGCGAAACAGTACGTTTTACGGTTACCGATCCCGAAGGAATGAAGGATGAGGCCGATGTACTTTTTAACGTTGCGGCGGTGAACGATGCGCCTTCATTTAAGGCCGTTCCCAACGTAGATTTATCCAACGAAAAAACGAAAACAGTGCATCTGGCCGATTACGTGCTGGATGTTGACGATCCTGTTTCCGCTTTAAACTGGTCATTTAGCGGCAATCAGAATATCAATATCAGCATTGCGGCAAACGGTGACGCTACGTTTACAGCGCCTGATTCGTGGAATGGTTTGGAGACAATCACGCTGTATGTCAGCGATGCCCGGCAAGCGGCGGATACCACGTCGATTTTGGCCTATAGTCAAGACCCTGCGCATGCTCCCAATCTTACTAATCTGGATTCGCTTGTAGTACAGGAAGATATGCAAACCCACGTGAATATGAACTATCACATCAGCGATCCCGATAATACGCCGCAAGAGCTAACATGGGAATTTTTTCATGACGATAATTTGATTTTAAATTTCGATACGAGCACACTGGAGCTGCAGATTAAACCGGCGGCCGATTGGTTTGGCACAGATAACATCATTATCAAAGTGACCGATCCCGATAATAATTTTGATTTTGATACGCTTCATGTAAAGGTCCTGCCGTTAAATGATGCGCCGCAGCTCAGGCCTATCGATAATATCGTTATGTATGGCAGCACCATTTATTCTATTAACTTAAAAGATTATATCGTTGAACCGGACGGGCTAAGCGATATTTCACAAATTGAAGTTTACGGAAATAACGGCGGTTTTATCGGCTATTTACTGGATGAAAGCAATTATAGTTTAACTTTTTATTCGCCGGCCGGTTATCAGGGGCATGAGACGTTTGTCCTGATGATTACCGATTCCGAGGGATTAACCGCTACGGCCGTTTTTACGGTGTATGTCTTTAAAAACAATTTTAACGCTGCGATAACAGTACAGCCCTTTGGCAGCGCCACCGATTATATTTTTAAATGGACCTCGACCAGTGAATCGCAGGACTTTTTAGATTATGGCTCCACCATCAATTATACGGAGCGTGTGGCGGCTGATCAAAATTATAGCGTCAATCATGAAGTATTGTTAGAAAATCTTCTTCCCAATCATACGTATCATTTCCGCATTGCCTCTGTTAATGAAGAAGGCTATACACGCTTTTCTGCGGATTCGGTATTTATCACCGGGGAGGTGGACGAGGCCATTAATGTGTTCCCGATTCCCTTTAAAGCGTCCGAAAGTTTAGCGGAGGAGGGCATTTACTTTACTAACCTTCCGGAGGGCGGACATATTTTTATTTACAATTTGCTGGGCGAAACGGTCTATCGCAGCCCGGCGGTTGAGCGCATCTTTAAGTGGTCGTTGTTAAACAACTATAACCGCAGCGTGCAATCCGGCCTGTATCTCTATGTGATCAAGAATAAATCCGATAAAAAGCTTACTTCCGGGAAAATTATCATTATTCGCTAAAATGTGACGGCTTTTAATGGATTTTATCACAATCCCTTATGCGGAATATTGCTATAATTTTTACAGCAATATGAACAGAAGCGGGGATTGAGATTATATGTTTAAAAGCATGGTTGTCACGGACGACCCGACCATCAAAGAAGAATGCCGCAGTGTGCTGCGAAACTTTGATGATATAGAAGTTGAATATTACGCTAATTTAGATAACTTTCGCGTGGATAAGCCCACGCTAACATATCTGTTTGCCATAGTCAGCGATTTTAGTCATATTCGGCAACCGCAATTTAAATTACTAAAAGAATACGTCCCCGATTTACAACTGATCATTTATAACCGGAACCTGGCCCTTAACGGCGTCGGCGATATCGAGATAACCTCCGGCCTGCAATTAGTGATCGGCGAAGACCGTCGTCACAATTTGCAGCGGCAGATAACGGAGATTAAGAACAATCACTGGCGTAACATTCCCTTAGAAGAGCTCGGCATTGATAAAGAGGCTTTGTCTGCCCGTATGAAACAGGCCATTCGGTTTATGGAAACTTCCGAAATCAATAAACTGCAAAGCCGCCAGATTGCCCGCCATCTGGGCATTAGCCCCGGTTATTTCAGCCAGGCCTTCCACAAAGAGACCGGTCGGTCCTTCCGCTCTTTCCGGCAAAGCGTCATGGATTATTACGAAGCGATTATCTTGTCGCGCTTCAATTTGTCAGCTCATCATGTTTCCCGTTTGTTGGGCTACAGCGAACTTTCCAGCTTCAGCCGTTCCTTTAAGCGGCGTCAGGGACTCTCGCCCACACAATATAAAAAAATGCTTAAAGCTTAAATTTTTGTTTTCCTTGCCGAAGATCATTTTATTTTAATCCAGCATACGTTACCTTTTATTTTTTAAACAGCGGAATTTTGTATGATTAATTATAATATTCTTTCCGTGGATGTGGAAGAATGGTTTCATCCCGAGGCGCTGCGTCATCTGTTTCCGCAGGAAGTATGGGATAAACAGCCGCCGCGCGTAGAACGCAACATTAACTTTCTGTTAGAGTTGTTCGAGCGCCATCAGGTGAAAGCGACTTTTTTTACTTTAGGCTGGATTGGCCGTAAGTATCCGCAATTGGTGCGTAAAATTGCCGAAGCCGGTCATGAAGTAGCCAGTCACAGTACGCTGCACCGCATGATTACGCAGCTAACTCCGGAGGAATTTCGCCGGGATTTAAGTGAATCCATTGCCGTTTTGGAAGACGCCACGGGTGAACCAGTGATAGGCTTCCGGGCGCCGACCTTTTCCGTGGTGAAAGACACCCTGTGGGCCAGAGAGATTATGTTGGAAAATAGTTTGCGCTACGACTCTTCAGTGTATCCTATCTGGCATGATCGCTACGGCATTGCCGATGCGCCGCGCTATCCTTATGTGGCTCTGGAAAAGGATGGCCGGCAACTGTTAGAGTTTCCCATGCCCACTTTGCGCATGGGCAACAAGAATTTTCCCTTTGGCGGCGGGGGCTATCTGCGCATTTTTCCGCTGATCTTTACGCGATACGCCATTAAATCTTTTAATAAGGAAAATTATCCGGCAATTATCTACATGCATCCCTGGGAATTTGACAGCAAACAGCCGAGAATAAAATTAAACACCTTGCAACAATGGCGGCATTATTACAATATTAAAAACAATGGTAAAAAACTGTCGGCATTATTGAACAATTTCAACTGGCGTTCATTTAAACAAGTAATAAACAGCAAAGATTTGGCAGAATTGTTAAAAAAGAGCTAAACATTTCGACAAATAGTACCGATATAAAATCTTAGAGTAAACAGTAGGAGATTGTATGAGTGAAGCAAGACACGTTCTTGTGGTGGATGATGAAGAAGACGTACGCGACACGCTATCCAGCGTACTGAAACAATTGAATTATGTGCCTTATGTGGCTGAGAACGGTGTGGAAGCGCTAAAAGTAATTGAGCGCGAACACATCGATGTGGTGCTCTCCGACCTGTACATGCCGGAAATGGACGGCATTGAATTGCTCAAACGGTTGAGAGCGCAGGACAGCAAGATAGTCTTTTTAATGATTACTGCCCATCCAACCATCGAGACGGCAGTGGAAGCCATTAAGAAAGGCGCCTATGATTATCTGACCAAGCCCTTCCATATCGAGGAAGTTCGGCTGAAGATTAATCGGGCATTGGAAAGAAAGGGACTAACCAATTCGTTGAAAACGGCCAACGGCATCATTTGGGCCTTGTTGATTTCTATTCCCATCTGGTTGATTTTAGGAATTATTTTAGCATCATTGTTAAAATAAATATAAACGGATTTTGAAAGTAGAGGGGAGCCGCTTGCGTTCCCCTTTTTTGTTTTAAATAATGAGGTAGGGGAGAAGTATTAAGGGTTAAGTAGTAAGAAAAGAGAAATCAGGAATCAGTAAATAGTAAAGCGGTAAGTGTGGAAGCGTTAATCGTTTTCTCCATTTTATAACACGCGAGCCTTGCCGCTTAACGCATACCGAATAACGATTTAAACTTACGTATCGGGTAACAAGTATCAAAATTTACCATGTGTAAAAATGATTCATCGGTCATAGGCCTTTGTTTATTTTGACCATTTAGTGTATAACAAACAACCGGCAACTAATAGCTAAAAGCTAAGCGCTAATCCAGTAATACTATGTCCTCCAGTTGAATTAAATTGTAAAAGTAAATATACTCTTTAAAACAAAACAGGGAGGAGTACCCAATGTCCGTTATTACAGAACGCTTTCCGGTACGAACCAAGGGATTCAACGATATTATTAATATTACCGAACCGGCGCACAATTTTGTTCAGAAAAATAATATTAAAGAAGGCCATCTGCTGATTTTCATCGACGGTTCCACGGCAGCCATCAGTACCATCGAATATGAACCGGGTTTGCTGCAGGATTTGCCGGAATTGATGGAAAAATTTGCGCCCATGAATCAGCGTTACCACCACGACGATACCTGGCACGACGGCAACGGTTACGCTCATTTACGCTCTACGCTGATTGGAACATCATTCACTGTTCCGGTGCTGGACGGACGCCTGGTTTTAGGCGCCTGGCAGCAAATCATTTTAATCGATTTCGATAACACTTCCCGGCAGCGTCAGATTATTTTTCAGTTTGTGGGGAATGTGGATTGAGGCTGTTTTTTACAGAGTCTGATTTTAGTTTGTAATTAGGATTTCGGAACCTGGAATTGAGGGTTAGAGACATAGAGAATTCTATACTTAGCTACTGGTATTGCTTTTAACTATTTTTTAATTCACTTTTTTTTAGTAAGAGTAAGAGTAAGAGTAAGAGTAAGAGTAAGAAAGTACGATAAAATCGGA
>CAZIBE010000081.1:0-17280 GCA_964536685.1 uncultured Calditrichaceae bacterium | reverse complement strand
ATAATTATAACGACCCAAGGGTCGGGGAATAAAACCCATCTGGATGGGATTTAAAGGTAGTCGTCCATCACGGCTACCTTTTTTATTTTAGTTACTTCATCTTTGTTTTATGAGCTAAACTTCACAAATAGCGCTATCTCCTGTTTGCAAAACATCTATAATTATATTATTTTACACAAATGAGTTTGCTCAAAAAAGGTGCTTGAAAAACGTTAAAGCGTTTTTTTGAATTTTTTAGGCATTTTAGCCCACGATTTAAAACGCGGGCTATTAATACGGTGCAATGATTATGAAACCGTTTCCAATGGTTTCTGTAAATTAAAAGTTGAGTATTCTTTTGGTTTTTAGAGTGAACTCACAAATTAAGCAAAAACGGAAAACACATTAAAACGGATGTGGAGAGTTAGATGTCCATGGATTTTCAAAATATAAATATAATTTTTAGCGGAGCGGTTTTTATCATCGGAGCGCTGTTGGGGATAGTGTTTTATGCTCTTTATCTGCGCTCTAAAAATCAAGCGGGTAAACAAATCATTGATAATGCCCGGCGGGAAGCGGAAAAGATAAAGAAAGAAAAGCTCTATCACTTTAAGGTGGAGATGCAAAAACGGCGTTCCAAGTTAGAATCGCAAATGC
This sequence comes from uncultured Calditrichaceae bacterium, assembly GCA_964536685.1. Lineage (GTDB taxonomy): Bacteria > Calditrichota > Calditrichia > Calditrichales > Calditrichaceae > CAZIBE01. The sequence goes on along the minus strand of CAZIBE010000081.1, from coordinate 16,644 downwards.
GCCGCGAAGAAGATAAGATTAGTCGTCTGGAAACGCAGTTATCTCAGAAAGAAAAAGAACTGCGCAAAGATGAAAATCAGTTACGTATCCGTGAGAGCAGGTTAGACGCCAAAGAGAAGAAGATTAATGAACTGGAAGAATTGCTCTACGAAAAGCATAAAAAAACAGACGCTCTTGTTGATGAACAGAATAAAAAGTTAGAAAAAATCGGCAATCTTTCCATTGACGACGCCCGGCGTGAATTGCTTAAAAATTTGGAGAGCCGCGTTAAATTGGAAGCCGTTCAGATGGCCAACGACATCAAGCAGGAGGCCAAAGAACGGGCGCAAAAGGAAGCCAAGGAAGTCATTGCAACGGCTATTGAAAACCTGGCTTACGATTTCACCATGGAATCCACATTATCTACGGTCGAACTGCCCAACGAACGTTTTAAGGGCATGATCATCGGACGCGAGGGACGCAATATCCGCGCCTTTGAAGATGCCACCGGAGTAAAAGTGATTGTGGACGATACGCCGGAGTTGGTAGTGCTTTCCGGTTACGACCCGGTGGCCCGCGAGATTGCCCGCGTTGCCATGCAGCATTTAATTAAGAATAAAAACGTGAACGTGAATATCATTCAACAGATGGTCAATCGCGCCAAAAATGAAGTTCAGCGCAGCATCCTCAAGGCAGCCGACGCCACATTACGCGAGATGAAGATTAACGACGTACATCCGCTGATGCGTGAAAATTTGGGCCGGTTAAAATATCGTTACAGTTACGGCCAGAATATGTTGCAGCACTCCAAAGAAGTTGCTTATTTGGCCGGCTCCATGGCGGCCGAACTGGGGTTTGATGTAAAGCTGGCGCGCCGTGCGGGTTTGTTCCATGATATTGGTAAAGCTATCAGCAACCATTCCGAAGGCAGCCATGTGACCTTGGGCGTAGAGTTGGCGCAAAAATGCCATGAACACGAAATCGTCATTAACGCGATTTTGGCCCATCACGAAGAAGCCGACCCTATTTCGCCCATTTCTGTTTTGGTGACGGCGGCGGATAAAATTAGCGGCAGTCGCCCCGGCGCGCGGCGCGATACGCTGGAAGCTTACACCAAACGGATTACCAAATTAGAAGAAATCGCCAACTCCTTTGACGGCGTGTCCAAAACCTATGCTATTTCCGCGGGACGCGAAATTCGTGTTATTGTGGAGCCGGATAAAATCAAGGACGATCAGGCCATGGTGTTATCTTCAGATATTGCCATGAAAATCAGAGAATCGATGGAGTTCCCCGGGCAGATTAAAGTTTGTGTTATCCGCAACACCATCGCTTCCAAATATACCGACGAGCACGATGAACGGTTGAATTTTAAAGAAAACTAACTCAAATTTGCCCTCGTTACATCGATTTTGAAGATGGCAAATAGCTGCGAGGCGGGGAAGCAGCCTTGGCGCAACAAAGCAAATTTACCTTGATTTTAAAAATCCTGCCTTCTAAATTGAGCCTGAAATTTTCCTGACACTTTAATGCAGACGGGGTGATTTATGCATAAACATAATCTTAAAAAAGCACGATTTGCCACATTATGCGTTCATGGATCGGGCGGGATCGATTCGGCGACGGGCGCTCTAAGCATTCCCATTTATCAGAGTTCCACCTTTGCCTTTAAAAGCGCAAAACACGGAGCGGCCATCTTTTCCGGAGAAGAAGAAGGATATGTCTACACACGTATCGGCAATCCTACACAGGCTGCTTTTGAACGGGAGATGGCATTTTTAGAAGGCGGGGAAGCAGCCTTGGCTTTTGGTTCGGGAATGGCGGCTATTAGTTCAGTGGTTTTTTCTCTGTGCCGGTCCGGTGATAATTTTATTTCTTCGGATACTCTTTACGGCGGGACGCACAGTTTGTTCTCCGATACGCTGCCCCGCTATGCTATAGACGCCCGCGAAGTAGACACCACTAACGTGCAGGCCATTGCCGACGCTATCGATGATAAAACGCGTCTGATATATATAGAAACACCGGCCAATCCCACTTTAGTCGTTACGGATATTCAGGATGTGGTTAAACTCGCCCGGAAACACAAAATCCCGGTAGTTGTTGATAACACCTTTTCCACGCCTTATTTCCAGCTTCCTCTGAAATTGGGCGCTGATATTGTTATTCATTCGGCCACCAAATATATCGGCGGCCACGGCGATACAGTCGCCGGTGTGGCCATCGGTAAAAAAGAGTATATCGACGATTTACGCGGAAATTTTTTGCGCGATTTCGGAGGAATTATTAGCCCTCTGAATGCCTGGCTGTTAGTACGCGGACTGAAAACTTTGGCCGTGCGTATGGATCGCCACCAACACAATGCGCTAAGAATCGCCAAATATTTACAGTTCCATCCCAAGGTAAAACGGGTTTGGTATCCGGGATTATCCACCCATCCGCAGCACGAAATCGCCAAAAAACAAATGTCCGGATTTGGCGGGATGGTGAGTTTTGAAGTTAAAGGCGGCCGTAAGAGCGGTGAAAAGTTAATGAATGCTGTTAAAGTTTTTACCCTGGCCGTCAGTTTGGGCGATGTGGATTCGCTTATCGAACATCCGGCTTCTATGACCCATTCGACCTATTCCGAAGAAGATTTAAAGGAAGTGGGCATTTCGGAGAGTTTGGTTCGGCTTTCCGTAGGACTGGAAGATGTGAATGATTTAATGGATGATTTATCTCAGGCGTTAAGAGCAATTAAACTGTAATTACTGAATCGGGAACGGAGAATATTATATGCGTACACTGGTCACCGGGGGAGCGGGATTCATCGGTTCGCATTTGTGCGAACGTTTGGTGCACGACGGTCACGATGTGATTTGCCTAGATAATTTTTTTACCGGCAGCAAGGAAAATATCAAACATTTGCTGCAAAACCCAAATTTCGAATTAATTCGCCACGATATCATCCAGCCAATTTTATTGGAAGTGGATCAAATTTACCATTTTGCCTGCCCGGCCTCGCCGGTGCACTATCAGTTCAATCCCGTTAAAACAATCAAAACCAGCGTGATGGGCACTATTAATATGCTGGGATTGGCTAAGCGCGTGCATGCCCGTGTACTGTTAGCCAGTACATCCGAAGTGTACGGCGACCCGCAAGTGCATCCGCAAACCGAAAACTACTGGGGACATGTCAATCCTATCGGAGAACGCAGCTGTTACGACGAAGGCAAGCGTGTTGCCGAAACGTTAATGATGGACTACCATCGGCAAAATCAGGTGGATATTAAAATTGTTCGCATTTTTAATACTTACGGACCTAATATGGCCTTAAACGATGGTCGTGTGGTTAGTAATTTTATCATCCAGGCCTTAAAGAACGAAGATATTACCGTGTTCGGCGAAGGCCATCAGACGCGTTCTTTTCAATATGTGGACGATTTGGTAGAGGGCACGATCCGCATGATGAATACGGAAAATTTTATCGGCCCGGTGAATATCGGCAATCCTGTGGAGTTTACCATTATGGAGTTGGCGCAAAAAGTCATCGAAATGACCGGATCTTCCTCTAAAATTGTGCACCGTCCGTTGCCTTCGGATGATCCCACGCAGCGTCAACCGGATATTTCTCTGGCCCGGGAAACGCTGAGTTGGGAACCGCGCATTCCTTTGGCCCAAGGCTTAAAAAAGACCATTGCCTACTTTGAGCGGCAACTGAGTTTTCCCAGATAATCTAAATAATCTGCCTCTAATTGTTTATGGCATTGGTACTATAGCGGGCGGTCTAATCTGTTTTCTGCTTCTTACTTCCCACTTCCATTTTCCTTCTTCTTCCTTTTGCTAAGTATACTTATCCCCAATATCCGCGTTAACTCCCCGGAAAGATCAGGGGCAAGAAGAAAAATTTATAGCAGCTGAAATTGGAAGAATTTTGTACTTACACACACAAATAAACATTTGGTTCACTCTAAAAAGGTCTCTCACTGTCATTTTCCCACCACGAAGTGGTTCCTTTCCCGTAGGGGTCACTCCGTGGCGGAAAACGGGACGGCCTTTGCCGCGAGGAGCAAGGCGACGGGAAATCCATTGTTTTTATTGAGGATATAAGATTTCTCACTGCGTTCGAAATGACAAAAACTGGTTTTTAGAGCAGACTCAACATTGCTAAAAAAAATCTTGACAGCTGTAATTTTAACCTGTATATTCGACCTTCGAAATGCGACAATAATGGTCGCATATTTTTTGAATTCAAATAGGACTAATTTGGTCTGATTTATGATACGGTTCAGTAAAAAGGTAGAATACGCGTTAATCGCCATGTTAGAAATGGCCGATCAGCAGGCACAGGGCGAGCTGGTTACCTCCAAATTTCTGTCGACGCAATACGAAATTCCCTCAGAAATTATGGGTAAAGTGTTACAGACTTTAGCCAAAAACGGGCTGCTGCTTTCGGTGCAGGGAGTGAAGGGCGGATATACCTTGGCTACTCCGCCGGGGAAAATAAATCTCTGGCAGGTTGTGCAGGCAGTTGATGGTCCTGTGGTTATGGTATCATGTTTGGCGGATTCCATGGAGGAGTGCGCTCAGCATCAGCATTGCAACATTCGCACGCCGATGCAAATCATTCAGGCGCAGTTGGAAACATTCTTTTCGGAAATTTCATTGATGGATGTACGAAAAATATATCTGGCGCAGTTTGGCGCGGGAGAGATGGCTCCGGAGTCCATCTCTGCCCAAAATTCTGTTCAAGCTTAATTATAGTTTTTGGGAGAAGATGCGTGACCCAGGCAGAGATGGAAATTTTAGATGAACTCCGGCGCGTCTATGATCCGGAGATACGTGTAAACATTGTCGATTTGGGTTTAATATACAGTATAACGCTGGCAGACGACGGCGCCTTGCAAATCATCATGACCCTAACCGCGCCTTCGTGCCCGGTAAGCGGGCAGATTGTGGCCGATGTACGGCGGGCGGCAGAACGTCATCCTCGGGTAAAAAGCATTGAAGTAGAGTTGGTTTGGGAACCACCGTGGAACAGGGACATGATGTCCGAAGAAGCCAAGCTCATGCTGGGTTATGTATAGAACGGAATATCAATAAAAAAATAAATCTTTCTCCGCCGGAATTTTTTATAAGGGAGAAGAAATAAGTAAAAATAGAGGTAGTATATGAGCACCGAAACAGAACGCATAGAGAAGTTAGTCAACCGCGAATATAAATATGGTTTTGTTACGGATATCGAGACCGACAGCTTGCCGCCCGGTCTTAATGAAGATGTTATCCGTCTGATTTCGCAGAAAAAGAAGGAACCGGAGTTTCTGCTGGAATGGCGTCTTAAAGCCTACCGCGCCTGGCAGAAAATGACCGAACCGCATTGGGCTAACGTGGATTATCCGCCCATTGATTACCAGCAGATCGTTTATTATTCTGCTCCTAAATCTAAAAAGAAATACGAAAGCCTGGATGAAGTAGACCCTGAACTGCTGCGTACCTACGAAAAATTGGGCATCCCTTTGGAGGAGCAGAAGGTTTTGGCCGGCGTGGCCGTGGATGCCGTGTTCGACAGCGTATCGGTAGCAACCACGTTTAAGGAGAAGCTATCCGAATTAGGTGTCATTTTTTGTTCCATGTCCGAGGCTGTTCAGGAGCATCCGGAATTGGTGCAAAAGTACTTAGGCAGCGTGGTGCCTCAGGGCGATAACTTTTTTGCCGCGCTCAATTCGGCTGTGTTTAGCGATGGCTCGTTTGTCTATATTCCCAAAGGCGTACGTTGTCCTATGGAATTATCCACTTATTTCCGCATTAATGCCGCCGACACGGGGCAGTTTGAACGTACTTTAATTGTAGCCGACGAGGGTAGCTATGTCAGTTATCTGGAAGGCTGTACCGCTCCTCAGCGCGATGAAAATCAATTGCACGCTGCCGTAGTGGAATTGGTGGCGCATAAAGACGCCCATATCAAGTATTCCACTGTACAGAACTGGTATCCCGGCGATGAAGATGGCCGGGGCGGAATTTACAATTTTGTTACCAAGCGCGGCGTCTGCAAGGAAGAAAATTCTAAAATTTCCTGGACGCAGGTGGAAACGGGTTCGGCCATCACCTGGAAATATCCCAGCGTTATCCTTAAAGGCGATAACAGCGTAGGTGAGTTCTATTCCGTAGCTATGACCAACAATATGCAGCAGGCGGATACGGGCACTAAAATGATTCATCTTGGCAAGAACACGCGCAGCACGATTGTGTCTAAAGGTATTTCAGCCGGCCGCAGCAATAATTCTTACCGCGGACTGGTGAAGATTGGTAAAAATGCGCTGAACGCCCGCAACTTTTCGCAATGCGATTCGCTGCTTATCGGCGATAAATGCGGCGCACATACATTCCCGTATATTGATGTGCAGAATACGACCGCGCAAATGGAACACGAAGCCACTACGTCAAAAATCGGCGAGGACCAAATCTTTTATCTGAATCAGCGCGGCCTCTCTACCGAAGATGCCGTTTCGATGATTGTGAACGGTTATTGTAAAGAGGTGTTTCGTGAATTGCCCATGGAATTTGCCGTTGAAGCTCAAAACCTGCTCAGCCTGAGTTTGGAAGGCAGCGTGGGGTAGAAATTGGAAATTTTGAATTTTAAATCCAATCCAGATGGGTTTTATTCCCCGGCCCTTGGGTCGTTATAATTATTCAAATCCATTTGGATACCCCGTTGCTTGAGGCGGGGTTGGGGTTGTTCATTAATGAATTCTGAATTAATTAAAATTGTTTAAATGGAAAAATAACTATTGCAGACAATTATATTGAAGTGGAGTAGATAATGTTGCTTGAAATAAAAAATTTACACGCCCGTATCGAAGGTAAAGAAATTTTAAAAGGAATAGATTTACAGGTACGCGCCGGCGAGATTCATGCGATAATGGGGCCCAACGGCTCCGGCAAAAGCACGCTGGCAAATGTGTTGGCCGGCCGCGAAGAGTACGAAGTAACCGCGGGCGAAGTATTTTACAAAGGGCAGAATTTGCTGGAAATGCCGCCGGAAGACCGAGCGCGCTCCGGCATCTTTTTAGCCTTTCAGTATCCGGTGGAAATTCCCGGCGTCAGCAACACCTATTTTTTGAAAACAGCGCTAAATGAAAAGCGCAAGTTTCAGGGATTGGAAGAAATAGACGCCGCCGATTTTTTAGCCTTGGTTAAGAATAAAATGAACATTGTGGAAATGGATCGCGCTCTCTTGAACCGACCGGTCAACGAGGGCTTTTCCGGCGGCGAGAAAAAACGCAACGAAATTTTCCAGATGGCCGTGCTGGAGCCTGAGTTGGGTATTCTGGACGAAACCGACTCCGGCTTGGATATCGACGCTCTGCGCGTTGTAGCCGGCGGTGTGAATAAGCTTCGTAACAGCGAAAATGCTTTTATCGTGGTGACTCATTATCAGCGCCTGTTGAATTATATCGTGCCTGATAAAGTGCATGTGTTGTACAACGGGCAGATTGTGAAGTCCGGCGGCAAAGAATTGGCTCTGGAATTAGAAAATAAAGGCTACGACTGGTTAAAATAACAAAATAGTCAGGAACAGATGAATATGAAAGAAACAGCATTGCAAAAATATATCACTGATTTTGAACAGTTTGAACAGGGGCTGAACGGCCAAAAGAACGGAGCCCTGCATACCTTGCGCCGCAAGGCCATCAAACGCGTTGCCGACTTAGGCTTTCCTTCGACAAAAGATGAAGCCTGGCGTCATACCAGTCTGGACCTTTTGCTGCAATCGGAATTTACCGGCAGTGTGTTGCGTACGCCGAAAAAAATCACTAAACAGCAGGTCGTACCTTTTTATCTGGAGGGCTGGAAGGGCGCGCAGCTGGTCTTTGTTGACGGATACTATCAGCAGGAGCTTTCCATACTGCCAACTGAGCAAAAGGGTGTCGTTTTGACCTCGTTAAATGAACTATTCAGCACACATCCGCAAAAAGTAATGGATTTACTGAGCGATGATTTGCCATACAACAACAATGTCTTTGGCGCTTTAAATACGGCGTTTCTGTGGGACGGTATGTATTTAGAGGTTTCCGGCGGCAGCGAAGATGAGACAAATATTCATCTCATCTTTATTTCAGGCGGCAGCGCCGGTTTAACGGTTAATTATCCGCGCAATATTTTACGTCTTAAACCGGGCAGCGCCGCGCGCGTGGCCGAAACTTACGTCAGTCTAAATGATCAAGCGGCATTTACCAATACACTCACCGATATCTGGTTAGAGAAAAATGCCCGACTGAAACATTTTAAAGTACAGCAGGAAAATGAGAACACCATTCATATCGGCAATATATTTGTCAGACAGCGCCGGGACAGCCGCTATATCTCCCTAACGGCCACTTTTGGCGGCCGGCTGGTGCGCCATAATATCCGGACGCTCTTACAGGAGCCGGGCGCGGAAACAATCCTGGACGGGCTTTATATGGGCCATGAGCAGCAACATATTGACAATAATACCATCATCGAACATGTAAGCGAAGATTGTACCAGCCACGAGTTGTACCAGGGCATTTTAGCGGACGAAGCGCGCGCCGTATTCAGTGGTATGATTTTGGTGCATCGCGACGCCCAGCGAACCGACGCTAAACAATCCAATAATTGTTTGTTGTTGTCTGAAACAGCCAAAATCGACAGCAAACCGCAATTGGAAATTTTCGCCGACGATGTAAAATGTACGCACGGCGCCACTGTGGGGCAGTTGGATAAGGAAGCGATTTTTTATCTGCGTTCCCGCGGCGTCGGTCGGCAGCGCGCCCGCGATATTCTTACCTACGCTTTCGCCGAAAAAGTTACCGAGCGCATTCAAAATCAGCCTTTGCGTGAAAGAATTGACGGCCTTATATTACAGCGTTTTAAAGAACAGATGAATTTTGAAAAATAGCCATAAGGAAGAATCATGGATTCAGAGTTTCGCGATTTATATCAGGAAATTATTTTAGATCATAACCGTTCGCCGCGCAATTTTGGCAAAATGGGAAACGCTACCCATGCGCTCGACGGTCAAAATCCCGTCTGCGGCGACCACTACAAAATCTATTTGCGGGTGGAAAACGGAATTATTGAAGATGTGCGTTTTGATGGCGCCGGTTGCGCTATCTCCAAGGCTTCTGCCTCGGTGATGACCAGTATGATCAAGGGAAAGACAATTGAAGAAGCCGATCGCTATTTTGAGCTGTTTCATAAAATAATAACCGGTGAAATCGATCCGATGGAGCATTTAGAAGAACTGGGTAAACTGGCCGCTTTTGCCGGTGTTGCCGAGTTCCCGATACGCGTAAAATGCGCCACTCTGGCCTGGCATACCATGCGCAACGCTTTGCATGGCGTCAATGAAATGACCAGCACGGAGGAAGATGAATGAGTCAGGAAGCCGCCGTTAAAAAACAGCCAGAGCCGGTAGCCGTAAACCGCGAGCAGGTGATAGAGGCTCTGAAAAATGTGTATGATCCGGAAATACCGGTAGATATATATGAATTGGGGCTTATTTATGACATCCGCATTGATGAGCAGAATAACGTGGATATCGATATGACCATGACAGCGCCCAGTTGCCCGGCAGCGCAAAGCCTGCCCATGCAGGTGGAATGGCAGGTCAGCGGCATAGAGGGCGTGAATCAGGCGCGTGTGGAAGTTGTCTGGGAGCCGCCGTGGACGCCGGATATGATGTCGGAAGAGGCGCGCTTACAATTGGGCTATTTTTAGTGTTTTATTAAAATGATGAAGGTAATGGCTATGGAATCAATAAAGACGCAGAGTTTGGATGTCAATAAAATCCGAAAAGATTTTCCTGTTTTAAGTGAACAGGTTCACGGTAAACCGCTGGTGTATTTAGATAATGCCGCCACCACGCAAAAACCCCGTCAGGTAATCGAGACGATTAACGATTACTATACTCATTATAACGCCAATGTTCATCGGGCCATCCATCAGTTGGGCGAAAAAGCCACGGCTGCTTACGAAGACGCCCGACGGAATATTGCCCGTTTTATCAATGCCGAATCGGCCAGGCAGATAGTTTTTACGCGCGGTACCACCGAATCCATTAATTTGGTGGCCGCGGCCTGGGGCAGAAAATTTATCAAAGCCGGGGACGAAATCATCACTACGGAGATGGAACACCACAGCAATTTAATCCCCTGGCAATTAGTAGCCAAAGAGGTGGGCGCCCGTCTCAAGTTTATCTCTTTTAATCCCGACGGAACGCTTGACTTAAAGGAAATAGAACGCTTGTTTTCGCCATCGACCAGGCTGGTGGCGCTCACACATATGTCCAACGTGTTCGGAACTATTAATCCGGTAAAAGGCATTATTAGTATGGCGCATGATCGGGGCATACCGGTGTTACTGGACAGCGCTCAGAGTGTTCCGCATCTTCCGGTGGACGTTCAGGAACTGGATTGCGATTTTTTGGCTTTTTCCGGTCATAAAATGTTAGCCCCCACCGGCATCGGAGTTTTGTACGCCAAGGCTTCCCATCTTCAGGATATGAATCCGTATCAGGGCGGCGGCGAGATGATCAGCGCGGTTTGGCTGGAAAAGGCCACATGGAATGAAATCCCCCACAAGTTTGAAGCCGGCACACCGAATATTTCCGGCGCCATCGCTTTGGGCGTTGCCGTGGACTACCTGCGGCAGATTGGCATGCGGGAGATTACATTATACGAGCAGGAACTGACCACTTACGCGCTGAAAAAAATGCAGACAATCGAGGGTATGGAAATTTACGGCAGGGCGCCCGAGCGCGGCTCGGCTATTTCTTTTAATTTGGGACAAGTACATTCGCATGATTTATCGCATTTCTTGGATCAACAGGGTGTTGCCGTGCGCGCCGGCCATCATTGCGCCCAGCCGATTATGCGTAAACTGGAAGTTCCGGCTACCACAAGAGCCAGCTTTTATTTTTACAACACCTTCGAGGAAATCGATTATTTTATCGAGCAACTTATGGCCGCACGGGAATTTTTCGGTTTTATGTAAGCGGCGCTTGGCTCAGGTTCTTTTGAAAATTATGCGCCATTCACATATATTCACACAGATATGGCTTGACATAGTTTGCAATAGTCCTTAAATTTTGCAGCTTTTGAATATGAGTTCACTTTAAAAAGGTGTTTGGAAAGCGGTAAAACGTATTTTTTGAATTTTCAGGTAATTTAGCCCGCGATTTAAATCGTGGGCTGTGAATAAATTAAAATATCAGGAAACCGTTTCCAACGGGTTCCTGAAAACAGAAAACAAGCATTTTTCGTTTTTAGAGTAAGCCAAATATATTAAAAACTGATATGGAATGCTTGTGTTTGGTCTTTGTAAATAACTTTTATAGTTTAGTCCTTAAGTATACCGGTCAGTAAATGGTTTACCCTGAAGGGGCGCCTGTGGCGCAAAAACGGTAATCGGTATCATCCCGATAAATCGGGATTTCGTACAAAACACTCAACTCTCAGGGCGAAATGGTTTGTATTCAAACCATTTCTATTCTAGTATAGTTAACCTGAAGCTGGGAACTTAAACGTTTGTATTTCCAAATGGCCAGCCGGTTTTAACTATCGTTGGCAAGGACTTGCTATAAAAAAAGAAACGGGGCTATAGCTCAGTTGGGAGAGCGCTGCGTTCGCAATGCAGAGGTCAGGAGTTCGAGCCTCCTTAGCTCCACAGTTTTTAAGCCAGGTCCCGCGCAATAGGACTCCGCCCAACCCCGTCAGGTCCGGAAGGAAGCAGCGGTCAGCGACAGGACTATGTGCCGCGGGTTCACCTGGCTTTCTAATTTTGATATTTAATATTCAAAATAATAGCAGTCAAAAGAGTGATTTGCTTAATGGTGCGGCTTTGAGGTTCACTTTAACGGTCATTTCCATGAAACATGCTGTTGCAGATTCTAAAGTGGGAATCCAGAGCATGGTATATCTGGTGACGCCTCGAAATACGGATAAAGCTTTATTCTTGACTTGTCCGGGGGGTATTCAATCAAAATTCATCATTTAAATTCGAAGTGTTTATGTCCTACGTCGTAATTGCCAGAAGATGGCGTCCACAGCAGTTTAATGAGATTATCGGCCAGGAACATGTCTCCAAAACCCTGTCTAATGCCATTGCCAACAACCGTATTGCCCATTCCTATATTTTTACCGGTCCGCGCGGTGTAGGCAAAACCACCACCGCCCGTATTTTGGCCAAAGCGGTCAATTGCGAAAAAGGACCCACGCCTCACCCTTGCAACGAATGCGCTTCCTGTAAAGCGATCACGGTCGGAAATTCCATGGATGTGCTGGAAATTGACGGCGCTTCCAACCGCGGTATCGACGAAGTACGCAATCTGCGCGAAAACATCCGCTATGCGCCTACGCAGGGCAAATACCGCATCTACATTATCGATGAAGTGCACATGTTGACTAAAGAAGCTTTTAACGCCTTGTTAAAAACTTTGGAAGAACCGCCCGAACACGCCATGTTCATCTTTGCCACTACGGAAATCCACCGTGTGCCGGCAACCATTTTATCCCGCTGTCAGCGTTTCGATTTTCGCCGTATTCCGCTGAAAACCATCATGGAACATTTGCGACGCATCTGCGATGGTGAGAAAATCGATATTCAGGAAGAGGCTTTATTGCAAATCGCTAAAAAAGCCGACGGTTCCATGCGCGACGCCCAGAGCATTCTGGACCAATTAATCTCCTTTAGCGGGAATAAAATTGCCTTCGAAGATGTGGCTCAGGCGCTGGGCGTGATTCATCAGGATTTGTTTTTCCGCATAACCGACCACGTGCGCGAAGGAAATTTAAAAGAATTAATACTGCTTTCCAGAGAAGTATTCACTTCCGGCTACGACTTAAACGAGTTTTTATTGGGACTGGAAGAACATCTGCGCAATATTTTAATCGCCAAATCAACTGCTTCCACCGAGTACATTGACGTCTCGGAAAACTATCTGGAAAAGTATAGGGAAAATGCCGCTCTCTTTTCCGAGAATGATTTAATTTCCTATTTGCATGTGCTGGGCGATACTATCAATCAAGTGCGTAACAGTCAGCAGCCGCAGTTGAAATTTGAATTAGGTCTTCTCAAACTGGCCAAATTGCCGCAAGCTGCGGATATCGACACTTTGCTGGAAAAATTAGAGCTGTTAAAAAAAAAAGCCCCGCATAGTCCCGGCCTAAGTAAAGAACCCGCTGCAGCCTATCAGACAGCTCCCGAGGCGCCTGCAGAAGCGGCGCTCGATTTAAAGGCGCTTAATCAGGCCTGGCAGATCATCGTTGAAAATTACGCCCAGCTCAAAGCTACCGTAGCCTCCACGCTCAATAAAGGGCATTTGGAAAAATTCACACCACCTTTTTTACACATTCGCATGACAAATGTTAACTCCTTCGAGCAAAGACGGATGGAATCCGAAAAACAGGCCATCGAAAAACTATTCGCACGCGAAACACAACAAACCGTAAAAATCAAATTCCTTTACGAACTAACGGAAACGAAAAAGGTAAAAAAGAATAGTCACGAGGATAAACGAAGCAAAGAGGAAATCGTCAGGACCATTCGTGAGCAAGGCGGAGAAGTTATCTCGCAGGCTATTGACGAACTGGATTTAGAAGTGATTTAAATCAGAGGAAATATATTATGCTAAATATGAACGATTTACTTAAGCAAGCCCAGAAGATGCAGGAAGAGATGAAAAAGGCGCAGGAAGGACTGGCGGCCATCACTGTGGAAGGCAGCTCCGGCGGAGGAATGGTTAAAGTTGTGGCCAACGGCAAACTGGAAATTCTGTCCATCTCCGTTGAACCTTCTGTTATCGATCCCGAGGATAAAGAAATGCTGGAAGATTTAATTGTGGCTGCCGTAAATCAGGCCGTTCAAAGCGCCCAGAAGCGCGCCAATGAAGAGATGCAAAAGGTGACCGGCGGTATGTTGGGCGGTATGAATCTGCCGGGCAATCTGAACATTCCGGGACTTTAAGATGAAAACACTGGGCATTCGCAGTCTGGAGCAGCTTATCGAGGCGTTCACCCATCTGCCGGGAATCGGACGGAAAACCGCCCAGCGCTTGGCTTTGTTCATTCTGAAGAGCGACGCCGAATACGCTCATACGCTGGCCGATGCTATCATTCACCTTAAAAGCTCAACACAACTGTGCCGGCAGTGTTTTAACATCGCCGAAGGCGGATTGTGCTCCATTTGCAGCGATCCGCGGCGTGATAGTTCACAGATTTGCGTAGTGGAAGATGTGGTGGATATTATGGCTATCGAGGAAGCGCAGGTGTACAACGGCTTGTATCATGTGCTTGGGGGGGTGATTTCACCGCTGGCCGGAGTAATGCCCGACGATTTACATATAGCCGAGCTGTTACGGCGAATTGCCGAGCAGAATGTACGGGAAGTGTTGTTAGCTATTAATCCCAGTACCGAAGGGGAGGCGACTATGATTTATATTTCCCGCCTGGTTAAATCGGATAACGTCCGCATTACGCGCATTGCCAGCGGCGTTCCTATGGGGTCTCATCTGGAATTTTTAGATACGGCCACCATCGGACGGGCTATTACTTCACGCAGGGATCTATAGCTGCCAGCTCCAGCGTTCGGTAGCTAATTCCGAAGCGGAGAATAATTGTCTGGCGCGCTGCTCAAGCGCTTTTAAATCGTCATCGGAATTATTGGGATCATGATGATATAATAACAGTTTTTTTACTTCGGCCTGGGCGGCGGCATCGCAGGCCATGGCCACGCTGCTGTGCCCGTAGCCGGCAAATCGTTTGTATTGTTCTTCTGTGTATTGCGCGTCATGAATCAGCACATCGGCGCCTTTGGAAAAACTAATCAAACGCTGATCGCCGCCTACGTATTCTTCCACATCCGTAGCAAAGACCAATTTTTTATCCTGCCATTCCACACGGTACAAATAGCTGCCGTCTTTCGGATGAAAATAATATTTCATATTGTAAATGTTTAAATCGGCAAAAGCGGATTCTGTTTCGTTAATGTAGCCTATCTGCGGCTCAGGATTGCCGGAGTTAAAATAGATAAACATATTTTCGGAAATATTATGGAATGATTTTTTACTGCGGAATTCGTCCATACTCACCGGGAAATACTGTGGGATTACCTGTGTGCGCATGATATCTTCGAAATCCATACCCAGGGTAGCCGGGCCAAAAAAATGGATGTGCACATTAGGCATATAAATCGGTGCAAAAAAGGGAAAGCCCAACAGATGATCCGTGTGGGTGTGGGTAAACATCATCGTAATGTGAAAAGGCGTATTGGCTTTTTTTTGATGTTGCAGAATTTCGGGGATTAATTCCTTGCCCAAGCGGATGATCCCGCTGCCGGCGTCAAATATAACCACATGCTCGGCTGTTCTCGCCATTAAGCAAGCGGTGTTGCCGCCGATTTTGGTTCCATCTTCCGGAGCGATGGGATAACTGCCGCGCACACCGTAAAGCTTTGCTAAGAACTGAAAGTCACTCATATAAAAGATTCCTTTTTAAGTTCCGTAAGTCAGAAGGTCTTTAACGCTGGTCAGGAACGGTTTTCAAGCCGTTTGATTTCATCTCGCAGACGGGCCGCTTTTTCATAATCTTCCTTTTCAACCGCCTCTTTGAGTTGCTGTTTCAGATTTTCCAGGCTGTCACCGCTGGATTTGAAACGATACTCCTGCTTTTCTTCATCTTCCTCAGGAATGTAAGAAGCCTCGTCCATTACCTGTTCTTTAACATAAATCGATGCTCCCAGCCTTACGGCCAGAGCAATGGCGTCGCTGGGTCGGGCGTCTATTTCGATGATTTCCACGTCTCTGCGCAAACGGATGATGGCATAATAGGTATTTTCCTTCAGTTCCGTAATGATTACGCTTTCGATGGTCATATCCAAAGCGCGTAAAATATTCGCCATCAAATCGTGTGTGATGGGACGCGGCGGATTGAAGTTTTCCAGCGCCAACGCAATGGATTGCGCCTCGTATTCACCGATAACGATGGGCAGGGTTCGCTGGCCTTCTTCTTCCTTAAGGATGATACCGCTGGCCTGCGTTTGAGTAATGAATATTCCATTAACTCTTACTTGAATCATGATACCCCTTTAGATTTAAATGGCCTCTACTGCCGTTACTTCGGGGACAAGCATTTTTACAATCCGCTCAATACCCTGCTTCAATGTGATTGTGGAGAGGACGCAGCCATCACAGGCGCCGGTCAGGCGAATATGCACAATATTATTATCGTCAATCTTAACTAATTCTATATCGCCGCCATCAGCCTGAATGCCCGGACGAACACTCTCGATGGCTTTTAATACGCGCTCTTGTAACAAATTAGCCGCCATTTCTATCATTTTTCGCCTTGCCGCCGCATTACGGCAGCAGAAGGTTTTTGAATTTGCTTAATACTCGTACTCTTCTGGCAAAAAGTTTAAAAAATAATGTCATAAAGTCAAATAGTTTTTGAGATTTAACACTGATTGAAAAAATGATACAATCTGATTACTAACCCTGGCCTTCAATTTTAATAAAAAAGAAACAATACTTCATTTGCCAAAAAACGAGAAAAAGAACGATATAATTCCAAACGACTTATTAGATACCACATCCGTCCTAAATAGTGTTTTTGAATTGCCACTATCTTTAGATAGTGGTCCGTAAATGTCACAGAAGTGTTAAGGCTT
>CAZIBE010000080.1:0-17365 GCA_964536685.1 uncultured Calditrichaceae bacterium | reverse complement strand
GGTTAGCGTTTTTGCCGATTTCACTGTTTCTGAAAATCTATTTTGGACAAGTGTGTGCCTATGTATGATTTTTATTTTTTTATGAATAGCCGCTATCTTTAGATAGTGGATGATGACATTCAAACAATAACGGGCTTTAGCCTTAAAAATAGTAACGCTCGTTGCTGTGTTAGGCTAAAGCCTTAACACTTCTGTGACATTTGCGGACCACTATCTTAAAGATAGCGGCAATTAAAAAATATTATTCAGGACGGATGTGGTGATAAGTAATAAGCAGGAAGAGGTTAGAATATGAAAAAGTATTTGATTATCGGAATGGGCATTTTTGGCCGTGAACTGGCCCTCAGTTTAATAGAAAAAGGCGCCGAGGTAGTGGCGGTGGACGAACGCATGGAACTGGTGGAAGAAATCGAAGATAAAGTAACCTATTCCGTAAAACTGGACGCTATGGATGAACAAGCGCTTTCCAGCATCGGTGTGGACGAAATTGATGTGGCTGTAGTCTGCATTGGCGAGGATTTTGAAGCCAATTTGCTGGCCGCTGTAAATTTAAAACAATTGGGCGTCAAAAAGGTAATAGCCCGCGCTTCCAATCCTACGCATCAGCGCATTTTGCAGGCGGTAGGCGTGGACTTAATCATCTCCCCGGAAATGGAAGCGGCCGAACGCCTTTCCTACCGGCTTGTGCACGAAGGGCTGTTGGATATCACCTTTATCGGCGGCGGTACGGTAGCCGCTCAGGTGCGCGTACCCGAAGTGTTTGTGGGCAAGACCCCCGCTCAATTAGAACTGCGCGCCAAGTATGGCGTCAATTTGATTGCCATCCATACCCCTCAGCCCGATAAGGACGGACGCAAACGACCGGACATAATTAACAACAATCCCGACGCCAATACGGTTTTTCAGAAAGACGATGTTATGGTGCTCATCGGTAAAAACACCACTATTCAAAAAATATCGAGTCTGTGATAATTTGATTTTTGTTCAGGGCTTTTAGTTAAATGTTGAATATAGAATGTTAAGCTTAGAAGGAAGTCTTTGGCAGGTTCCAGTTATTAGTTTTTCGTTATGCGCGCCAGCCTCGTTGCTATGATGCTTACACGCTGAACACTTGTCCGCATTTCTTATTACCTGCTTACTTGATACCTGATACTTTGAACAGCTGTCATTGGCCATAGGTCATTTAAACATACACTGAGAAGAGGATGCTATGAACAACCGCAACAAAAGTTTGGGACTGGCGCTAATATTTTTAGGCATCATTTTTCTGTTAGAAAATCTGGATGTGTTTCGGTTCAATTTTCTCCAAATCTTGCCGGTCATCGTCATTTTAGTTGGGCTGGGATTTTTACTGGGGTTTTTAGCCAACCGTAAATACACGCCGCTACTGATGCCGGGAGTGATTCTTCTTTTATACGGCGCTTTGTTTTTGTACTGTCATATCGCCGGCTGGGAGCACATTCAATCGCTGTGGCCCATTTTGCTAATTAGCCCGGGCATAGGATTTGTTCTGTTATATTTTGTTGATAAGCACGATAAAACCATGCTTTGGCTGGCCGTTATTCTGATTGTTCTGGGCCTGCTCTTTTCCTTTCGGCATGTGCCCTATTTACAGTACTGGGCGTCGTTTTTATTTTTCTTAAGAAACCTGTATGGGGAAACGAGGATTAATGTCCGAGGCACAATGAACGGTTGTAAAGTACCATTAATGTTTTCATCTTTTATATAGCTGTTCCTAATTCCATCGTTCTATAAGCCGATAGATCGGTTTATATGGAAATACGAATATTTTTCCTGACACCCGAAATTTTTTCGCACTGGCCTACTAACCATCGTCCCGGTAAACAGCCCAAATAAAAATTCGATTTTAGCTATCTTTTTTGTAAATTCGGCATCTAAGAATTAATTAAATAATATCCGTTCTTATAGCATATAGAAGGAGCAATACATGGCAACCAAAGAAGCAGTTGTAGAAGCCCTCAAAGAGGTGAACTATCCCGGATTTACGCGCGATATCGTTTCTTTCGGCATTGTTCAAAAAGTAGACGCCGGAGATAATTCCATTAGTATACATCTATTAATTAAAAGCAGTGATACCAGCATCGCGCAACAGATTCAGGCCGATGTGCAAAAACATTTAACCTCCCAATTTGCCGGCCATGAAATTCATGTTCAGGCCGAGACACAAAAACCGCCGGAATTCAGCGCTCAGGCCAGCGAGGCCAAACCAAGCTTTTTGCCTTCAGTAAAATACAAAATAGCCGTAGCCAGCGGGAAAGGCGGCGTTGGCAAATCCACCGTAGCCGTTAACCTGGCTGTGGCCCTGGCCAAAGAGGGGCTCAAAGTCGGTCTGTTAGACGCCGATATCTACGGCCCCAGCATCCCCATGATGCTCGGTATTACCGAAAAACCTTACTACGACGGTAAAAAGATTTACCCCATCGAAAAATTCGATGTGCAGCTCATGTCCTTAGGTTTTTTGGTGGATAATAACGAAGCCGTCATCTGGCGCGGCGCCTTGGTACACCGCGCTTTGCAGCAGTTAATGAACGACGTAGCCTGGCCCGAATTAGATGTCATTTTGTTTGATATGCCGCCCGGAACCGGCGACGCTCAGCTAACCGTCTCGCAATCGGTGGCGCTGGACGGCGCGATTATCGTCTCCACGCCGCAGGATGTTGCCCTGTTAGATGCCATCAAAGGCGTAAATATGTTTCGCAAAGTAAACGTTCCCATTTTAGGAATCATCGAAAACATGAGTTATTTTGTCTGCCCGCACTGCGGTGAACGCACCGAAATATTCTCCTACGGCGGCGCTAAAAAAGAATGTGAACGGCTCAATACAAACCTCTTGGGCGAAATCCCCCTCGACGCCAATATTCGTATCGGCGGAGATAACGGCGTTCCCATCGTAGCAGGCAATCCCGACAGCCCCCAAACCACCGCCTTTCGTCAAATTGCCCGCAATGTAAAAGAGCAAATTCTAAAATAGTAAAGTGGGGATTTATTCCCTATACATTTTAACGGCGAAGGGAATTTATCCCTTTCGCCGTTTTTTATTTTTACCTGCAAACAAGAATCTAACCACTTGTATTTCCGTTAAATACCAGCCCTTTTACGCCTTTCTTAATCTCTGGCATAATTCTTGTAGTAATATATAGCGTTTAATAATCATGGACAGGGTTCAATGCGTATTAAAATTTACTTTACGAATCCGGATAAAATCACTTACTTGCCAATCAACACCAATTATTATTTGGTCCGGCTGCTGGAACAATTAACTTATGAGTACCGCCGTTATCTAAAGTCTCTCGTTCCCAGCGATCAGCACACATCACTATTCAATCTCTATACGTTTTCACAATTGATCGTACCTGAACGCAAGATCAAAGATTTTAAAATCGGTATTCAGTCAAACGAATTTTTCTGGTACGTTGCCTCTCCTTATTATCAATTTTTGGGGCTATTAGCAAAAGAACTGCGCAACCGTCAACGAGTTAAAATTTACAACAAGTGGTTTCCGGTAAAACATGTGCGTTTTATATGTTCTCCGGAATTCGAAAGTTCAGAAGCCCGTTTTACCTGTCTTTCGCCCATTGCCGTATACAAGCAGCAATTCAACAACCGCCATCCTTCGGCCTATCAGTTTAACGGCGGGTATATTTTGCCGGATAATGATGAATATAAAAAATATATCGAACGCGACTTGGTTTACAAATACAATATCCTTGCCGGGCAGCACCGCAAACATCTGGATATGGAGCTGGAATTTGATCAAAATTACATCCGTAAAAGAAAAAATCGCATTACCAAAGTAATTACGTTAGAAAACGGCGACACACTAAAAGAGCAAATTAAAGGGGTTTTAGCTCCATTGAAAATTCATGCCGAGCCGGAAATTTTACAAATGATCTACGATACCGGTTTGGGACAATTAAACAATTTGGGATTTGGCATGTTGGAGACCGTTGCCAACGGCTGATTAAAACAAGGCCACAATTACATAGCCATCCATAAATAAAAACGTTGTTGGGGTATTTCTTTAAGTTGATTTCCTTGGGGCTGTATCACCGACCCACCCGGCGATACGAAGCCCTTTTTTTATAAATAAACGATGCAAAAAAAAAGAACCAATGCCATTCAAACAGTGTTCTACAACCGCACTTCCAAATCGAGTACAGCGTCTTTAGTTAAATCCAGCGTTACTTGTTTGGGGCGGTCCAATTCGATCTCGTTAACTTGCTCCAACTCAACGGTAAACGTCTTAGCTTCAATATCCTTGTCTGTTAATTTACCCGACCCGTTAATCACACCGCCTTTTTGTCGATCATAATAGCTTATTAAGATGGGCTCGTTCAAATCAAGCGCATCCAAGATTTCCAGCAACTCATCCACATTGCGCTCCTGGACAATCTCTTCGTCGATATCTTCCTCTATACTTAAAATGTCGCCGTCGTTAAAATAAAAATCCAGCGTGCCGCCGCCGCCTTTTACATAAATCACATGTTCGTTCTCTTCCTGCTTGATACTGCGCTCCACGTTTATGATGTCTCCGGTAAAGTAATCATCCCGAATATCGATAAGGCGTACAGAGATTGGGTTTGCCTCCGGAGCGCCGTCAAATTCCACACGCCTGATATTCACTTTTTTACCGCGTCCAATTTTATTGATGATTTCTTTAACCTGCTCAGGAGGCATCGCGCCCGGGCGCACCTTTACTTTTCTTTTTTTTCTCTTAAAAAAATTGATAAAAAATCGCACATGTTTTTCGTCATTCTGGATTTTTTGGTGAAAATGAACCTGCATTTTACCTCCCGGATGAACACATATTAACTATATTTTCAACAAAATAATCACTTATTGAGCTAATAGCAAGGATTTAAAGCAGTTACTACAAACCCGGCAACTGTCTTTTTAATCGGCAAAAATTAACAATTAATTAGAAAATGGACTGATAAAAATTACCGGGCTTGCAGAGTACGCGCTTCTTTGATAAGATGACGGGCGTTTTGCAGGGCATGCTCGGAAATTTTCTGACCGCCCAACAAAGCGGCAATCTCTTCCACGCGGCGCACGTCTTCCAAACGCGTAACACGGATAAAGGTATGATTATTCTCTACGGATTTATAAGCTTTAAAATGAGCGCCGGCAAAGGCGGCAATTTGCGGCAGGTGCGTCACGCAGATAAGCTGGTGCAGATGCGCCAAACCGGCCATCTCGCGGCCAACATGCTGGGCGATTTTCCCTGAGATGCCAGCGTCGATTTCGTCAAACACCAGCGTTGGAATGCGATCGGCGTCGGCTAACACCGATTTTAAGGCCAGCATCAAGCGGGAAATCTCCCCGCCGGAAGCAATCTTTTGCAGAGGTTTAAAATTCTCGCCGGCATTGGAGGCCAGTTCAAAATGGACTGCGTCAAAACCACGGCTATCCGCTGCGCAGCGTTCTCCCTCAAAAGTAAACTGCCCGTCGTCCCGTTGGCGGTACTTGTGCTGCACACGAAAGCGGGCATTTGGCATACCGATCTTAATTAAAATATGATTTATTTTCTCTTCAAAAGAACCCGCCACCTTACGCCGCTTTTGAGAAAGCGCCTTACCTTTTCCAATAATCTCGTCGGATAAGGCGGACAGTTCGTCTTCCTTTTCGGCAATGCGCTCGTCAAACTGTTCGTGCCCCTCTAACAGACTGGCGATCTCCTGATGATATTCCATGAGTTCGGCAATCGTATTCTTCTGATATTTTTTAAGCAGGAACTCTAACTGGCTGATGCGCTGATGAATAAACTCCATGCGTTCCGGGTTAAACTCCAGGCGCGAAATATACTGCTCGGTAAAACGGCCGATCTCTTCCACCGATGCGCTGGCCTGAGCTAAAATTTCGATATACGTTTCAAACTCGCTGTCTAACTGCGCCAATTGCTGTACATCGTGCTGTGCCTGCCCCAACAGTTCACTTACGTTAATTTCACCGGAATACAGATTCCCGCTCAACGACGCGCCCAACTGATGCAGCGCTTCCACGTTTGCCAATATTTTCATCTCAGCGCGCAAGTTCTCCAATTCATCGGCGTTTAATTCCGCTTTTTTCAGCTCATCATATTGGTAACGATACATATCCTGCAATTGGAAGCTTTTTAACTGTTCTTCCTTTAGTTCCTCTAACACGCGCAATGTCTTATTATACTTTTTAAGCAGAACGGAAAACGCCCGCGCATCATTATCAAGATTGCCGTAAGCATCCAGATAAATAATATGATTTTCCGGGTGCAACAACTGTTGATGTTGATGCTGCCCGTGCAAATCGATCAACAAAGCGCTGAGGCGACTCAGGCGGTTAAGCGTAATCGGCGTATCATTAATAAACGTACGCGTCGTGCCGTTTAAATTAATTTCCTTACGGATAATGATAATCTTATCTTCTGGCCAGTCCAGTTCCAATTCAGCAAACAGTTTAGCCAGTTCCGGTTTGTTCCCGGCGTCTATCTGAATTTCTATGATGGCTTTTTGAGCGCCGTTACGCACTAAATCGGAACTGCTGCGCTCACCGCAAAGCTGACCGATGGCATTCACTAAAATAGATTTACCGGCGCCGGTTTCGCCTGTTAAAACATTCAAGCCCGAAGCAAATTCGATGGTAAGCTCATCTACCAAAGCATAATTTTTAATGTACAAACTACGAATCATTGCTATTTCCTGATTACGGCAATCTTTCCGGCCTGCGAGGCCTTCTCCTGTGTAAAAGCAAAATAAACATAAATTCCGCTGGCCACAAGCGCGCCCGTACGGTCTTTGCCGTCCCAGAAAGCACGCCCGCCGTCTATCTGCAAACCGCCGTCCGAAAGCTGACCACCTGGCGCCAGTTCCCGCACTAAGCGTCCGCTTAAAGTAAAGATTTTCACCGTGCTGTTCGATTCAAGGTTTTTAATGGTAAACTTCGCCGGTTCCCGGCCAATGATAAACGGATTCGGTCCGGCCACCATCGTTTTAAAATCTGGCTGAATTTCAGCAAAGCTGCCGCGATACACGGAAAGACCGCGTTCCGTTCCAATTAATGCTTCAGAAGTTTTGTTATCCACGTACACAGCCTCCACGGAATTATCCACCAAACCACTGTTAGATATCGAATATCCCAGCCAGCCGTTGGCATCCCAGGCGCTGTGGTTGGCGCGTAAAATACTTAATCCGCCGATTGTGGAAAACCACTTATTATTATAATCATCCACAAAAATATGGTTAATTTGATTTTCCAACGGGCCGTTCAGCCCCTGCGGATCGCCGACATGTTTGTACACATTCAACCCGTCATAAGAATTTAAACCGGCCGCTGTGCCTATCCAAATGATGCCTTCCCGATCATGGGCCACAGAATACACATTATTGCTAAACAAATTATCATTGATTCCCTTGTGTATTACTTTGTCATCGGAATGATCAGAGAGAGTACCGTTGTAATCAAAAATAAATAGACCGTTTTCTAAAGAGCCTAAAACCACCCGGCCCCAATCATCAAAGGTAATATTCACAATCAAACCTTCTTTACCGCCAATACCGTCCGAAGGGCCGAAAAACTCCCAATGGCTTTTGTCCAAATCAATAAAGCCGTCGTCCGTATAAGGGATGGCCGCCAATAAATGGTTATTAGCCGCCGAGTAATTAACCACCCACAAACGCCCCTGCGGTCCTTCCGTAATCGCCGGAATAACTTCGTAGGAAGGGGTCTCCTTTGTGCCGGTAAAGTAACCTTTGAATACAGCATTCGTATCAATCGTGACACGCTCTTCTCCGGCAGCGGTAGATAAAATCAAATTGCCGTTATCTTCATAATTATGAAAAAACTGCATTTGGCCATCCGGACGAAATACAATAATTCCGCCGCCCCAGCTGCCAAGCCAAATATTATGAAATTGATCTTCATAAAAACAACCTACATTTTTTAACGCGCCCCACCATTTTGGCCCCCAAAAGAAATAATTTTTCCAGCCGTTCTGACTATAAACATAAAATCCGGTTGAGCTATTGCGTGTATACTTATTCGGCGAGGCCCAGATGCGGCCGTCCGTGCTTTTGAATACCGTACGCATGATGTTGGATAAAGGGCCGTCCGTGGTTAGAGGCTCTGTCCATTTTTTGTTAGATAAGCCGCTACCGTCCAAAGCAAACCATAATTCGTTGTTCTCATCGACTAACATTTCGTTGATCTTTGCCTGTTGATTGGCAACAAAACGGGCGCTGTCTGTAAATGTGTAGTAGTGGATTGAATAACTCAGATAGAGCTTATCAGCCCCGGCAGCCATGGAATGAACCGGATAGAACTGACCCTCCGGGTTTCTATACCATCCAAGCTCTGTACGCGCCTCGAACTGGGAATCGACGGAAGCTATCCCTTTTTCGGTGGCAACGTAAAGTTTGCCGCCATAAGGCTGCAAATCATTGATGGTATTATCCGGTAATCCGTCTACCGTTGAAAAACGATTCCAAAGTGTAGGATCATTGATGGTGTAACGGCTCAAATCGGCCGGCGCGCTGAGTACGCCCTGATCCGTCCCAATCCATAAGTGGTTGGCAAAAAGGGCCACACGGTTAACCCACTGCACAACCGTATTGAAATTAAAAAAGAAGTCGATAAAATTATATTTACTGCCGCTCCACACAAAAACACCTAAACCGTTTCCCGCGGCAACCCACAACGTATCGTTACGATAGAGCAAATCGCGGATAGCGCTGCCTTTCAGGGTAAAATCATGCTGCCACGTTCCGTCGTTTTTATCATAGACCTCCAGCACGCCTGAAAGGCCCCCGCTAATGATATGCTGATGATTATCCGCTTCAATAGCCTGTTGTTCCACGCTATACAAAGCCCCGATATTGGTATATTTACGCAACTGCTTACTTTGACGGTCAAAACGTAAAATACCGCCGCTGGTAGCCGCCCATATTTCATCAGCGCTGCGCGTTAAATCATAAATATAATTGGTTGTCGTCACCGTTTGCCAGTCGTGATCGTTCTGTGCAAAAATCAGTGAAAATAACAGAGCTACAATTGCCAAAGATTTCATCTATATACTCCCGATTGCCAGGTTGTCGGTTCTCACAGTATGCATGTTTCCTTAATGGCCTTAAATATGAGCTTTTTATGCGATAAAAACAAGAGTCAAAACCCGCTCTTTGCAAAATCTTAATTATATAGATGACCAACCTGTTACAAAGCTAAACATATCAGAAGACAAGATTCGTATTCTGACAGGCGAACAAATTAGTCTTCGTGAATTTGATAGCGCCCATTTTTTATTTTAGTTTATTCATGGATGGGTAAGAATTCTACCTAAATAAAAAAAGTGTCCCGCAAGGGACAATTGAGATAAACATTTAATTCTTCATTACCAGAATGTCTTGATTAAGAGTAAAAGGAGAATATTTCGTCTTGTGCACTTCTCCGCTCCTGTTTGCGCCTCTACAGTTTTCCAGAAAAACCTTGCCGGCTGTTGCAAACAGGAGTCCGGACTAACTTTTCTTTTCTAAATCCTGTTCGGAGATAACCGTACGGTTCAAACCAAAAACAATGGAAAGAAAATTACTCAGCAAAAATCCCGTTACGCCCCAAATGACATCTTCGCCGACGCCGTAATAGTGTACCAGCCAGGTATTCCCTGCCGCAGAGAAGGGCTTAAGTGTAAAAATCGTTTCGTCTAACAATTCAATAAGCGGCACTTCGATCAGGCGTTCAATTTCTCCCGGATTTACCTTGAACTTATACGGATATGTAAAAATCCCTACAAATGGCGTAATTAAAAAACCCGAGGTAGTGAGCAGTTTATCCGTTTGTCCCAACAACGTAATGTCCGCAACCCGGATGCCCACTTCCTCTTCCGTCTCGCGCAGAGCGGTAACGCTTAGGTCGCTATCCGCCGCATCGTAACTTCCGCCGGGAAATGAAATCTGCCCTTTGTGATGTTCCATATTTTCGGTACGTTTGGTAAACAACAGATACGCCTGACCATCTTTAAAAAAAAGGGGAATTAGCACGGCCGCCGGCCGGCCTGTGTTATCCAGATAGCGGTAACTGCGTTGGCGGTGTTGCTGTAATTTTTGCGATATTAAACTTTGCAGCTCCCGCTGAGAGCGGCAGAGGGTTTCCCACGCTTGCGGAAGCAACTGTTCAGAGATATTCGTTTTCATCAATCCCGTATTCTTCAATTTTATTGTACAGCGAACGGCGGCTGATGCCCAGCAGTTCGGCCGCCTTCAGCTTGTTCCCTTTAGCCATTTTCAGCGTTTTGATGATAGTTAGCCGTTCAATATCGGTTAAGGGCGTACCGGCCCGAAAACGAATTTCCGTACCGGGGACTATTTTACGGCGTACCATTTCAGGCAAATCCTTTTTCCGGATGGAATCCGTGGCAGCCACCATAGAACGCAGAATAACGTTGCGCAACTCGCGCACATTGCCCGGCCAGCCATATTCCATTAAACTCTGCATGGCTTCATCATCTATTCCACGAATATTCTTATTGAATTCATCGTTGAATTGCTCGATAAAATAGGAGGCAATCAGCGGGATGTCTTCGGGACGCTCCTGCAGCGCCGGTAATTCGATGTTGTACACATTCAGCCGGTAATACAAATCTTCGCGGAACAACCCTTTCTCGATCTGCGTCTGCAAATCTTCATTGGTGGCGGCCACAATACGTACATCCACATTCACCGTCTGGTTGCTGCCCACGCGTTCAATTTGGCGGCTTTCCAGCACGCGCAGCAGGGCAATCTGCACTTCTTCGCGCATAGAGCTGATTTCATCCAAAAACAACGTACCGCCGTGGGCTTCTTCAAATTTGCCTTTTTTGGAATCAATAGCGCCGGTAAAAGCGCCCTTTACATGACCAAACAATTCCGAGCTGATCAAATCCCTCGGGATAGCGCCGGTGTTTACGGCCACAAAAGGCTGCTTAACACGCCCCGAAGCCTGATGCAGGGCCCGCGCCACCAACTCCTTACCCGTGCCGCTTTGACCGGAAATAAGCACCGGCACATCAATATCGGCGATTTCGTGCACCTTTTTAACCACCTTTTTTAAAGCCGCCGACTTGCCGATAATTTGGTCAAAATGGATGTAACGCCGCGGAATGACGGTTCCCTCCGCAGGAGGCACAGCGCTAGACAAGGCGCGCTGCACCACCTCCTTCAGTTTCACAGGGTCCACCGGCTTGGGGATGTAATCCAAAGCGCCCAGATGAATGGCCTGAACGGCATGCTCGATGGAGCTGTAGCCGGTTACCATAATCACCCTCAGCAGCGGATCATAGTCATTGATCATCTTTAGCAATTCCATGCCGTCAATATGCTGCATCTTGTAATCGGTGATGATAAGGTCATATTGATTCTGATGCACTAAGTGCATGGCCGGCTCGGCGCCTTCGGCCTGATCCACCAGATAATCTTCATCCTGCAATAAAATAACCAGCCCCTCACGATGCGCCTGATCATCATCAATTACTAAAATACGCGGTTTATTATCCATAATGCCTTAATTTTAAAATTTGTACGCGAAGATGTATGAGTTATCTCTAAGTTTAAAATTTGGAACAGGAAACTTATTCTTTTTTTTACTCCAAATCCCTATTCCCGATTTACTACTTACTCTTTACTTAATCCTTAACACTTAATACTTAACACTTACATGAACGTAAATCGCCAAAAATCCACACTTATCCTCTTTGAATCAAATGAATTCCCACATGAATTTCATGCCCCTGCTGGTGCACCATTTCCGTTTGCTGTTCCAATACAAATCCGCTGTCGGCCAGTTCGCTAAAAAACGCTTTGGCCACCGGACGGCTGGGTTCGGCTAAAATAATCAGTCCGCCACGTTGTAACAATTGTTTAAACAAACGAATCAACGGCTGGAAAAAGCGTTCCTCATATACGATGTCCGAAGCCACTAAACGCTGAAACTGATCATCAATACTCGGCCGGCGCCAATCTAAAAGCAAAGATTCCGGCTGCGGTAAATCATTCAGCTTAAAATGTGCGTGCACTGCTTGCAAGGCAGGCTTTTCGTAATCGCTGATTACCAGCCGCGATGGCTGCATGCTTTGTAGTACCAGAGAAGTCAGCCCTAATCCGCAGCCTAACTCCAGCACCGTTTTCCCGCTAATCAGTTCCCGGTGTTCCGTCAGATAGCGGCTGAGTGCAATGGACGACGGCCAAAGTTCCGCCCAGTAAGGCAGCCGTTCATCCTCGGCAAACATTTTATCGCTAACCTGATTCACCATTTCATCTAAGTTGCGCACCCGCTTAATAACGAAGCGGCGACCGCCAAACTGAAATACTTCCTCGATGGTTTCGATATCTTTATCTTTCATAAGATGAGGAAAAACACTTTTATTGCATTGAATTCAATCACGATTGTTCCAGATAGCGCAGGATATGTCCGGCTGCCCGGCGGGAAGCGCCCGGCGCTCCCAGTTTTTCTCTTACATCTAATAAATCGGCGCGCAGCAAACGATTCGTCTCCGGCTGCAAGATTTCCTTAAGAAATCCGGCCGCCCGTTCGGCCGTAAAATCCGATTGAATTAATTCTTTCGCCACTTCTTTTTCCGCCACAATATTGGCCAGTCCGATATATTTAATCTTAACCAGCCTTTTAGCCAGCCAAAAGGTTAAGGCGTGCACCCGATAGACAATCAGCATCGGTACGGCGAAATAGGCGCACTCCAACGTGGCCGTACCCGACGCCACGATGACTGCATCATAGGCCGGCAGCGCCTCATGCAGGGAGCGCTGCACCACGGAAAGGAATTCATCTCCCGGCTGCAATAGGTTATGGATTAGATCTTCTTCGATGTGCTCCGCTCTAACGATTTCAGCACGGTGGATAATACCCCGCCGTTTCAAAATACGGGCAGTTTGCAGCATACGCGGCAGCAACGAATTTATTTCGTTGATACGGCTGCCCGGCAGCAGGCCTAAGGTTACATTCTGAGGGTCTATCGTTTTTAGAGTTTCCGGCAAAAACCGGTGATGATGATCCACCAAGGGGTGGCCCACATAGTGCGCTTCGATCCCATGACGCCGGTAGAACTCCTGCTCAAAAGGGAACAGCACGAGCATTAAATCCACATAACGGCGAATTTTACTGACGCGGCGCTTGCCCCAGGCCCACAGTTGCGGGCTGATATAGTAAATAACCGGAATGCCCATTTGGCGCAGCTTTTTAGCCAGCCGCAAATTAAATCCGGGATAATCTATTAAAATGGCTGCCCGCGGTTTGTTTTGCCGGGCGGCATTTAAAATATCACGAAAAACTTTTTTAATGAAGGGCAGATGGCGCACCACCTCGCCGACCCCCAAAAAGGCCATCTCCTTCATGTGAATTTGCAAACTCAGGCCTTGGCTTTGCATGGCTTCGCCGCCGATTCCCCAAAACGTGCAGCGGGGCTGCGCTTTTTTCAACCCGGCAATCAGAGCGGCTCCGTGGGAATCGGCCGAGGCTTCGCCGGCAATGATCAGAAATTCGTAATCAGATTTCATGACAGTATCGCTATCCGTATAAACAAAACGAGTTAATGTACCGTTTTAATTTATCTACTCTTGGAAGGTTTATCAAATAATAAGAAGATAATCCGCTTTTACACAAACAAAAAATTACGGAAGTGGCACAAGGCGCTCACTCCCCCATGGAAATCTCATCCGGAAGTTCATTGACATCATCCTGCTGATAAGGGAAGTACTCTTTCAGTTTTTCGCCAATACGGCGGATGCCTTTAATGACGCCGTTTAAAAAATCGCCTTTAACAAAGTCGACGCGCATTTCCTCTTTAACGTCTTCCCAAAAATTTTCCGGCACTACTTTGTTGATGCCTTCGTCACCGAATATGGAAAACTTACGATCCAGAACCGCCAGATAGATCAACGTACCGTTGCGCAGTTTGGTTTTGTGCATCTTCAGCCTGGCGAAAATCTTAATAGCGCGCTCTAAGGCATCGCCTTTGCAATGCGATTCCAAATGCAGGCGGATTTCGCCGGAAGTCTCTTTTTCCGCTTCCTGAATGGCGGCAATGATTTTCTTTTGTTCTTCCGCGGTAAAAAACTTTTTTACGCTGGCCATGTTAATTATTTCCTGTGATTAAAATATTTTTTGATTCTGTTACATGATAGTTTACCATCCGCCGCTGGCGCCGCCGCCGCCGGAAAATCCTCCGAAACCGCCGTCGAATCCACCGCCTCCGCCAAAGCTGCCGCCGCCTCCGCCGCCGCCCAGCATGGAACCGATGAACATACCGCTGATAAAGCCGCCGCGCCGGCGTGTACCGATGCCGCCGCCGCCACCGCGGAAAAAACGCAGTATGACAAAAAGTATAATCAAAGCAATAACCAGTCCGCCAAAATTATCTTTTTTATTTGACGTCTTCTGCCCCTTAATCGGAATCTGATATTTTTTTTCCACGGCCGGAATCACCACATCAAGGGCGCTGTTTAGTCCGCTGTAATAATCTTTCTTGCGGAAGTGCGGCGCTATAAGATTGCTGATAATTCGTTTGGAATAAGCGTCGGTTATCACGTCTTCCAGACCGTAGCCCACTTCAAAGCGGATTTTGCGGTCGTCGATGAAGATAACGATAAGCAGCCCGTTATTCTCATTTTTCAACCCGGGGCGCCATTTTTCAAACAATTTAACGGCAAAATCTTCCAGATAGGAAGACTCCGGTATTTTCTTAAAAATAGCAATGAAAATCTGGTTGGAGGAGCTCCGCTCCAAATCCTTGAGCCGCTTGTTCAAATGCTGCAGTTGATAATCAGTCAGCACATGGGCATAGTCGTTTACCCAGGCCTGCGGTCTGTCCGGCAATT
This sequence comes from uncultured Calditrichaceae bacterium, assembly GCA_964536685.1. Taxonomy (GTDB): domain Bacteria; phylum Calditrichota; class Calditrichia; order Calditrichales; family Calditrichaceae; genus CAZIBE01. The sequence goes on along the minus strand of CAZIBE010000080.1, from coordinate 2,516 downwards.
TCAGATCATTTTCAGCAAAGCCCGCGGTCACCAGCACAAAAATACTGAGTATGGCAAGAACTGTTTTGGAAATATATTTATAACTCATAAAACGTCTTCTTTTCTTAAAAAAAATTAAAATTTAACTTTGGGAACCTTTTCGGCGCCGACGTCGGCTTTAAAATAAACCTTTTGCGAGAAGCCAAACATACCGGCAATCACATTGGCCGGGAATTTACGAATAGTGGTATTGTAAGCCTGCACGGCTTCATTAAAACGGCGCCGTTCCACGGCTATACGGTTTTCGGTGCCTTCCAACTGCGATTGCAGTTCGCCAAAGCGCTGATCTGCTTTCAAATCGGGGTAGCGTTCCACCACCACCATTAAGCGCTGCAAAGCGGAAGTCAGCGCCCCCTGCGCCTGCTGGAACTTGGCAAAGGCTTGCGGATTGTTCAGCACTTCCGGACCGACGTTCACCTGTCCGCCCACTTTGGAGCGGGCTTCTACCACTGCCTGCAGGGTTCCCCGTTCGTGGCTGGCGTAGCCTTTAACCACTTCCACCAGATTGGGGATTAAATCGGCGCGCCGCTGATACACGTTTTCCACTTGCGACCAGCGTTGATTGACATTCTCTTCTAATGTAACGAAAGAATTGTAGTAATTCTTAAAAGACATAAAAACGATGAGAATAATTAAAATAAACACGCCAAGGCCAATCCAAACACCTTTTTTCATCTCAGCACCTCATTGTTTGTTAATTTATTTCCTTATGAAAAATAATCTGGCAAAGAACATCTTTGCAACGGCGCAAATTACGCTTTTCTGGCCGCTAAAGTCAAATTTTAAGAACATACGTTGAGTCCCCTGTTTTGTTCCTTAAATCTGGTTTCAAAATTAGAAATCAGTGGCGGATTATCAGTCGATAGCATACTTGCCCAAAACAGGAATTTGTTAAAATAGATTGGGACGCATAATAATATGAAAAACAGGGGCTTGTCAGAAAACCTGGATTCCACGGCGGGTAATTTCAACAATGATACCGATGCGTGTCGTAAAAAGTGATTTATTTGGGACAACAATGCGTTTATAGTTATTTGTACTTCTTCAATCTCTATTTGTTGTTTGTTATTCGGCGTTAAAAGCTGATAGCTGAAGGCTGCCAGCTTATAGAATTTCCGGTTTATCCAGATTAGGAAACCTTTGAAAAATTAAATTTTTTTTACCTCTCCTCGGCTCCCCTCTCCCAAGTTTGGGAGAGGGGAGCCGAGGGGTGAGGGGCATAACTTTAAAAATAACTTGAATTTAGAGCGACTGTTCTTTATGCGTTTACATACCATTAATAAAAATGTAACATCTATGACTGTGCACAGATGGATTGTTCCAAAGGTTTCATTAGATAAAATTCAAAGCATACTTATGGGATGCGTTCAGTAGCTACTCATAAAACATAGCGGCCAGATAGCCCACCACCTGCGAACGGTCGCCGCTAACGTCGCCGGAGTTACGATAAAGCAATACTTTGGATTTATTGGCGCCCAATAAACGGCAGGCTTTCATAGTGGCCAGAACCGGCCCGCCGCCGCACATTTCGCAAACGCCTGCGGCTAAATCCTGAGACAGTTTTTCGTCGTCAAAATTATTAATGTCTTCCACCACCACTTTATCCAACAATACCGCTTTATCGTAGCTGTGGTAGTGGGAAAGGTCCGAACTGGCTACAATCAGGGCATTTTTGTCCTTCAGATTTTCGGCCAGAGCTGCGGCCAGGGCTTCTATATTGGCGGAGCTTTGATCGCCCATTACGATAGGAATCAGCGTAAAATCTTCTAAAACATGCTGCAAAAACGGAAGTTGTACTTCCAGAGCGTGCTCGTCAATATCATGACCGATGCCGGAATAAATAAGTCGGGGACTACTGTCCGCTATTTGTGCGGCCAGAGCGGTATCGACGGGAATTACGCCCATGGGCGTTTCGTACGCGGCGCCGTTATAAATAGAAACCTCTTCAAAATATACGCGATGGCTGGGAGCAATCACAACCACCACATCAAATTGACGGTCAACAATTTGCCGGTAAGCCCGCGCCGCCACGCCGCCGGAATACATTAAACCGGCATGAGGCGCCGTTAAACCATATACGCGCGTTACAATATCCACAGCCTGTGAATTTTCCAGGAACATGGCAACTTCCCGTTGCAGTGTTTCCTTTTGCCCGGAATAGAACATGCCAGCCACGGCGGGCTGTCGTATTTTTTTTGCCATCTTTATATATTCCTGAAGCTTTATTTAATCTGTTAAAAAGGATGCCTTTGCGATTAATTCAATATAGTGATATTTTGTTCCTTCGACAACACTTTTGTAATGAAAAACATTGTCGGCGATCACAGTAAAACATAGGGCAGATTCCACCCTTATTTACTTATGGAATTGACCAATACCCTGTTACTATCACAAGCACGCAGTGTTTGTATACTCAAATAGAAATGAGTTCACTCTAAAAAGGTCTCTCACTGTCATTTTCCCACCACGAAGTGGTT
>CAZIBE010000079.1:0-17372 GCA_964536685.1 uncultured Calditrichaceae bacterium | reverse complement strand
GCAGCACTTTTGTTCTTGATCATAAAATTTTAACTGGTCATTCATATTTGTAATTATTAATTATATCCAGCTCCGCCCTGTCAATTACATTCCGCAAACAGCGAAACGCAAGCAGAGAGAAATCCTAAGGCCGGAAAATTTAGAAATACGGTTTTAAAATTAAATTGATTGAAAATCCCGTATAAATTAAAATGGTCTTTTAATGAGGCGTAATCAAATTTATTTAAATTATGTATTATCCAGCATTTAAATTCCGGCCATCCTATTTTTCAAGCGTTTAAATTCGTATTTTTTTTGGTAATTTTCAAATTTTATTTAGGGATAAATGTGGAACCCGTTACGATTACGCTAAATTACGTTTTTAAATCTCTGGCTGACTGATATACATCACACTACGCTACGTCATTAAATCCTATTTTAAGCACTTAATTTTTGGATGATTCATTAAATCGTTATAAATTACTTTTTCTTTAGATTTATATCGTTTTGCTGCTTTACATAGCCGCGAACAGCATAATTTGCACATAAGATTAATCATAAAAGGAGAATTCAATGGCAGCGCAACTCATCCCCCCTCACGGTGGAGAATTAAAACCCTTATTAGTAAACGAAGCAGACCGCGCACAGGAAACGGAAAAAGCAAAATCCCTGCCGCAGGTGCGTCTCACCTCGCGCGAAACATCCGATTTAATTATGTTGGGCATGGGCGCCTTTAGCCCGCTGGACGGCTTCATGCGCGAAAAGGATTACAAAACCGTAGTCACCGATATGCTAATGGCCGACGGCACCCTGTGGCCTATTCCAATTACTCTGTCCGTTACTAAAGAGCAGGCCGACACGCTGGGCATCGGCAGTGAAATCGCCCTCATCGATGACGAAAGCGGCGACTTAATGGGCACGATGAAAGTAGAAGAAAAATACAGCTACGATAAAAAACACGAAGCCAAACATGTCTTCCGCACCGAAGATGAAGCGCATCCCGGCGTGGCTAAAGTTTATGCGCAACACGATATCTATCTGGGCGGACCGGTTAACGTGTTAAACGAAGGCCCCTATCCGCAAAAATACGGCGATTATTACGCCCGTCCCGCCGAAACGCGCGCCATCTTTGCCGAAAAAGGCTGGACGCGTATCGCCGGTTTTCAAACGCGCAATCCCATTCACCGTTCCCATGAATATGTAACTAAAATAGCTATGGAAGTAACCGACGGTATTTTGATTCATCCTTTAGTGGGCAAACTCAAAGCCGGCGATATTCCCGCTGAAGTGCGTATGAAAACGTATGAAGTATTGCTGGATAAATATTACGTAAAAGAAAACGTCGTCCTCAAAGTTTATCCCATGGAAATGCGCTACGGCGGCCCGCGCGAAGCTGTTCTGCACGCTATTTTCCGTCAGAACTTTGGCTGCACGCATCTGATTATCGGCCGCGACCACGCCGGCGTGGGTACTTACTACGGTCCCTTTGACGCCCAGAAAATCTTTGATGAAATCCCGGCCGGCAAACTGCACATCCAGCCGTTGAATATCGACTGGACCTTTTACTGCTACAAATGCGGCGGCATGGCTTCCATGCGTACCTGTCCGCACGGCAAAGAAGATCGCGTATTGATTAGCGGCACCAAAGTACGCGAAATGCTCTCTAACGGCGAGCTTCCGCCTGCTGAATTTTCCCGACCGGAAGTAGCACAGATTTTAGTGGAATATTATAAGAACAATAAATAACCCCCGGGGCAAGTTGAAAACGCCGGGTATGGGCGTCCCTATGTATTAAACCTGGGTATTTAAAAAAATAAGAAACACCGATTCCATTACTTATCTTTTAGTGATGGAATCGCTATTTATAAAAAGGAGTACTGCATGACCATACAAAAAGCAACCAACATCACCTGGCACGAAGGCGCCGTTACTAATGCCGATCGCGAAAAACTGCTTAACCAAAAAGGCTGCGTCATCTGGTTTACCGGTCTGTCCGGCTCGGGTAAATCCACTTTAGCCCATGCCGTGGAAGAAAAATTGTTTAAACAAGGACATTTAACCTATGTGTTGGACGGCGATAACATCCGTCACGGTCTGAATAAGAACTTGGGCTTTTCCCCGGAAGACCGTGAAGAGAATATCCGGCGCATCGGCGAAGTGGCCAAGCTCTTTGCCGATTCAGCCATTATCACAATGACGGCCTTCATTTCGCCTTACCGCGCCGACCGCGACAAAGCCCGCGCTTTGTTAGATGACGGCCGCTTTATCGAAGTATTCGTCAAAGTGCCGCTGCAGGTGGCCGAAGAACGCGACCCCAAAGGGCTGTACAAAAAAGCCCGCGCCGGCGAGATCAAACAATTCACCGGTATCGACGCCCCCTACGAAGAGCCGCTGAACGCCGAACTAATCATCGATACCAGCGAGCATTCTCTCGATGAAAGCGCTGATATGGTACTTGGCTATTTAAAGGAAAAGGGAATTATCTAACCGTTCTTTTTAGCCCATAAAAAAAGCCCGAACTTTAGTTTCGGGCTTTTCTGTTTTTACTAGCAAACACAATATTTTCAACCTCTACAGCATACTCAGATACGATTTCCTCAGATATTGCACCACCTGATCGCGCGCTTCCTCTAAGCTGACAGTACGCATATCCAGACGCAATTCGGTTTTTTCGCAATCCTCAAACTTCACGTCCACGCCGGGCACATTTTTATATTTTCCCTCATCCACTTTACTGTAAAATCCGTTAGTATCATATTTGCGGGCATTTTGTACATCGGTATCCAGATACACTTCCACATAATTTTTACATAGCTCGCGCACAAATGCCCGGCTTTCTTTGTAAGGCGAAACAAACGAGGCAATGGTAATAATCCCGTTCTGCTCCAGCATAGAAGCCAGATGCCCCACGCGTTTAATATGATTATTCACTTCTTCTTCCGAAAAACCGGTTTCCGGGAACAACGGCCGCACGTCATGGCTGTCCAGCCGCTGAATTTTAAGCTGTTCCTTCTTCAGCTCTTCGGATATCATATCGCCTAAGGTAGTTTTACCTGATACGGGAATGCCGGTAATCCATACTACAAAAGAGGGGATTTCCAACTTGCCAAAACGCACCTTTTCCCAGCCGCGCTCATGCAGATAATAAAACAACATCTTGGCAAACAGCTCCAACGCGCCCACTTCAATAGCCGTATGGATTTGCCCGGTAAATATCCATACCAAGGACATAGTGGTGCCCGTTGCCGTGATACGCCAGGTAATGCTTTTTAATACCGTACGCAGCTTACTATCCTTGTACATATTACTCCCAAAATCTAATTTTTACTGAATGGCAACTCTTCTTTATTCGGATTATTTTCTTCAGGCTTTATGATGTATTTACCAAATAATAAATAAAACGGTTTGATTAAAACGGGAATCCATAAACAGCCGGTTAACAGATACATGGTAAATAAAAAAAGCCATGGCGTAATTGTCCATTTGGCCAATAATCCAATGCTGGTAATAATCAAAAATACGGCGGATAACAAATAGCCGAAACGTTTTATATGAATATTTCCGGCGTCGGTCTTTCCTTGAAGAAAACTATCCATTCACACCACCTTCTATAACTTTTTTACGGCATAACTGTCTAATTCCACAGAAACGGTCTGCATGATGCCCTCAATAGTGATGACCAGACGCGTTTCGTCCTTTACGGTTTTAATAGCGCCGCGCATCCCCTTAAACAAACCGTCCGTTACTTCCACCACCTCGCCCGGCCGCATATAGTCTTCCAGGCGTACCTTCTGAGGATGCTCCATCATCTTTTTTAAAGAATCTATCTGCCAGTCGGGAATCACCGCCGGTTCCCCGCGAAAATTAACAATTTTCACTACGCCGGATATAGGTAAAATGTCAAAACGGTATTTGTAATCAAAACGCACAAAAATATAACTGGGAAACAAGGGCATATCCACCTTTTTCTTACGGTCTTTCCATTGCCTCGTCCTGGTCACCAGCGGTAAATAAACCTCCTGCCCTCTTTCTTTCAACTGTTCATATACTTTTTTTTCAAAACGTGGTCTGGTGTATATGGCGTACCAGTGAATCATCTTATCTTTCTCCGTATCGGCAGTACTCGCATTATTTTTGTCCAATAGCTTGTTTTTTGCGGGGATAATTTACAATTTTTTGCCGCACGATCAATATTTAATGTATTAAAATGATTTTTTAAGCGCATGTTGCAGGTCACATAAAAAAGAGGGAAAGCCAATTGCTCATTTTTTCTTCCAACACAGAGCCCTCTAAGCACACAGAGAAATACTATTTTCTAATTCCTGCTAACTGGTTCCTAATCAGTAATTCGTAATTCGCCAATGACTTTTGGTTGTTTATTCAAAAAAATCCAAAATCACATCCGCTAAATCTTTAATAGAAAGACGCCGCTCCGGCAGCACTATTCCCTGCCCTAAAACAAAGGCGTCATCAAAGGTGTGCATGCCGTTGAAGATGGTTTTCTCAAATATCCGCTCATCCCATAGCCGGCCTTTTAAATCATAGCCGTCATAAGGCGCCGCCAACAAATCCGGCAGGCGGTTTAAATCCGCAGCGCTTTCCTTTAAATCCGGAATGCCCGCGGCATGTCCGCTTAATTCTTCACGGATTATCACCTCTTTAATCACCGGATTTCCTTCTTCATCTCTCAATTTTAAAAGAGCGCTCCGTAAAAAAGCGCGTACCTCTTCGTACTCCGTTCCCGCGGCCACGCTGCCTTCCTTTTCCCGCCCCTTAAGATTCACGAACAGCCGTCCGGGATACAAGGCGTAGGCTTTACTTTGCGGATGTAAATCCTTTAACGATTGCGGCGGCATGGTTTTCCAGCGCAGCAGACCCAAATCATAGAGCCAGCGGTTCAGGCTCACTTCCTTGTTCAAGGTGGTAAATCCGTGATCCGAAAGCAGCAGTAACGCGGTATCTTCCGGCAGTTCCCGGCATATGGAGCCAATTACGGCATCTATTTTAACAAAAAATTGTTCAAACATGTGCGCATACGGCGCCTGCCCCTTTTGATAATATTCCCATAAAAAATGAAACAGTCGATCGCTTTCCATGATATGCGTCATAAAAAAATCCCAGCGTTCCTGCCGCCAGAAATGCCACATGGTTTCTACGCGTTTATCCAGCACTTGCTGCAAATGTTCCACAAAGGCGGACAAGTCATGTTTAGCTAACTCCGTATCGGCGTCGATGCGGTAACCACGCGCTTTTAGCAGCGTTCCGATATGGGCGGGATAAGTGGCCGCGGCTAAATCATCCGCCAAAAACCCTCCGATGATAATGCCGTTTACTGGCTGCGGCGGACAGGTCATAGGCACATTCATGAAAAATATACGCTTCTTTTTTTTGGATAAATTTTGCAGAATGGTCTCGCCGCGGATGGCGTCGCCTTTAGGCAGCAGCCACTCCATGGTCCCCGGATTACGATCCACAAAGCCCATGATACCGTGCTCTGCCGGAGACCGTCCCGTTAAAAACGAAGCCCAGGCGCTGGATGAAACGGGCGGCAGCACCGAATCCATCTGACGGAAATCCGCTTTCCCCGCCAAACGCGCCCAATGAGGCATTAGGCCCTTTTGTATCAGATCCCCAAGCAAAGTAAACGGCGTCCCGTCTATGGAAAGAATTAAAAGCCTGTTTTTTTGCTCCATAATTTTAATCCCAATTGTCTATAAGATATTGTACTTCTAAAGCAAGGCGCATGAATGATTACTCTAAGAGCAGAGTGCCTTTGCCCGCTGAGATTAAGTCTGTTTTTTATTAACGTAGTGAATTTCCCGGTTATCTGCAAAAATTGGGATAAATCCCGATGAATTGTGCGGGTTCTTTTATTTGATCATTGGTTATTCCAAAACAGTATTTTAATCTAATCGGAAGGGGAATATTCAATAATGAACATCCAATATCCGATTTCCAACGTTCTGGCAACAGGCTTCGACAAGTGGCTAATATCACATGACTTAGGCTGCGGCAGTCTTGTATTGCGCGGCAGGAATGCCTATATTCAAAGACGAACAAAAAATGAACCAATTTCAACGAAAATCTCGAATGGCCAAAAAGAAAACAAAAAAATCGGATAGTAAAGGACGTCAGGGATGGGGCGTTCTGCTGCTAGGACTTTCACTGCTATTACTGATCACCATTATTTCCTTTAATGTAAACGATCCCGTACAGCTACAAAATTCTGCCGGCAATATTAAAATACATAACTGGCTGGGACCTGTAGGCGCCTTTGTTTCCTACTATTTGATGCAATGGACGCTGGGTTATCCCATCGTAGTGCTGCCCTTATTGCTGTTGCTGTTTTCCGTAAGGATCATCCGCGGCGGTTCCGGCAGCGGCCAACTGGGACGTGTTGTCTGGCAGCTATTAGCCTGGTCGCTGGTCTTTTCCATCATTTTTGCCATGCCGGAAGCCCTGCAGAGTAACGGCCATCTGCACGAATATTATCCCAGCGGATTAATCGGCGGCTGGCTGGCCGGTGAATTGGTGCTCTATCTGGGCAAATTCGGCTCCGTAGCTCTTTTGGCGGTGTTAACTTTAACCCTGTTCGCCATCAGCAGCAGTCTGGAAATTAAGCAGATTGCCGAAGTGTGGCATAAATGGCTTGGCGCTTTTAAGGCCTGGCGCATCAAGCGGCGCGAAAAAGCCTTGCGGCGCCGCGAAGAAAAAGCCCAAAAGAAATTGCTTAAAAAGAAGGAAGAAAAAGAGAAGCCGGCTAAACCGTCCCGTGAAGAAGACTTCCCCGGCAGTGATAAACTACCGGAGATTAGCATTGAAGAACAACCCGTGCCCGGAACAGCGGCGCCGGCACAAGAGCGCCCCCCGGAAACGCCGGTCGATGAAACAGCCGAGACATCCGTTCAGACTTCTCTGCAAGAAATTTTAGATGCGTTAGAAGAAAAAGATAAAACAGAAAAACCCACACTGGCCGATGAACAGGCGTCCCTGGATTTTGAAGTAAAAGAGGAAACACAGGAAGACGAGCTGGACTACGACCAATTAGTCAAAGAAAGCGTTGCCCGCTATAAATTTCCGTCCACCAATTTGCTGCACGATCCGCCCGTGGGGCGTCCCGGCGTTACACGTGAAGAGCTTGAACTCAATGCCGAAACGCTGGAACTAAAGCTGTCTGATTTTGGCGTAAAGGCCAAAGTGGTGCGCGTTACGGCCGGTCCGGTGATTACGCTGTATGAATTACAACCGGCGCCCGGCGTAAAAGTAAGTTCCATCGTTAGCCTGGCCAACGATTTGGCCCTGGCCATGGAAGCGCGCGGTATCCGCATCATTGCGCCCATTCCCGGCAAAGCGGCCGTAGGCATCGAAATTCCCAACCGCTATCCGCAAACGGTCTATTTAAAAACGCTGATTCGTGCCGAAAAATTCAGCCAGAGCGGATTTCAATTACCGCTGGCCTTAGGTAAAACCATTAACGGCGAAGCCTACATTGCCGATTTGGTAAAGATGCCCCATTTACTGATTGCCGGCGCCACCGGCTCGGGTAAAAGCGTAGGTATTAACACGGTGATTATGTCTATTTTGTACGCCGTCGATCCGGGCAAAGTAAAATTTATGATGGTCGATCCTAAAAAGCTGGAACTTTCGGTATACCGCAACCTGCGCGATCACTATCTGCTTTGGCGCCCGGATTTGGATGAAGAAGTTATCACTAAATCCAACAATGCTGTAAGTATGCTGAACAGTATCGTGCTGGAAATGGAGCGGCGTTACAATTTGTTAGCCGAATTAGGCGGCCGTAATATTGTGGAATATAATGAGCGCGTACAAAGAGCGGGTACAAACAAATCCAAGAAGCACCAGTTGTTGCCCTATATCGTGGTAATCATCGACGAACTGGCCGACCTGATGATGGTGGCCGCCAAAGAGGTGGAAACGCCTATCGCCCGTCTGGCTCAGATGGCGCGCGCCGTAGGCGTTCATTTAATTGTGGCCACGCAGCGTCCCAGTGTGGATGTAATCACCGGAATGATCAAAGCGAACTTTCCGGCGCGTATCGCGTATCAGGTAGCTACCAAAGTGGATTCACGCACCGTGTTGGATATGAACGGCGCCGAGCAGTTGTTAGGTAACGGCGATATGCTCTTTTTGCCGCCGGGTCACCCCAAACCGATCCGTTTACAAAATCCGTTTGTTTCCACCGAAGAAGTGGAGCAGGTGCTGGTGCATATTCACCGCCAGCCCAAACTGCCCAGTTACAAGGTACCCCAGCCGGTTAGCAGCTCCGGCGGATTTGGGACGGCTTCAGGCGGCGGCGAAGGCCGGGACGCTTTATATAAAGAAGCGCGGGCTATTGTCGTTCAGCATCAGCAGGGTTCTATCTCATTTCTGCAGCGCCGTCTGCAGATCGGCTATTCGCGCGCCGCCCGTTTGATGGATCAGCTGGAAGAAGACGGTATCGTCGGACCGCCAGACGGCAGCAAACCGCGCGAAGTGTTAATCTCTTTGCAGGAATTGCAGGATATGAGTTGATGTACATCCATTTTCCAAGTCTTACTCTCGCTCTTACTCTTTCTCTTAATCTTCTTTTTTGGAGCAAGAGTAAGAGGTAAGAAGCAAGAGTAAGAGTGAGAAGAGGGGTAAATAATTAAAAATGAGGGTAGCATGAAGAATACATATCTAATCCTTTTTTACGTCTTGTTTTTATGGTTAGTTAGCGCCACGGCCGACGACGTCAATGATATCATCAAAAAAGTGCAGAACACATACGATGATATGGATAATCTGACAGCTACATTCCGGCAGGTGGAAGCGTTTAAGCTCACCGGCTCGCTGTCGGAAACGCGCGGTAAAATTTATGTTAAAAACGGCGTCAAGTACCGTTTCGAGTCCGAAGACCAGGTAATTGTAACCGATGGCAAAACGGTCTGGACGTTTAACAGCTTGAGCAACCAGCTGATTATCGACAATGTGCGCAAAAATTCCGGCGCGCTTCTGCCGCGTGATTTACTGTTCAAGTATCCTAAAAAATACTACGCCACTTTGCTAAAGAGCGAACAGCAGAATAAGCGCACTGTGTACCTGATTCGTTTGGACCCCAAAGAAGACACCCACGGATTTTTCAGCAATATTAAAATCTGGGTGGAAAAAGGCAGCTGGCATATCCGTAAAATTCAGACAACCGATTTAAACGGTAATTCAACCACCTTTGAAATTTCAGCTATGGACACCAAAAGCAAATTATCGGATGATCTGTTTAAATATCAGGCCGCTTCTGATGCGGAAGTTATAGACATGCGCAGAAAAGAGTGATTATGGCCGCTGCAGAAAATACTATCATCGATATTCATGCGCATTTTTTAAACAGCGTGGATGACGGTTCGCAATCGCTGGAACAATCCTTAGCCATGATAAAACAGGCTGAAGCAAACGGCATCTCTTTTTTAGCGGCCACACCGCACGCCACCGATATGACCAACGATGCGCTCAGTCAGTTATTTTTGGATAGTTTTGCCCGCCTGCAACGTGAGGTACAGCGCGCTAGAATAAAAATCGATCTTGTCCTCGGTGCAGAACTGTTTTTCAGCCCCCATATTTATGAATGGTTTCGTTATCCCTGGTCTACCTTTAACAACAATAAAAAATATCTGCTTTTTGAGCTGCCTTTATACGAACTTCCCGGCGGCGTAAGCGATTTTATTTTCCAATGCCGCCTAAAAGGCCTTACACCTATTTTAGCCCATCCCGAACGCTACCATTATATGCACAAGATGGAAAACAAGCTGTTGGAATGGCACCGCCAGGGCTGCCTGTTGCAGACTAATGCCGGCAGTGTAACCGGTCAGTTCGGCCAAAAGGTTCAGGCCTTCGCCCGCCGGCTGCTCAAAGCGCATATGGTGCATTTTATCGCGTCCGATGCACACGACGAAACCTATCGCAATTATGAAGTTATGCCCCAGGCGCGTGAAATAACGCTAAAGTTTTTACCGGAATGGTACGTAGATCAATTGTTTAAAGAAAATCCGCAAAAAGCGCTGGCCGGTGTGCCTTTGCAACCGCCGGCAGTAAATACACATGAACTAAAAGGCGGCTGGCATAAATTGCTCGCCCGTTTTAGCTGATTTGCCGCCAACATAAAACAATAAAAATATTGAAGTCGGCAAAGGAATTCTTTAATTTCACCCGCTTATAAAGACTAACAGGGAGAATATCCATTGGCTGAACATTTTGATCAGGAACAGGAACAACAAGTAACTGTAAATGATTACCTGCGCATTTTATATCGCGGACGCTGGGTCATCGTTTTATCTTTTTTAGTGGTTTTTTTGGCTACGGTTATTTTTACGTTTACCACAGACCCCGTTTACGAAGCCAGCTCCACCGTAATTATCGAAAGTTCCGGGGCTATGGCTCAGTCATTTTTTGATCTAAATTATTTTGGCAACCAGAACACGCTGGTGTCCAACCAGATGGAAATCCTTAAAAGCCGTACGCTGTCCGAGCGCGTGGTTAAGCGCTTAGATCTTTCCGACGTACGCGACTCCCTTAAACTATTTCAGCCCAACGAAAACGGCGAATATCTCTCCTTCCGCGAGATGGCAAAGATCATCCGCGGTGGTATGGAAGTGGAACACATGCGCGACACGGATATTCTCACCGTAACTTACAGCGCCGGTTCTCCCTTCGAAGCGGCCTACATCGCCAACACCATTGCCGAAGAATTTCAACTGCTCAATGCCGAAGCCAATAAAAGCGAAATCAGCGAATTGCGTAAATTTATCGAAGACCGTTTGCGCATCAAGGAGAAGGAACTCCACGCCTCGGAGGAGCGGCTGCGCGAATATCAGGAACGGGAAAAAGTAGCCAGCCTCGACGAAGAAACCAGCGAACTGGTGAGCCGTCTGGCTGAAGTGGAAGCAATGACGGAGCAGGCGCGCGTGGAATTGCAGGCCGATCTGGAAATGAAAAAATCCTTGGAGGAAAAATTAGATGAACGACGTCAGAATTTATCTAATGATTTAAGCGAAATTTCCACGCCGTATCTCGTTTCTTTACAGCAGCAATTGGCACAGGTAGTGGCCGAACGCACCACTTACGTTACTGCGCTGAAGAGCGAAGCGCCCACGCAAAATCGACAGTATTACGAAGACGCCATCAAACAATATGACGAACGCATTAAGGCCATCAAAGAGAAACTGCGCGAAGAAGCTGATAAAATCACTAGCTCCAGTATGGTTACCGATCCCCTGAAAATGTCGCAGGAAATTGTCAATAAGTTACTTACGTTAGATGGCGATATCAAAGCAGCTACGGCTAAGATAAATTCGTTACAGGATGTGGTTGCCGAATATAGCGCCAAGCTGGAAACCCTGCCGGAAAAAGTGCTGGATTTGGCCCGGCTGGAACGGCGCCGAAAAGTGGACGAACAAACCTATATTTTAATGACGCAAAAGTTAGAAGAAACAAAAATCCAGGAAGCCGCACAAGCTAAAAACGTGCACATCATCGATGAAGCCATCGAGCCGCTTATTCCAGTGAAACCCAAAAAGAAGCTGAATCTTCTGTTGGGTATTATTTTAGGTCTGGGGCTGGGCGTTGGACTAACTTTTATGATCGAATATTTTGACAACACGGTGAAATCTCCCGAAGAGCTGGAACACATCGGCTTTAATATTTTATCCAGCATTCCGCGCATCGAGATGGACAAAGTAAAAAAGAAATTAGAACGTAAATATGAAAAAATGGGGCAGTACGAAGGCAAAATAATCGAAGCCCGTTTAATCACACATCTGGACCCCAAATCGCCCGTATCGGAAGCATACCGTACGCTGCGCACCAACTTGCAGTTCAGCCGGATAGAACATGAGATTAAAACCATCCTGATCACCAGCGCCGGTCCTAAAGAAGGTAAGTCCACTACCGCCGCCAACCTGGCTATTGCCGTCGCCCAGACCGGTAAACAGGTAGTTCTCATCGACGCCGATTTGCGGCGCCCGGTGCTGCACTCCATCTTTGGCCTGGCCAAAGACGACGGTTTAACTAACTATCTGATGGAAACAATTCCTTACGAAAATTTATTAAAAAACACATTCATGGATAATCTGAAAATTATCACCAGCGGCGCCCTGCCGCCTAATCCTTCCGAACTGTTGGCTTCTAATAAAATGAAAGAAACGCTGACACTGCTGAGTAAAGACTTTGATATGGTCATCATTGATAGCCCGCCGGTCATTGCCGTAACCGATGCCGCTATTATCAGCACAAAAGTAGACGGTACCATCTTAGTCATTTCATCGGGGCAGACAAACCGCGACGCCGTCATGCGGTCCAAATCCCTGCTGGATTCGGTAGACTGCAAATTGTTGGGGACTTTGCTTAACGGCGTTAATGTGGAAGGCATGTACGGTTCTTACTACTATTACTACTATCATCACTATTATTCCAAACCGGGACAAAAGAAAAAACGACGCATGAGCGGATTACTTTCCTAAGTAACCTCCGTCACATTTCATTAAATATTTCTGATTAAATTATTTTTTATTTACTTTTTTACTAATTCTTCCGATGAATTAGTAACTATCAGTTAAATTATAACTTCAGGAGATACATCCATGAAAGTAGCGGTTGTTGGCACAGGCTATGTAGGATTGGTAGCCGGAACCTGTTTTGCCGATTCCGGCAACGAAGTAATTTGTGTCGATATAGATAAAAAGAAAATCGATATGCTGAACAACGGGCAGGTGCCCATTTACGAACCCGGGCTGGAAGAAATGATTAAGCGCAACTACGAGCAGGAGCGCCTCTTTTTCAGTACCGACATTCGGGAAGCCGTACAAAAATCTACCATTATCTTTATTGCCGTCGGCACGCCGCCTGACGAGGATGGATCGGCGGATTTACAGTACGTTCTGGCAGTGGCCAGAGACATCGGCAAAAACATGAACGGCTTTAAGGTCGTAGTTGATAAAAGCACCGTACCAGTAGGCACGGCCGACAAAGTGCGCGACGAAATCAAAAAATATACTGATCTTGATTTTGCCGTTGTTTCCAATCCGGAATTTCTGAAAGAGGGCGCGGCCATCGAAGATTTCATGAAACCCGACCGTGTGGTAATCGGCACCGATAACGAGGAAGCCGCCGAGATCATGCGTAATTTATACGGGCCTTTTGTGCGTACCGGCAAACCCATTATTGTCATGGATGTGCGCAGCGCCGAGCTAACCAAGTACGCCGCTAACTCGCTGTTAGCCACTAAAATTTCTTTTATGAATGAAATCGCCAATTTGTGCGATAAAGTAGGCGCCGATGTGGATATGGTTCGCAAGGGCATCGGCTCCGATCGACGAATAGGACCGTACTTTATCTTTCCCGGTCCGGGCTACGGCGGTTCCTGTTTTCCCAAGGACGTTAAAGCCATCCGCCGCACGGCTCAGGAGTATGGTGTAGACCTTAAAATCTTAGAAGCGGTGGAATCGGTAAACGACCGACAAAAGACCATTCTGTTCGATAAAATCAAAAATTACTATAAAGACGGCGTTCAGGGTAAAACCTTTGCCATGTGGGGACTCTCTTTTAAACCGCACACCGATGATATGCGCGAATCTCCGGCCATCTCCATGGTACATGCATTGGTTGAAGCCGGCGCTAAAGTTCATGCTCACGACCCGGAAGCACTTAATGAAGCCGAATGGCGTTTTGCCGACTATCTGAATAAAAGCGTATTTCTGTTCACAAAGCGCTATGACGCCTTAGAAGGCGCAGACGGTTTAGTGATCATGACCGAATGGAACGCCTTTCGTGAACCGGATTTTTATCTGATTAAAGAGACCTTATCGCATCCGGTGATTTTTGACGGCCGCAATCTTTACAACCCGCTGCGTATGCACAAATTGGGTATCGATTATTATTCCATTGGCCGTCCGCAATCGAAATTTTTTGTTAAAGCGCCTTAATTTTTTTACGAGAATGAAAATACTTCCTGCAAAACGATTTAAGCATAGCGACAAAAACAGATATTGATTTAACAGAGCACACTAAAATAAGGATAAAATCACTATGGATTTATTAGAAAATATTAAAACCAATAAAGCGGTGGTCGGCGTAGTCGGATTGGGCTATGTGGGTTTGCCGCTGCTCATGGAATTTGTCGAACAGGGTTTTCGCACAGTGGGCTTTGACATCGATCAGCAGAAAGTGGACAAGCTGAATGCCGGAAAATCTTATATTAAACATATTGATGAAAATCGCGTTAAGTCCGTCCGCCACAGCGGGCTGTTTGAAGCTACGGCCAATTTTGAACGCATCAAAGAGGCCGACTGTATTTTGATTTGTGTGCCCACTCCGCTTACCCGTCATCGCGAACCGGATATGTCCTACATTACCGGCACCGCCGAAACGCTAGCCAGGCATATTCGGGTCGGTCAGTTAATCGTACTGGAAAGTTCTACGTACCCGGGCACTACGGAAGAAGTTCTCAAACCCATCCTCGAAAAATCGGGCTTAAAGGCCGACAAAGATTTTTGGGTCGCTTTTTCGCCCGAACGGGAAGACCCCAACAATCCCAAATACAACACGCGCACCATTCCCAAAGTAGTGGGCGCCAATACCGAGTACGCCCGTCAGTTGGTAACAGAACTTTACGGGAAGGTGATTGTAAAAACCGTGGCCGTTTCTTCCACACAAGCGGCGGAAGCCACCAAATTGCTGGAAAATATTTTCCGCAGTGTGAATATCGCTCTGGTAAACGAAATGAAAATGATTCTGGAGCGCATGAACATCGACGTATGGGAAGTAATTAACGCGGCCGCTACCAAGCCTTTTGGTTTTATGCCCTTCTATCCAGGTCCCGGCCTGGGCGGACACTGCATTCCCATCGATCCGTTTTATTTAACATGGAAAGCGCGCGAGTACGAAATGAACACGCGTTTTATCGAACTGGCCGGCGAAATAAATACTTCCATGCCTCATTGGGTCATTTCGAAGGTGGGCGACGCTCTTAATGAACATGAAAAAAGCCTTAAAGGCTCCAAAGTGCTGGTGCTGGGCGCGGCCTATAAAAAAGACATCGACGATCCCCGTGAATCGCCGTCGTTCAAATTAATGGAAATTCTGCTGGAAAAGGGCGCTATCGTGGATTACAACGATCCGTTGATTCCGGAACTGCCTTCCATGCGTATGTACGATATCCAACGCAAAAGCGTTGCGCTGACCCCGGAGAATCTGGCAAGTTATGATTGTGTGTTAATCTCCACCGATCACAGCGTCTATGATTGGGATTTTATCGTCAAACACGCCAAACTGGTAGTCGACACACGTAACGCGACGCAAAATGTCATGGAACAGCGGGATAAAATTTTTAAGGCGTAAAAAAGTAAACATCACAATAATACAAAGGCGGAGAAATCCGCCTTTTTTTATTTTGAGGCTCTATGGGAAAGAGAAGTTAAGAAGCATAAAGAAAATCGACATCCTCCCCCGGCCCCTCCTGAGGAGGGTGGGTGGTTTTTTAAACGAAGGGTGGTTTGATGATAGTCGCCGGGACCCTTTTTTTACGGATGACGATATCGAGCTGTGTTCCAACCTTGTAAAAGGGCTTTTGCACATAACCCATGCCAATGCCTTTATTGAGCACCGGCGAAACCGTACCGCTGGTGACCTCGCCGACGTGCCGGCCGTCTTTTTCGATTTTGTAGCCATGGCGCGGAAAACCAGTTTCATCCAAAACAAAAGCCACCAGCCGACGTTTAACGCCTTCTTCTTTAACTTTTAGCAGCACATCCCGGCCGGTAAAATCGCCTTTGTCTAATTTGGTAATCCAGCCCAGTCCCGCTTCCAACGGATTGGTGGTTTGGTCGATATCATTACCGTACAGGCACATCTTCTTTTCCAGACGCAGCGTATCGCGGGCGCCCAGTCCGATGGGTTCAATATCGAACTCTTTGCCGGCCTCCATCACGGCATTCCACACCTGTTCGGCGTGCGCATTAGCGAAATATAATTCAAAGCCGGGCTCGCCCGTATAACCCGTACGCGAAATCACCATCGGAACGCCGGCCAGTTCGCCCTCGGTAAACCAGTAAAACTTTATGGCTGAGAGGTCTACCGAAGTGAGTTTTTGCAGCGTAGCCTGGGCTTTTTTACCCTGCACGGCCAACTGTGTAATATCATCGCTGATATTGCGTATGTCACAGCCGTCAATTTGATTTTTCATCACCCAGTCAAAATCTTTATCCATATTGGCCGCATTGACCACCAGCCAAAATTTATCTTTAAAGCGATACACTAACAGATCGTCCACGATGCCCCCATCCGGATAGCACATGGCCGAGTACTGTGCCTGATCTACTTCCAGCGCGGCAGCGTCATTAATAGTGACCTTTTGCACCATCTCTAAAGCCTGCGGCCCGCTAACTTCAAATTCACCCATGTGCGAAACATCGAACATGCCAACGGTAGTGCGCACGCGCATATGTTCATCCCGAATACTATGGTACTGAATGGGCATGTGAAATCCGGCAAACTCCACCATTTTGGCGCCCAGCTTTACATGAATATCATGCAGAGCAGTCTGTTTAATTTCCATTTCCAGCTCCGTTATTTATTGATTCTCGTTTTTGTTCTACTAAATCCGGAATACGTTCCAGATGCCGTTGGAATATAAGCATTGTGACAATTAAAGTCATCAGCAAGATGTGATTACTGAAATATTCTTCGCGCATAAAATAGACAATGATTGGCAGTAAAAAGGTCGACACTAAACTGGCCACGATGTGTTTTTGAATCATCACAAAAAAGAACAGCCAGATAATCAGCCAAATAACAACCAATTGCCAGTTAATGACTAACAGGGCACCGGCAGCCACGGCCAGCCCTCTTCCGCCTTTAAATTTTAGCCATACCGGATAGACGTGCCCTAAAACCAGACCGCTCACCGTAACCAAATCGGCCTGCGGCAAATAACCGTAGTAGTTTAAAACAAACCACATGGGCAAGACGCCCTTGGCAATATCAAACAACATTACCAGCAGTCCGATAAGCCTGCTTTTGCTGGTGCGCAGAGCGTTCATGGCGCCCACATTGCCCGAGCCCTCTCGACGAATATCTTTTTTTTGCGTTAACTTTATGAAGATAAAAGCGGTGGGTATGGAGCCGAAAAGATAGGCGATTAAAAAAATTACAATGTAAATTAACATAGCCATCCTTTGGTAAAATACAAATTATGACAATTTCCTGTTCTTGCTCTCAGCTACAGAGAGTAAGAGTAAGATGATAGAGTAAGATCGCTCAGCGCTCTCAGAATTAAAATTCTTACTCTTGCTCTCAGCTACAGGGATTAAGAGAAAGAGAAAGAGGCTATAGTAAAATCGCTCAGCGCTCTCAAAATTAAAATTCTT
>CAZIBE010000078.1:0-17419 GCA_964536685.1 uncultured Calditrichaceae bacterium | reverse complement strand
TTCCAATTCTTAATAACGCATCAACCGTCCCTAACGGGACGGACAATGATGGTGGCTCTCTTTTCCCACCGATGAATCGGTGGGCTATATTCAAATTCCCCTTCTGGGAAATGAATAGCATATTCTTAATTACATCCTTATTGCCTTTTAGAAATAGTAATTATAGAATGTGATTCACTCATTCAACAGTTTAAGTTACCCATAGATTTACAAAAAGAACCACCTTTTAGAGTGAACTCATTGTTTTCATTCTCATTAAACCCTTTTAAAGAAAGCCCCTAACCAACATAGACTTTCCCGATAAAACACACGCTCTGTAAAATCACTTATTAATTGATTAGCCATTCCGTTGATTGGTAAACATCGGGGCCTGCGTTTAAAATCGTTTAAAAGAAGAAAAGTATTAGCTGTTGCTTTGCTTATCTCTTAATACGAGTAAAAGGAGATTTTCAATAAACGAAAGAAGCCGGGAAGGTTTGATATATTTTATCATATTATCCTAAAGAATAAAACATGACGCAGCGGTGCAGATTGTTTTTGTTTATAGTGATATTTTTGTAAATTTCGGCTTTTAAAATAAACCTTACAGCGAAAAGAGGATGATGTATTGAAAGCGTTAAAACGAATTAAAGGCACACAGGATATTCTGCCCGGCGAAAGCGAACGCTGGGCAGCCGTGGAAGATTTGATCCGCGAGGTGATGGCCAGCTATAATTTTAAAGAGCTGCGCACTCCGGTTTTTGAAATGACCGAGCTGTTTGCCCGCGGTATCGGACAATTGACAGATATCGTTTCCAAAGAAATGTACACTTTTTTGGATCGCTCTAAAAAGAGCATTACGCTAAAGCCGGAAATGACCGCTCCCGTCATGCGCGCCTATTTGGAAAATAAACTGTACGCCCAAAATCAGATCAACAAATTTTATTATATTGCGCCGCTGTTCCGGCAGGAAAATCCGCAAGCCGGACGGCTACGCCAGTTTCATCAATTTGGCGCCGAAACTTTGGGCGCCGCCAGTCCGCAGGCCGATGTGGAAATGATCGATCTGGCTATGACCATTTACGAACGCATCGGACTAAAAGAGCTTAAACTGCAAATCAATTCGGTGGGAGATCCCGTTTGCCGCAGCGCTTACAAAAAAACGCTGCAAGATTACATCCGCCCCAATCTGCCGCAGTATTGCCCGGATTGCCAGCGGCGTTTCGAAGATAATCCCTTGCGTATTCTGGATTGTAAAAATCCCTCCTGCGTCAAACTTAACGCCAGAGCTCCGCGCCTGACCGACAACCTGTGTGAGGCTTGCCAAAGCCATTACACGCAGGTTAAAGACGGTTTGCGTAAATTGAACATCGCTTTTGAAGAAAATCCCTATTTAGTACGGGGACTGGATTACTACACACGTACAGTCTTCGAAATAACCAGCGGATCGCTGGGCGCCCAAAACGCCGTTTGCGGAGGCGGCCGGTACGATTTGCTGTCCGAGGAATTGGGCGGACCACCCGCGGCGGCCGTAGGCTTTGCCGCAGGTATGGAACGGCTGCTCTTAGCGGCAGAGGCGCAAGGACTGCAAATTGCCCCCCCTGCGCGTTTAGACATTTTTATCGTGAGTCTCGGTGAGGCGGCACAAAAGGAAGCGCTGCTCTGGCTGCAGCGGCTGCGGCAGCAGGGCTGGCGCTGCGACGGCGACTTTTTAGGACGCAGCATTAAAGCGCAAATGCGCGAAGCCAACCGCCAGCAGGCGCGCTTTGTACTCATTTTAGGCGAAGATGAATTACAAAAGGAAACCTTTTCCCTGAAACTAATGGACCAGGGCGAACAACTTAACGTACCTTTTGCCGAATTGGATGATACGTTAAACAAATTACATTCATCCTGATTTTTTTTGATTTTCAGGGAAAACCCTTGGTTGACGATAAACCCCCGGTATGCCTGGGATCATCTTAAATAATTTTAACGACAGGCCGTAATCTCAATCGACAAACAGCATACGGCCGAATCAGAAATAACGCGGCATTGCTATGTTTACATATATCAGAGCCAAATTCATACATCTTTTCCGTTTCTGGCAGGTGCGTTCTCTGCGCGCTTTGTACAAGCTGGATACGCCCAGAGAATTTTATTTACTGCTGTTAGCCAGCATCGTTGGACTCTTGACCGGCTTTGGCGCCTATTTTCTTAATCTGATTGTAGACGCGGTGCGTTTTACGCTGTTCGACCAGGCCGGGACACACTGGCTGGATGACTCCACCTTAAACTATCTGCGCATCATTTTTCCGGCGCTGGGCGGTTTAACAGTGGGGCTGCTGGCTTTTTACCTTTCACCGGAAGTAAAAGGTCACGGTATTCCCAGCGTTATCGACGCCGTGGTCAACAAGGGCGGTTTTATCCGCAGGCGTGTGGCTTTTTTGACGTCCATTAATTCCGGCACTACTATCGGTTCCGGCGGGTCGGCAGGGAAAGAGGGACCCATTGTGCAGATTGGCGCGGCCATCGGTTCGGCCGTGGGGCAGATGTTTCATGTATCGCAACAACGCATGCGCGTGCTTGTAGGTTGCGGCGCAGCTTCTGGCTTGGCGGCCGTATTTAACGCGCCCATCGCCGGCGTGATGTTCGCAGTGGAAATTATTTTAGCCGATTTCAGCCTGTCGGTCTTTACGCCGATTATGATTTCTTCGGTGATCGCTACGGCCATCTCGCGCCACTTCATCGGTTCCAGCCCGCTGTTCGCCATCCCGGCTTACTCGCTGCACAGTCCGGCCGAATTTCCTCTGTATCTGATCATGGGCGTGTTAGGCGGCGTGGTTTCGGTCATCTTTATTAAATCCTTATACGGCATCGAAGATTTTTTTGAAGATAATCTGCACCTGCCGCCCTGGGTCAAACCGGCCATCGGTGGTCTGCTTACCGGCGCCATCGCTTACTACTTTCCCGAACTGTATGGTTTTGACGATACGGCTACGCACACAGCGCTGGTAGGACATCCGGAGATGTACCTGTTAGCCATGCTGGTGATCGCCAAGATTTTAGCCACCTCCTTTACTTTAGGTTCCGGTGGCACCGGCGGGCTATTCACGCCGTCGCTGTTTATCGGCGCTACTTTTGGCGCCTGGTTCGGCAATATTGCCGGCACGCTGTTTCCATCCATCGCCGCGCCGCCGGGGGCATACGCCTTAGTGGGTATGGGCGTAATTGTGGCCGGCACCATCCATGCGCCTATGACCGCCTTATTGATTATTTTCGAGGTAACCACCGATTACAAGATCATCTTGCCTCTGATGTTGGGTACGGTGACGGCCACCTTTGTGGCGCGCTGGCTGGAAAAAGAATCCATTTACACGATGAAAATCTCGCAGTTTGCCGGACGTACCTCCCATGGCCGCAATGTGGATATTTTGCGTTCCCATCATATTCAAAATTTGATTAATCGTGAGGCGCCGGTCTTTCATCCGGAAACCGGTTTTGATGAAATCCTGAACGTGTTTATGAATTCCACTTACTCCACCTTTCCCGTTGTGGATAGCGGCAACCGTGTGGTGGGTATCATTGCCCTGCGCGATTTACGACCGGTTTTATTTAACCAGGATATCGCTCCGCTGTTAGTAGCTGCGGATGTTATGAGCGAGAATGTGTTTGTGCTGCAGCCGGGAGAAACGCTGGAACAGGCGCTGCAAAAAATGGATTTGGACGATTCGGAACTATTGCCGGTGGTAGACTCCAAGGAGAGCATGCAGTTACTTGGCGTTGTTACGCGAGAGAGCATCCTCAAGCGCTACCGCAAAGAAAATCTTTTAATGACCGAGTCGAGAGATTAAGATGCAGCAGGCTTCACAAGCACAACTTCGCCGTCTGGCCAAACTCCGGCAAAAAAAGTACCGGCTGCAATATAACCGCTTTTTACTGAGCGGTCTGAATACGGTGCAGAGCGCCCTGGAGTCTGCTTTTACACCGGCGCAGGCGCTGTACGTGACCGAAGCCGCCAAAGCATGGCTCCCAACACTGGCTCCGGGAACCGCGCTACCTGTTTATCTGCTTGCGGAAAAAGAGGCCGCTAAATTCAGTGATGAGCAGCATCCTCAGGGCATCTTTTTAGAAGCGGAACTGCCGCACTTTGGAGAACCGGATTTTAGCGCCAAACAAAAAAGCATTTATTTGCACGAAATTAACGATCCCGGCAATTTAGGAACCATTATCCGTACGGCGCTGCGTTTCGGCTTTCGGCGGATGCTGCTCAGTCCGCATTCGGCCGATCCTTACCAACCCAAAGTGGTGCGCGCTTCTACGGGATATGTAACACACATGCGCCTCTATGAAAGCGTCAAAGTGGAAACCCTGCGCCATTGGCAAAGAAACCAGCGGCTACACATCGTCGGTACGGCAGTTGAAGGCGGAGTAAAACTTCAGAATTTTCAACTACCGGCAAAGAAATCGCTGCTTCTAATTTTCGGTTCCGAAGCACACGGTATAAATGATGAGCTTTTACAGCTCTGCGACCAGCTGATCACTATTCCCGGGGAGTCTACGGTAGAATCGCTAAATCTGGCTGTTTCCGCCGGGATTATTTTGAATTACTGTTACACAGAGGAAAGAAAGGGCCGCGATGTCCGATAAAAAGCAAATTCCCGAGCCGTTAGAGGCCTTGGCTCTTATTTTAGGCACTTTCGCTATTTTGTTTATTTCGCTGCTACTGTACAGCGGCATTCAGGGGCCTGTATCCGATGCGGAAAACTTTAAAACGGGTTCGCGTTATTTTTTCATTTTTGGCGGCCTGCTGTTCGGATTGATCCCCCTACTCTACGCCCGCTGGCGCAAATACGATATGCGCCGCTTGTTCCGTTTGAATCCCGTTTCTTGGCGGGTGCTGTTTTTGAGCATCGCCACTGCTCTGGCGCTTAGCGTCATCGGCGATGAGTTGGATCGCCTGCTTAACATGTTGGTTACCGTTCCCGACTGGTTACTGGAAAGCATGCGCCCGCTGAAAGCACAAAGCGGCTGGGATTGGTTTTTAATTATCAGCGGGGCGGTGATTGTGGCAGCCATAGCCGAGGAATTGCTTTTCCGGGGATTTTTGCAGGTGGCCCTGGAGCGTAAAGGCGATGTGACCCGGGCAGTGATTCTTACCTCGCTTGCCTGGACGTTAATACACCAGAATCCCTATTGGGCAGTGGAGATATTTATTATCGGTATTTTCATCGGATTTTTAGCCTGGCGTACCGATTCCCTGCTGCCGCCAATTACGGTGCATATGGTAAACAATCTGTTAGCGGTCATCTTTCTAAATGTAGATTTAGAAAGTTCTATGGGCTGGTACACGTGGGGTGAGCACGTCTCGCCGATTGTGTTGGTCCTTGCCGTTGGCCTGTTAATTTGGTCGTTGCGTGAAATTACAAGGGTTTACCGCAGAGGTTAAAATCTCCCTATTTTCGGTTGCACTATTTTTAGCCGCTTGAGGGTTAAAAATAAGACCGCCGAGCACACGGGGAACACGGAGGTTTTTAAAATTTAATTTGAAGAAAAACTGTGCGATATCGATGACAGGCAAAATATTTTTACTACCGTATGAATTTCTCTTTTTCTCTCTGTGTGCACTGCACACTCATTGGTCAAGAGAAGCATTCCCTAAAGCGCTAAACTCTTCAAGCATGCGGCGAATGGCTTTTTCGGCTTGAAGTACATCCAATGCCCCGCAACCGAATAGCGACTCCCAAACAGCCTGTACGGAGACCCCTTCGCGCTCGGCTACTTTCTGAAAGGTACCCAATTCTTTGTACTTCCAGTAGCGTTTATAATTACGTGTGTTCCAGCCACGTTTAATAGATTGTACCAAACGATAAATGGTGTTCATTTGCAGATCAAAAGGCGCATTGTCGGTTTGGAAGCGTACTTGCAATTTCTTTTTCTTAGCAAAATTCAGAGCAGCGTTGGCATGATGAAACGCCGGCCCGTCCATTTCAATAGGAATGCGGCTGCCCATCTTGTAAATATTACCGTAACCAATTCCAAAGCGCAAATCCAGCGGATGTACTAACTGTTCAAATTTGTCCATTACATCATGTACGATTGTCAAATCCTTTAAAACGCCCTGAAATTCATCCCCCTTGGTAATCATAAATGGAGCTTCAATAAAAGCGGCGTAACTTTCGTTGATTTGTATATTGGCCGACTTCAGGAACAACTGGCCTTCCCAGCGGTCGTGATCGCTCATTTTACGCGACGCTTTAATATCAGCAATGATTACGGCAAAACCAGACATTACATGTCCCAACTGATTTCATATTCCACCGAGATTCCTGTGGCATCCATTTCTTTTACATGGACCTTGGCAGCTCCGCACATACGGCAGCCTTCTTCTAAAAAACCCAATTCATTCAGCTTTACTGCAGTTGAATAAGGTTGGCCGTAATGTATGCGGATGCCTGCATCCCGCTTATCGAAAAAGGTAACATGCATTTCGCCCAGACCAATTAATATTGGACGCATACGCATCATCTGCGTTAAAAATCCCCTTGGCTTTCGTTCATCAATATATATTTGAAAATAGCGCGGTACTACCTGACGAGCGTTCCAATAACCCAGCTCGAGAAACTTTTGTTCGTTATCGCCAAAAAACTCATGCTGCATGGCGTCGTCAATACTTTTTAACAAGGATTCCGGATATTCTTTGGAAATCACAATAGGTTGATTCAAAATCTTAGCATCCTCTCCCGGCAGTTGCCTGATAAACTCTTTCAAACGCTCCCGGCCATAGGTCATTTCTATATAATCAAATCGCGTTAGCAAAACGATTCCGCGAATACCGCTCATATTGTTCTCCTGTCCATAGAAACATGCAAATTGTCACTTGTTGTTTTTAAGCATCGTGTATAAAGTAAAAAGGAAAGCGATAAAAGTAAAAATATTTTTTTAAAAAATGGCTGCACTTTTTTAACTGAGATTAATTCTTCGCCGGAACTACTTCAACAATACGCCATCCCGAAAATCGGGATGTTGTGCGTTCATCGCATCAAGATCATCTTCTTTGCCTGAGAAAATCTGTTGTCAACGGTTAACCTGTAAATATACACGCCACTTGCTAAGCCGCTGGCATCGAATTTTACCCGGTATTTACCCGGATGCTGTTTTCTGTCTACCAATTTCTTAACCACCTGCCCAGGGCATTGTATACGGTTAAGCGCACCTGTGCGGACGAATAGCCATTTGCCCCTACCGCATACCGTAAAGTTGTAACCGGATTAAACGGATTGGGATAGTTCTGAAACAGGGCAAATTGTTCCGCAACCACTTCCTTTTGTCTTCCCAAACCCACCACCGTAACCGGCTCCGATGTGCGCGTTAAGAACAGGCTGCTTTTCAAAGGAACGCCGTCATTAGAGCTGCCATCATCAAAGGAAATGATATAATAATAGTACTCTTTATCCTGAACAATATCATGTTCTTCATAGCGGTGAACAATTTCGGGATGATCGGTATTTAACCCACAACTGAAAAGAGGTTCAAAAATGGTATCGTTCCGGTTTACCGCACGGCAAACAGCATATCCGCCAAAGGCCGTCTCATCTTCGGCGTTGGCGCTCCATGTTAAAACTATGTAATCATCTTCTATTACAATATCAAATGTATCCGGCGGAGATGGCGGCGTGGGGATGGAGTAATCCGATACATAATTTTCCTGCGCACGTTCAAACGCCTGAAAAAGCGAATCCTGTCCTGTATAAACCCAGGCATTTTTAAACTCGTTGCAATCATTGGTGGAAGTTCCGTCCGGTAACGGAAACGGGGCGCTGTTCTCCAGCCACTTTTTTCCGATTTCATAGATTTGTTTGCGGCCAAGTCCGGCCACCGCCTCGGCCAGAACGATATGAATGCTATCGCCCGGGGCCAGATGATAGGGGCCAAAACCCTGGCCATGGCTATATCCGCCGCTACTGCCGCCAAATTGATCCGCATAGCCGTCGCCTACGGCATCGGCATGACTAAGCGCTGGATGGCCGGCATGCATAGCCATATATTCATCTTTCATTTTGTCGGCGTCAAACTGACTGTTATTGGCGTTTATGGCAGCATCCGAATCCACAAACTGTGTGGTTTTGGGCTGGAGCGGGTCATCCGTATGTTCTATTGCGGATTTATCGGCATGGAGCGTCACTACTCCTACATATTGGGCTGCGCCTAACCGTCCGTCTCCAAGATAGTTCGGCCCGCCGATATTATCGCCGGGACCGTTCCACTGGGAGTGTTTGCCCAACCAGGCAAATTGCGCCCGGAAAGGATCGCCGGCCTGCGGGTCCTCCCCGCGTGTATCGAGCATGGTGGCTTTTCCCCACGTCGCGGATTGCGGCAGCCAGTAAAAGCCGTAAGCGCAAGCCTCGCGGGTAGGCACATAACGGTACTGAAAAAAGAAATATACACTGTCCAGGGTTACTTGTTGTTCGATTTCGTCATCGGTATCCACATTCCCGGTATTGCTAAACACATAGTCATAAATAAAATAATTGTCATTCTCCTGCTGCGTCCACGCTGATATGGTGCGCTTTAGTGTTACGCCTATAGATGTATTTACAAGATTGAGTATCTGGCGATCGCAATATAAATCCGGATCGACTTCATCCACCTGTTAATCCCGGGATAGTTGCGAAGCGTCAAGTCCGTTCACACGCACTATGGGTGCGGCTTGTCTGGCGATCAATTTAAATTCGATGGGCATGAATTCATTATCTGGATTAGAAAAGCGCGGGCCGACATGGACAACCTTGCGGGCAAACGTACTTCCTCCGTATTGAGAGTCATCGGTATAATTGGTAGTACCGATCCATAAACCTTTAGCCGCCTGCGTATCCTGCCATTTGTATAGAGCCGGCCAGCGCAAACCGTCCTGTTGATCCGACACCAGATGTGTGCGCCCTATCTCCGGCTCGCAGCCATCCGGGCGGAACCAGCTTTGCAGCGAACCGGCCGCAATAGTACGAACTTCCTGCGCGTTGACCAGAAGTAGCGCGGCAAAAGACACAACGGATATTTTGGAAAAAATACTCATCTTTGATTTTCCAATACAATGTACATAAACATCCTCTGGCAATCTATTTTAATTACTCCGCGCGAAAACCTTCAAGCATAAAGATTCATGCCCATTTTCAATCACCATTGACAATAGCTGATCTGCTCTAATTACGTATAAAGCCAGTCGTTGATGTCTAAATATTTTCCCCAAAAGAATGCCACTAATAACAAAACAGCAGGTCAAACGACTAATTTTACAAATTACTCTACAAGATCAGAACCATATTCATTTACGGCATCATGGGGAATCGTTGCAAATCTCTTAACAGATAGCACCAAATCTTTTTTAGTAATGCCCTCATAAAGCATGATATCATACCTAAAGATTAAAAGATCATTGTCTGTGGATGATGCACATAACATTATATAATCATTATTAATGTTGTTAACGCAATCCAGTTTATCAGTTTTCGGCACACCGTCTTTAAAACCGAAAATAGTTAAAAAACGTATTCTGTTCTTCCGCTTCTCATCTATCCTAATCCTCACACTAACATCATCCTTGACAACCAAATCGCTATCCTCATCCAATCGAGTATCCATATATGCCGCATCGAATGTAGCTTTAAGCAAATCAATTGAAAGATTTTCGGGTGTAATTAGATCTTCATGCATTTTCGTCTCCTCGGTTTGTTGCTTTTTGAAAAAAATATTGCTCGTTATTCGATAGTGTTATGTATTTAATGCCATTTTATTTATTTGTGTTTGCTTATAAATCTTTAGGTTGTGTATAGCTCTGTCGTTATTCGTTTTTTATGGTATTGAAGAGAAGAGGCGTATTGATGTTTGGAAAACTATTATTTATCTATTCATATCTCAGCCTGTCCCGCTGGTACGTATTCGCATCCGATATGGATGCTCTGTTTAGGTGAATAATTTGCACCATTTGTGTTGCCCAGAAAATTGTTATATCCTTTTATATTTTACACTTCCGTGACGGGGTACTTTACTCGCAACAATCCAGTCACCATTCAATTCATTTGGTTCATTAGGATCAAATATGACGATAGATACAGCATCCATATTTTCCATCTTTTTTCTATCTCTAAGAATATAGTAAAAAATTAATCTGTTTTCGTTTACCCTTGCCACCTCAGAATTGAATGTTCCAATCTGTTCTCCATCTTCATACAAAACTCCTGATATGTTCAATGTATTTCTTGCTGAAAAAGAAATATTTAAAGTTCCTTTACCTACTTTATCGTGTGCTGACTTAGATTCAAATTCCCATTTACCAATAAGTTTTTTAGCATTCTTATCAAGATGATACTTTTCTTTTGAGAATATTCTAAATAAAAATACACATAAGACCAGCGATGCAAGAATACCTGCAGCTATCCTTTCTTGAGTACTATTAGCTGAATTAAACCAAAGAAAGAAAAGTGACTCAAATGCAAGTGTAATCACTGCTGCGAGGGCAAATTTATTATTTATTTTTGAGGGATCTATTTTCATAATTACATTTCTCACTCAGAAATTTTAGCGCATGGCTATTTAATATCAAAATGATGGAATAATATTGTTAATAAAATAGCTAAATAAATCTATGTTTCCAAGAAATTTAAAATTTAATGATGATACCATAGTTACGGTCGCAAAAATTATTCTGTCTTGTATCGGAGCTGAATAAAGGGATTTTTAACACAACAGGTGTCTCTTTATCTCTAAATGGTCTTGACAAAGGGGTCCATTTTAATTGGCTTGTTACAGGTATTTTAAACGTATGAGCCATACGTATAGTTAACTGCATCATTTCCAAAAAATAAATTACAAGCTGGACAAAACGGACAAATATCAATTAGGATCATTTTCCATTTACATGGCATTTTACATCAATTTCTTCTCTATGATAAAATCGGTTTTATCGTAATTTTCGTGCATTATTGATTCCGGTTGGTTTTAGGAATCAAGGTCTATACTCATTAACACACGCTTTGATTTATCCAGCCCTCCCGCTTCCTCATCCAACAGTTTACTTAAGCAAGGATTGAGCCTGGATTGTTCGAGTATTTTAAACCCTACCTTAGTATAAAATGGGGCATTCCAGGGTAAGTGCCGAAATGTGGTTAAAGTGAGTTGGATATAATTTTTACTCTTAGCCCAGCTTATGACATTTTTTAAGAGCTTTGTACCTAAACCTTGACGGCCATATTCGGGATGAATATCCAGTTCCCGGAGATGAATTTGTCCACATTTTTCGGAGAGGAGTGCGAAACCAACAACTCTATCTTTATCTTCATCAATTACAACCCAGAGCCTTTGTTCGTATAAAGCTTTTTCAAATGTTTCAGCAGAAACAGTTTCTGCCCGAAGAGGAAGGGGTAAATCTTCTGCCGGAAAAAGTTCGGCCGCTGCTCTCGATATTTCCGGTAAATAAGTAATATGCTCAGTTTTTGCGATTTCTATTTTATAGCTCATTTTCATTCGCAATTTATGATTTACTCATATCCCTTAACATCAGGGAAATGCCTGTCACAAACAATCGCATAGTTAAATTAACCTGTGTTTTCAACACTTTTTAACTGTAAAGCAATCTTTCTTAATTAAGAGGCCTGGACAGGATTCTGTTATATTACTCCCTCAAATGGCAGCCCATACTACGTTTATTCTCCCAGGCTGCCGTGGTTACGATGATGGCCGTGCGTACCGCGTTGCGCAAACCAATTAAGCTGTCTTTCAAACGGGTAACGCGATAAAAACGCTCGATCTCGTTTTCCAGACTGCGCAGTTCGCGTATGGCGCGCTGCAGGCGGTATTTGGTGCGCACCAGTCCCACATAATTCCACATGATATGCTTGATGGAAATCATATCCTGATGAATCAGCGCCGGGTCCGGCGGATAAGTGCCCATATCTTCCCAGGGCGGAATATTTTTAGCTGAGTAAAAGTCTTGTCCGGCCAGCGTTTTACGGATGTGTTCCGCCGCGCGGTAGCCCCAGGCTACGCCTTCCAAAAGCGAGGTGCTGGCCAAACGGTTGGCGCCGTGCACGCCGGTGCAAGAAACTTCGCCTACAGCGTAAAAATTTTGAATCGTCGTTAGTCCCCAGCCGTCTACGGCCACACCGCCGCAAAAATAGTGCGCCGCCGGCACCACTGGAATCAAATCCTGCGTCATATCCACGCCGTTGGCCAGACACTGGCTGTAAATATTGGGGAACTCATTTTTGATGCGCTCCGCCGGGATGTGTGAGCGGGCGTCCAAAAACACATTGCTTAAACCGCGCTCCAGCATCTCTTTATGAATGCTGGCCGCCACAATATCGCGCGGCGCCAGGTCTTTCCACTCGGCGTTGTAGTTCTGCATAAAGGGCTTTCCGTCGGCGTCCACCAGTCGCGCCCCGGCGCCGCGCAGCGCTTCGGAGATCAAAAAAGGCTGGCCATATTCGCGGTAAAACATGGTGGGATGGAACTGCACGAACTCAGCATTGATTACGCGCGCGCCGGCGCGGTAAGCCATGGCAATGCCGTCGCCTCTGGCGCCCGGTGGATTGGTGGTGCGCAGGTAGATCTGTCCCAGTCCGCCCGTGGCTAAAATGGTTTTCTTGGCGATGCATCGCACCACGGCGTCGTTGTGTTGATCCAACAGGTAAGCGCCCACACAGGACGCAGGCTGGTAAATATCCAGACGATTCACCGAATGATGCGCCGGCGTCAGTAAATCCACCGCTGTAAAATTGGTTAAGAAAGTAATATTGGGATGGCTTTGCAGACGCCGGAAAATTGCCGCAGAAATGGCTTTGCCGGTGGCGTCCGCCACATGAATAATACGCGGTATGTGATGACCGCCTTCGCGGGCCAAATCCAGTTCGCCCATTTCGTTGCGGTCAAAGCCTATATGCAGCTTATCAATCAGTATCTGTTTAACCAGCGGCGGCCCCTGCCCGGAAATGATGCGCACCGCCGGAGGATAGCTATGCCCGGCGCCGGCTTGTAAAATATCCTCAGCCAGGGCATCGGCGGAATCGTTGCGCCCCTGATAGACAATGCCGCCCTGCGCCCACCAGGTGCTGCCGTCCTGTGCTTCTTTCCCGCGCGTTACGATGGTTACCTGCACGCCGGCGTCGGCCAGCTCCAGAGCGGCAATGCCGCCGGCCACGCCGCTGCCGATAATCAGAACATCGCTAAACAGTAACTCTTCCAATTTGAAGACCTCTTTGTATTCCCCTTACGAAGCCTCTCAGGCTTCGTAAGAATTTAGACGTTGTTTTTTATAAACTGTGTTCGGTTGTCAGTTATTCATTAAGCAATAAAAACACAAAAGAATATTAACGCTTTACGCTTTCCTGATGCCTGATACTTGATACCGGACTTTTTCCTGTTTTCTATTTTCTGATTCCTCTTTCCTTCCCCTCAATCAAAATTCAACATTTCCGGCAAAAGCCGGATCAGGCTGCCGCAGGACAACATTCAAAATTTCTTTACCGCGGAAATTCGTCAGCCGATTTCCAGCATGCGTTCCACCGCGTGTAGCGCCCGTTGACGGATATCTTCATCCACTTCCACCACGTACTGCGTTTTTTGCAGGGCGGCCAGCGTGTCCTCCAGAGTAATCTCATTCATATGCGGACAGCGCACGCTGCACAGACGCAGCATTTCTTTATCGGGATTGGCGGCGGCGATGTTATCGCCCATGGCGCATTCGGTCAGTAATAAATAGTGCGGGGCATTGGATTGCTGGACATACTTGATCATGGCCGAAGTACTGCCGGAAAAATCAGCCGCTTCCGTTACCTGCGGACTACATTCCGGATGAGCCAGCACAATGGTATCGGGAAATTGTTTGCGTACATTGGCTATGTCCTCCACAGTGAATTTTTCATGCACTTCGCAGCGGCCGTTCCAGCCGATCATTTGATAGTCCAGTTCCGTATCGTCTTTAAGATGCTTAAAATCTGCCGGAAAGATAATGTGCTTACCGGTTTCGCGGGCCACGTTGCGCGCCAGATATTCATCGGGCAAAAAAATCACCGTTTCGCTTTTCAAGGCCTTCACCACGGCGGCGGCATTACCCGAAGTGCAGCACAGATCGCTTTCCGCCTTGACCTCGGCATAGGTGTTTACATAACTGACCACCGGCACGCCGGGGAAGCGGCGCTTAAGTTGGCGCACGTCTTCCGCGGTAATACTTTCGGCCAGAGAACAGCCGGCTTTCTTTGCCGGAATTAACACGGTTTTTTGCGGGCTGAGAATCTTGGCGGTTTCGGCCATGAACTTCACGCCGCAAAATACGATGACGTCCTGATCCGTTTGCGCGGCTTTACGGGCCAGTTCCAGCGAATCGCCTTTAAAATCGGGGATGGAATAGTAGAGCGCCGGCTCCATATAATTATGACCTAAAATAACAGCGTTGCGCTCTTTTTTTAGCTGATTGATTTGATAGGCTAAATGCGCTTTATATTTGATTTCTGCCTCAGGCATTATTTTACCCAGGGCTTGCTTCATCTGTTCGAAGAATTGTTGTTCCGTCAAAAGAGGTTCTCCCTTGATTTAATCTTTTTTGATTTATTTGCATATTTATATTTTCTCGCTCATCGCCTGGGTTAAAGCGCTGCTTGACAGGAGAGGAAGAATTAAAATCAGAGCAAGAGCAAGAAAAAAACGCTGTATTTACTCAATCAAAAAACTAATGTCCAGCGCTTTTACCGAGTGCGTCAAAGCGCCGACGGAAATAAAATCCACACCTGTTTCGGCAATGGCCCGTATGGTTTGCAGAGTAACGTTGCCCGATGCCTCCAGAGGAATTTTACCATCGGCCAGCTCTACAGCGCGACGCATATCGGCGAGACTCATGTTATCCAGCATGATGCGATCTACCTGCAGGCTGAGCGCCCGTTGCAATTCATGCAAAGTTTTCACTTCCACCTCGATGGCATGCCGTCCAAGATCAAATGCCCGCGCTTTAGTCACCGCTTCCTCCAGTCCCCCGGCGGCGGCAATATGGTTTTCCTTAATCAAAATCATATCGAACAAACCGAAACGGTGGTTTTGTCCGCCGCCTAAACGAACGGCCATTTTGTCGAACAGGCGCAGGCCGGGCGCCGTTTTGCGCGTATCCAGAATCACCGCTTTTGTACCGGTCACCGCGTCCACATACTGCCGCGTCAAACTGGCAATACCGGACATGCGCTGTAAAAAATTCAAGGCCGTGCGCTCGCCGCTAAGCAACGCCCGGCCCGGCCCGTTTACTTTAGCCAGCACCGTGCCGCGGCCGACAGCTTGACCGTCTTCAACAAGCGCGCTAAAACGCACGTTCTTATTCAAAAGCTCCAGCGTGCGTTTAAAGATATTTAATCCGGCCGTTACGCCTTCAGCTTTGACAATCAGACGTCCGTTCAAAATACTTTGCTCGGCTACCGTACTCAGCGTGGTAATATCGCTGCCATCGATATCTTCGTCCAGAGCTTGCCGGATCAACTGGTCTGCGTTTTGTGGCAAATGTTCCATATATTCCCTATTCGTAAATCCATTAATGCTAATTTAATATAATTTGTGTTATAATTTGCAATTCTTTTTTATTTGCTCTGTTGAAATAAGTTGTGGTGGAGGAGAGTTACATATAATCAGGCGCCCGAGGTGATTTTTGTAAAGAAGAGGGAATGGAAATAATAAAACAGGAAGTAAAAATTTGGACAAAAAGCGCTTTAAATTCAAAATTCACAATTTTTTAAAAAATGGGCGCGCTTCCGATGAAACAATTCTTTGTTTATGCATTGATAATTTTCTCTTCCGTTATGACATGGAAGTGCCGTACACCGCAGGAAGAAGAACACATCAATCACACGCTGCAAATAACGGAATTCGCCATCACACCGCCGGCGGTTGAAATCTCATCTTTATTTTACGCTTTAAAATCTATAAATCGGTTTGCCTGTATAGGTATTGATTAAGTAAATTGTTCATCAGAAGCAAATTCCAAATTTAAACTAAGGAGTTAACATGTCCGTAAATATCCCCAAAGAAAAATTAATAAAATGGGCCGACTACCTGTTGGACTATTCCCTGGGCGGCGTGCAAAAAGACGACGTAATTATGCTTAAAGGCGAGCCCATCACCTGGCCTTTGCTATCTGCGCTGCAGGATAAAATATTTGCCGCAGGCGGCATCGCCGATATGAACTTAGTGGCCCCGGACAACGACCGCGGCAAAGTGTGGGGCGCTTCCATCGCCAAACACGGCACGGTTGGACAGATTATGCGTGTGCCGCAATGGCATATCGATCGTTACAAGGCCATGACCAAATATATCGAAGTATTAGGCGCCGAACATCCGGAGTGGTACGCTAATCTGCCCGAAGAAACTTCGCAGGCGGTTATGCGCGCTGATGAACCGGTTAAGGAAATCCGTTTATTAAAGCCCTGGGTGCTCACGCTGTTCCCTACGCAGGGCTTTGCCGATATGGAAGGCATGACCCTGGAACGTTATGCCGAAGTGGTGGTCAACGCCTCCATGGTGGATCCGCGCATGTTAGACGAGGTGGAAGAAGACATCTACCGTCTGATGGCGCAGAGCAAACAGATCCGTATTCAAACGGAGCATCCCCACAGCGGAAAGGCTCTGGAACTGACTATGAACATCGACGAACGCAACGCCATTAAATGCACCGGCAAACGCAACTTCCCCGATGGCGAGGTCTTTACCAGTCCCAATGCCGATACGGTAAACGGCGAAATTTTTGTAGACCTGCCCGTTTCGTTTGTAGGCGTTACCATCCAGGGCATTTATTTGAAATTTAAAAACGGGAAAATTGTGGACTACAAAGCCGATACGGGACACGAAACGCTGCAAAAGATCATCGAAACGGACGAAGGTTCGCACCGCCTCGGCGAAGTGGCGCTGGGCATGAACAACGGCATCGAAGAGGTGTTAAAGCATCCGCTGTTTGTTGAAAAAGTGGGCGGCACGCTGCACATCGCCATCGGCGCCAGCTATCCCGAATGCTATGTGGATGATCCGGCCTCGGCGGAGGGCAAAAAACTTGCCGACGAACTGTTCAAAAAGGGTAAACTAAACCGCTCGGCCCAGCATGTGGACATTGTTACCGATTTCCGTCCCGGCGGCACCGGTCGGGCTGTTTATCTGGATGATGTAAAGCTGGAAATTAAAGACAACATTTGGATCGTGCCCCAAGAGCACAAAATCAAAGGTAAATTCGATATCGAATCCAGGTGGTAGTAGTCGTTGGAGGAAGAACAAACCACGGAGTTATTAAGAAACCACTGAGGAGTGGCTGATTTATTTTTTAGCAAAACCGGGTCTGTTATCAGACAGTTGCGAACTGAATATCATTAATAAGTTCACTCTAAAAAGGTTTCTCACTGTCATTTTCCCACCACGAAGTGCTTCCTTTCCCGTAGGGATCACTCCG
>CAZIBE010000077.1:0-17577 GCA_964536685.1 uncultured Calditrichaceae bacterium | reverse complement strand
GCGAAGCGGAGAGCCGGAATCCAGGCAAAACGATTTAAATAATTCTAATTATGTTTAACTGGTCATTCATATTATTTAATACTTAATACTTCCCAATTTTCTTCCGCAGCCAATCCTTGATTCGTAATTACCTTAGTGTTTTTTTATGATCGGCTTTTGCGCCATCACACTAACCTCAAATACTTTAAACGACGGATTTTTAAAATGAATTTCCAGAACGTTGTCGGCGTCCTTGCGCATACGCACCGGCGTTATCTGGCATTCGTAGCCGTTTTTAGCCGTAGGCGCTGTGATGGTGAAGCGGCCTTCGTTCTTAATGACCTGTTTATTTAATGTAATGGATTTGTACCATTGCTTCGTAGCCGCCTTTTTGGCAATTTGCTTAGGTAGCTTGATATTGATATCGTACACCGGGAACTTGGCTTCGGACGGTATGCGGATATTCAGGCGGAATACATATTCATTGGCGCCGCCGGGATTGGTGGTTACCGGCAAAGCGAAGACGGTGCGGTATTTTTTAGGTTTGGTGATCCATTTAGATGCCCAGGGATCGCACTCGGCCACCCGCCGTTTGATTTTTTTATCCGCGCCTTTGTAGTGCTTGCCGTGCACCACAACCGCCCGCGCTTTAAGCACACCCTGATCGGCCGGATTTTGTACCAGCGACTGGTACAGTTCGCTGATAGCCTGCGCCGGGAATTTCACTTCCTTTAGCTGGCTTAGCTTTTGCTTGAGCTGAGCATTGCGCTGTTGGGCGTATTGTGTGGAACGCGCGCTGAAGGTCATTTCGTGTACCGGTAAAAATACCGGATTGGCGTAAAGTTCTTCCACATTCTGCAAGGTCTTGATGTTTTGCGCCGTAAACTGGCGCGCCTGGTTAAGTGATGTGGCGGCAATGCGGTTAAACAGCGTGTCTTCCAGCGCCAGCACGCGCTTCTTTTTTAGCGGCAGAATATTTTTGGGATACAAAAAGTTTTTATCTTTGTGCAGCGTGCGCAAAGCCTCTTCCGCTTTCAGCCATTGCCGGGTTTTTATGGCCGAGTTTACCGCCGCCGTCTGTTCCTTTAACGAAAGCTGATCGACGCTCTTGTACATCCCCTTCAAAAAGGAGAGCTTGTTGTTTTGTTTTAAAATACGCAACATGCCGTGGTAATTTTTACGGGCCTTTAAGGCATTGATTTGCGGAATAAGATTATCCGCCGTACGGAATTCATCCAGCATGCCGGAGATTTTATTACGCAGTGTCTTGATTTCGTCTTTTAACAAACGTACGCAGCGGTAAGAGGCAAATGGTTTAAAAGCTTTGTGCGAAGTCGCCGGCAGTTTGTAGCGGATTTTAGACAGGCGCGTCAGCATACCGCTAAAATAGGTGTTATTCGGCATTTTTTTATGGGATTTTATTTCTTCGGAGATGGCCTGTACTTTTTTCCTGCTGGATTCCAGGGCGCTAACTTTATCATTGTACGCCAAAACGAAACGTTTCAGCTGCTTGAAGTCTGCCGGTTCAGCTATACCGGCAGCCTTAAAAATAGTGGCAATGCGCTGTACGGGGAAAGAAAGCGCCTTGGCGTCGCGCTTTTTCTTTAACTGATTTTTGAACCAGGGCGTAAATTTTACAAAACGTCGGGATACGACATCGCTTACGGTGCGCACTACGTTGGGGGGATAGGCCTCGCTCCGCTGGTAGAAGGCGTCAAAGTCTTCCAGATATTCAAGCAGGGCGCCGCTATTATTGCGCGTGCTCTGATCGGCATAGAGCAAGTTGAGCACCGTTAGATAACGTTCCTGAAAGGCGTATTCTTCAACCACATCCGATTTTAACAACAGATAGTTCTGGTAAGAGGAATCCTGAGAGTTAAGCACCGGTTGCGGAAAGATATCTTCCAATTTCTGTAAGCTCTGCTGCAGGCTGTCCAGATGCAAATGTTTGTCCTGAACGCTGCTGATTTCACTCTCAAAATGAAAGCCGTCAAAGGAAAAGGCTTCGCCCATCTGCTCATACGGGCTGCGGTCGACGCGATTTTCGGACAGCGATGTTTTAAAAGAGTTGTATTGCTGTTCAAATAAAAAACGCCAGCGTGCCACATAGCGGTACTTCATGTGCAAGTCCAAATCCTGGCGCACGGTGTCGATCACCCAGTAAAATTTTTGCACACTATTATCGACAGGGTAAACGCTCAACCGTTCCGGGTCAGGAGTTTGATCGGGGATTTTAACGATGTCGCCTTTGCCGTTTTTAAACGTTTTGGTGAGATAGCTGCTAATGATGGGTTTGCTGGAGATATCCAGCACTAAAAAAACATCGCTGCCAAAAGGCGATGGGAAAGTGACAAAATATTTTTTGTCATGCTTTAGTTTAAAATACTCCTTATCATTACGCAGTTCGATGTAACCGTCCTCTGCGGGATTGAGAGCAGGCTTAGGTTCTAACTGTTTGTAGGCGGCACAGCGCACTAAAAACAAGGCGCTAATCAGAAAAATGGACAAACGCTTCATAAAAATACCTTTCATTTTTGAAACAGTAAAATTTAGTATTTCCGAGCAATTAAAACAAAGTTTTAATATCTTTGTTCCGAAAAACAAATTCTTTGCAAGATATTGGTTTTTTATTCTACTGCATTTTGCCTTAAATTAGACACTTACGGTGATTATCCTGTGCAAGTTTTAAGCCAGAGAGAGATTAATTAAGAATGAATAATTAAAAATAGGCTTATATAGGCAAGAAAACAGAAAGTAGAATAGAGAAATCAGGATTTTAGAAATAGTAGATAGTAAAGCGTTCTGCGTATAATCGTAAAGCTTTTTTTATCATCGCAATGAAGATGAACGAAGTGGAAACGCTTAATGTAAAACAAACTACTGAAAAATAACAACAATGCATGCTAACAGCTAACAGTTGACGGCTAAAAGCTAAAAAAGGAGCGCCCCTAAAATGGATTGGACCGGCCAGATAAAAAATATCATCTTTGACGCTGACGATACACTGTGGGAAAATAACATTTACTACACTCAGGCTACAGCCGATTTTTTTGATTTGGCGGCTGAGGCCGGAGTCGGCCGGGAAGAAGTACAGCGCGATTTTGATCATCTGGAACTGCAGGTCGTACGCGAGCGTGGCTACGGCAGTCAGCATTTTGTTTATATTCTAAAGGAGCTTTTCCGGCGTTACAGTAACGCGCGGAGAAAAACTCTGGATGAAGAGCGCTTCCGGCAAATCGTGCGGCGTTTCGAAGATCATCCCGTGCAGCCGCCCCAACTGTTTGACGGCGTGTTAGAAACGTTGCGCTATTTAAAAGACAAATATAATTTATATATTCTGACTAAAGGTGAATTCGACGAGCAGGAAGGTAAAATTTTGCGCGCTCAGGTTAATAACTGCGTCAAAAAATATTTTATCCTACCGGAAAAAAATGACCAGGCCTATTTAAAACTGATCTCCGAAAACGGCTGGCAGGCAGAAGAAACCTGCATGGTGGGCAACAGCCCCAAATCCGATATTAATCCTGCGTTGCGCGTAGGTATGTACGCTATTCATATCCCTTACCGCGATACCTGGAAATTAGACGACGAACCTATTGTGGCCCAGGAAGGGAAATTTCAGGAGTTGCCCTCCTTTGTGGACTTGCAAAAGGCTTTTTAACTATGCGTTCGGGCAGCTAAGGGATGTTCGGAATTGCGGAAAAGCGGGCTACTGCTGGATGTTTATTATGCTGATGTTGATACGGCATTCGCGTTGGCCACTGCCATAAATGACAGGGTTAGCCAGCTGGTAGTGACGCACAGAATACGGATGACTAACTCCGCTGTTCATGGGGGAGGCGTTGATTACAAAAAGTAAAAAACCCGGAGCCAAAACAGCAGCTCCGGGACTCTATCTGTTGGGGAGGAGTTAGAGTGCAAATATTTCCATGTTTTGTCCTTTGAACATACGCCGAAAATCCGGCATTTTACTGCCCGGCCGGAAAAAAATGTGGCCGGGAGTGCGGAAGTTGTGATATTCCCCTTCCTCGTCGGAGTTCCACGGCATGTTTTTCCACGGAAAGGGATGCCCTGTTTTTTTTGCTAATTCTACGGTTACCTTTTTGCTGTTCCCTTTACGGGAAAAATAGACCGTAACCTTATCGCCGGGATCATAAAAATTAAGCGTACGCAGTAAATCGGCAAAATCATTAATGGTCTTATCGTTGATCTTAACGATGATGTCTCCGGCTTTTAATCCTGCCTTTTGCGCAGGTGAATCTTCCAGCACCCGTTCAACCAGAACGCCGTTTTTTACCTGAAAATAACTTTTAAGCTGGTCGGAAATATTTTTAACCTTTACGCCCAAATATCCGCCTTTCTTTGGCGTCAGGGCATGCATCATTTGTTCGGCTGCTTCTTCCGGGACGTCAACATCAATGTCAACATCAGGCCCAACCTCATCCTTGTCCACACGTATGTGCATACGTCGATTTATCTTTTGCTCGAGGGGCTCAAGATGCGCCGTTTTAACCAACTTTTTCCCATCGCGTACCACAACAATTTCAACATCGCCGGCTTTTTCCAAATCTTCTACGCCATCCTTAAGGTTTGTAGGCTCTTCGATTTTCCGGCCGTTGAATTTGATGATGATGTCATCTTCCTGTAGCCCGATACGCTCTGCTTCGCTGCCGTCAAACACTTTGATGATCTCAGCGCCGCCGTCCAAATGTTGTGCCTTTAATGTACTTTTATCGGGATTGCCGATCAGTACGCCCAGGGAAAACGCATGACCTTCCACCCGAACGGAATGGCGATCCGGCTCTTTGGCAAACAGAGTGGAAACAGCAAAAAGAATTATTACGGTTGAAAGAAAAACGGATTTCATATAGAGCTCCTTATTTTGGTCTGACTACCAGAAAACATGACTATTAACGAAAAAAAGCGACAAAGGTTTCAGAAAAAATAAGGAGGAGATATTTTTGAATATAAGGTGAAGACGAACTATTTATCTATGTTCACCGCGGCGTTTTCCACAAACGCCAGCGCCGCCGTAAACGTTGAGCCAAGCCTTTACGTGTAAGGGCCAGCGCCAAAATGAAAAGCAGCAGACCGGGGATAATCGGAATTATAATTCCTAACAACCCCACAGCCACCAGTATTATGGCAATTGAATACTTGCTGCGACTAAAAGATAAAATTCCCGGCCACAGCGGGTGGCGGTTTCCGGAAGTGGCTTGATAACTGTTTACCGTGTTGTTCATGGGAATATCCGTTTTACTTTAGTAATGGGTTTCGATTTATCTACTGCTGATCATCGGATAAAAGTGCCGCCGGGTTTAGCGGAATATAATAATTGATTATATCTTTTGCTCAGCAAATTTTCATTTTAATTTATTTAATTTTCGATAGTTAGCCCTCTCCCCGGCGAAAGCCGCCACTTTTGTGGCTGGCCCCTCTCCCAATTTGGGTGAGGGAATATCAACACTTTTCATATTTTTGTGATTTATTTTTACTGAGTAAAGGTACTAATCAATATAATAAAAACAATCTTCGCGCATAACCGGCGCTTTTAAATGCGTTCTTTAATATTGGATACGAAAAACAGGCGGGAAAGTTCGGTAAAATTACAACCAGCCGGCGGCCTCATACCAGCTTAGCGTTTCGGCAATGCCTTGTTCCAGCGAAGTTGGCGCTTCAAAATTTAAATCCCGTTTGGCGCGCGCCGGACTGCAAACCCAGAAATCCGCTTCCATTTCAGCGATTTTCTGGCGGTTGACAATGGACGGTTTGGCTAACAATTTGCTGAAGCCTTCCGAAAAAGTGGCGGCGCTGCGCACGACAAACATGGGCACACTGATGTTGATGCCCCGTTTACCGAAATAGTTTAAGGCCGTGCGGGCTAAGGTTTCCCATGAATACGGTTGCGGATTGGCTAAAAAGTACACTTTGCCTAAAGCCTTTTTGCGCTCTCCGGCGCGAATGATACCTTCTACCAAGTCTTTAACATAGATTAAACTGAGGTAGCGTTCTTTACCGCCCAAACGGGGAATGACGCCCATTCTAACGGTCTTGAAAAAATTAAGAACATCCGTATCCCGCGGACCGTAAACCGCCGGTGGCCGCACTACGGTAATGGGTAGTTTCTTTTTCTGAGACAGGGCATATTGTTCCGCTTTCAGCTTGCTCATACCGTAATCGGTTAGAGGGTGGGGCGTCGCCGTTTCGTCCATGGGCTCAATCGTCGGGCTGGGACCGATGGCTGCCTGCGAGCTAATCAGCACAAAACGTTCGAGGGGAATTCCGGCTTCTATAATGGTATCGATGAAGTTGCGGGTGCCCTCGTAATTGACGCGGAAGTAATCGTAAGGATTGAGCGCTTTGGTTAAGCCGGCTGCATGATACACATAGTCCATACCTTTTAAGCCGTGCTTTATCGTTTCGGCATCGTCCAGACTGCCGTAAAAACAGTCCACATCCAAATCGGCAATCCAACGCAAATTGCTTGTGGTACGCACCAGCACACGCACCTTGTGGCCCTTCTGTAGAAGCGCTTCTGCTAGAAAGCTTCCCACAAATCCCGTAGCCCCGGTTAAAAAAACATTCATTCTTAATAATTCCGTTAATAAGCTGTAAGTACTATGAAAGGGCTATATCTTCCCTGTGCAGAGCGTAAAGAAATTTGACTCAAAACAGCAAATATCCTACCTTTTTAGTGTGACGCTATTCTATGTTACAGGTTTTCAGAAAGTTTAATTAGCTGAAGACCAGTAGCATATTTTAAAAAAGTTTCGTATCTTTCGCAAACCTTTTTAATTGGGGTAAAACAACGACCTATCTTTTTACCTGACACAATCTGATGAGGAGGCACTTTGGACATTTTTGATAAGTGTAAAAATTTTACGCGCGCTAAAGAAACCATTGAAGCCGGTATATATCCCTATTTTAAACCCCTGTCCGGCAACGACGGCCCCCATGTGCAAATGGACGGCCGTAAGGTGATTATGATTGGCTCCAATAATTATCTGGGCTTAACGCACGATGCGCGCGTTATCGAAGCCGCCGTGGAAGCTACACGCAAATACGGTACCAGCTGTTCCGGTTCGCGTTTTTTAAACGGTACTCTTGATTTGCATCTGGAACTTGAACGGGCGCTGGCGCGCTTTATGAGGCGGGAAGCAGTTCTTATTTTCAGCACCGGCTATATGAGTAATTTGGGCGCCATCGCTACACTGGCCGGCAAGGATGATTATCTGATTCTGGATAAGTCGGATCATGCTTCCATTTATGCCGGAACGTTCGCTGCCCATGGCGCTATTGTAAAACGATACAAACACAATAATATGGAATCTCTGGAACAGGTGCTCTCCGAGCTGGAGCCGGAAAAGGGTAAGCTGATCATCAGCGACGGTGTGTTTAGCATGGAGGGTGATATCATACATCTTCCGGAAATCGTTACAATCGCTAAAAAATACAACGCCCGCATCTATGTGGACGAAGCGCACGGTATGGGCGTGTTAGGCGAGCACGGACGCGGCGCCTGTGAATTTTTAGGGCTGGAAAAAGACGTTGATGTGGTTATGAGCACTTTTAGCAAATCCTTTGCTTCGCTGGGAGGATTTATAGCCAGCACGCAGGAAGTGATAGACTATGTTAAGCATTGGGCCAGTCCTCTGGTATTCAGCGCCGCACCCACACCGGCCGCCACGGCAACGG
Source organism: uncultured Calditrichaceae bacterium (assembly GCA_964536685.1). GTDB lineage: Bacteria > Calditrichota > Calditrichia > Calditrichales > Calditrichaceae > CAZIBE01. The sequence goes on along the minus strand of CAZIBE010000077.1, from coordinate 9,903 downwards.
TTCTGAAAACATTGGAAATTATTCAAAAAGAGCCCGAGCACATGGAGCGTCTGCGCCATATCGGAGATACCATGCGACGCGAATTTAAGCGCCTGGGATTCGATATTGGCATCAGTAAAAATACGCCGATTATTCCCATCTATATTCGTGACGATGAAAAAACGTTTATTTTTTGGCGGCGTCTGTTCGACGAGGGCGTATTTGCCAATGCCGTCATCAGTCCGGCGGTACCACCGGGCCAGGCGCTGATTCGTACCAGTTTTATGTCCACGCACTCCGATGATGACCTTGATAAAATTCTGCATATCATGGAGAAGGTGGGTAGAGAATTGGCTGTCATTTAATCGAGAAGGAGTGCAAAATGGCGGTGGAAATCGTTCCGGTTCAAACGAAAAAACAAAAAAAACAATTCGTGGATTTTGAGTGGAAAATCAATAAAAATGTCCCTAATTGGATTGGTCCCTTACGCATACAGCGCGCGGAAATCCTTGATGAAAAAAAGAACCCCTTCTGGCAGCACGCCGGGCAGCAATTGTTCTTAGCCTACCGCGACGGCCGTATTGTGGGGCGCATTGCCGCATTAACGAATGAAAATCATAATAAATTTCAGAACGACAATGCCGGTTTCTGGGGATTTTTCGAATCGGTGCATGATCAGGAAGTGGCCGACGCTCTTTTTAACGCCGCAGCCGCTTGGAACAGGGAGCAGGGTAAAGATGAGATGCTAGGGCCGATGAATCCCTCCACGAACGATGAGGTAGGCACGCTGATTGACGGCTTCGATACGCCGCCTTTTCTGATGATGACGCATAATCCGCCCTACTACAAGGAACTTGCCGAAAATTTTGGTCACACTAAGGCCAAGGATTTATACGCCTGGTTTGCCACTACGGAACAGGCGGAAAAGAATATTTCGGAAAAAATGCTGCGCGTTTCCAGTAAAATTCTCCAACGCTATGATATCAAAATTCGCAATGTGAATCTTAAAAAAATAAAAGAAGAAGTTGTTCTGTTAAAAGAAATTTATAATGACGCCTGGAGCGCCAACTGGGGTTTTGTGCCGCTGACCGATCCTGAATTTGACAAGTTAGCCAAAGAACTTAAACCCATCGCCGACGAAAATCTTTTACTGTTAGCGGAAAAGAGCGGCGAACCCATTGCTTTTAGCTTAACCTTGCCCAACGTCAATGAAGTCTTTGAAAAAATACCGAACGGGAAATTGCTGCCCTTTGGCATATTTAAATTACTGCTTGGTCTTAAAAAGATTAAGACCGTGCGCGTATTGGTTTTAGGCGTGAAACGGAAGTACCAGTTCATCGGCCTGGGCTCTATTTTTTATATAGAAACCATTCGCAGAGCGTTGAAACTGGGCTATTATGGCGGGGAGATGTCCTGGATTCTGGAAGATAACTATCCTATGAACGCAGCCATTGAGTCCATCGGTTCCGATAAGTATAAAACCTACCGCATCTTCCGCTATCCTTTAAAATAAAGATCATTGCCTCCAAAAAAAAAGCCAGTCGGGCAGACTGGCTTTTGCGTGTAAAGGTACAGCAAAGATTAGTACTCGTCCTCATTATAATAATCTTCATTATTACGGAATGCCGTAGAATTGTACTTTTTATCTTTAATACAAAAGTCGAAAAATTCGCAGTCATTGCAGTCATAATCTTCGCAGGTGACCATATTTTCGCATGTACCGTTGATATCCAACGTGATGGATTCGCGGTAACATAAGTTATCATGATTGAAATGGCAATCATCACAGCCACAGGTTAGGTTTTCATGGTAACTCATTGAGTCGACCTCCTTGAGAAAACGAATTTACAGATTAGTTATAGTTATTATCTTCATGCTCGCGTAAATAACGGCTGCCTTCGTCTAACAGCTTTTTTTCTTCTTCTGTCAGATTTAAATAGCCGACACGGTTAATCTTGTCTAACAGCTCGTCAATAACCCGACGGTAATACTCGGTTTTATCGTCGCCGCCTTTAGTGAATTTAAATCCTTTGCCGGCTTTGCCTCCGCCGGTCATGCCTTTGACGGAGCTTTTTAATTTATAAAACACATGCCAGTATTTCAGGTAAATATAACCCACAATTACGCCTCCCAAATGTGCGGCATGCGCTACGCCGTCGCTGTAAGCCCCAAAAGTGGAAAAGAACTGCAGCAGAATTAAAAAGCCCATGAAATATTTTATCTTAACCGGAAACAAAAAGTAGATGTAGATTAAGCGGTTCGGATAGCGCAACGCGTAAGCCAGCATGATACCATAGATAGCGCCCGAGGCGCCCAGGGTTACGGCCGGAGATAAAAGAATATTAAACAGGCCGGCGCCGATACCGGTGATAAAATAGTACTTTAAAAACTGCCGCGTACCCCATTCATGTTCTAACTCCACGCCGAACATCCACAGGAAAATCATGTTAAACAAAATATGCATGATGCCTGAAGGATCGTGCAGGAACATGTAGGTGACCAGCTGCCATATCTTAAAATGATATAGTATGTCGCCAGGATTCAAGGCAAAATTGCGGATTAAAAAAATAGCCATCCCGCCGTTCAGTACTTCCATCAGCCAAACGACGACATTGGCGATAATTAGATTTTTTACGGCCGGCGGCAAACCCCCGATTGGACCGATTCGAAAATTTCGATTGTAATCATACATAAAGTGATCTCAAATTATTTGGACATCCCATTTGCTTACGACGCCCCTCTGAAAAAGTTTCTCTGCAATATTTAATAGGCGCGCGCAAAGATGACGCGTCCTTCTGAAGGCTTGCCGCAGACAATACAGCGCCCCTTTTCTGCCTGGCGATCGAAGGGAATGTTGCGAATGGTCGCCTTGGTGTCGTCTTTTACTCTGTTTTCACACTCGGCGCTTCCGCACCAATGCGCTTCCACAAATCCTCCGTTGCCTTCAACGATTTCCTTCAATTTGGCGTACTCATCCACTTTATAGGTGTGCGCCTCGCGAAATACGCGGGCCTTTTTCAGCATCTCGCGCTGCATATTTTCCAGTTGTGCACTGACCGTTTCCAATATCCCCCCACGGGCGACGAACTGCTTTTGCATGGTGTCGCGGCGCACCAGCACCAAAGAATTTTTGGCGACGTCTTTCGGCCCTATTTCCAAACGAACAGGGATGCCCTGCAATTCCCAGTCGGCGAATTTAAAGCCCGGTTTGTACTGCTCGCGGTCATCTAAAATGACGTTGAATTTTTCTTTCAGTTCCTTGTAGACGCCTTCGGCAAATTCCAGTACGCTCTTTTTTTCGTCATCACCGCGCCAGATAGGAACGATGACCACCGGTCGTTGCGCCATACGCGGCGGCAATACCAAACCGCGGTCATCGCTGTGCGCCATAATCAGGGCGCCGATTAGTCGTGTGCTTACGCCCCATGAGGTGGCCCAAACGTATTGCAGACCGCCGTCTTTATCCTGAAACTGTACGTCAAATGCTTTGGCAAAATTTTGTCCCAAATTATGGGATGTGCCGGCCTGCAGCGCTTTGCGATCCTGCATCATTGCTTCGATGGAATAGGTGTGCTTGGCCCCGGCAAATTTTTCGGATTCGCTTTTTTTACCGGTGATCACCGGAATGGCCAGATATTCCTCTGCGAACTTTTTGTATATATTCAATATTTTAATGGTTTCTTCCTCGGCCTCTTCGTATGTGGCGTGCGCCGTGTGCCCCTCTTGCCACAAGAATTCCGAGGTGCGTAAAAACAGCCGTGTGCGCAATTCCCAGCGCATTACGTTGGCCCATTGGTTGATCAAAATGGGCAGGTCGCGGTAGCTCATGATCCACTTTTTGTACATGCTCCAGATGATCGTCTCGGAAGTGGGGCGGATGTACAGTTTTTCTTCCAGTTCCTGGTTCCCGCCAATGGTTACTATGGCGCATTCAGGAGAAAAGCCTTCCACGTGATCGGCTTCTTTTTTCATAAAACTTTCGGGAATCAGCAGGGGGAAGTAGGCGTTTACATGACCGCTTTCCTTAAACATACGGTCCAGCGTACCCTGTATATTTTCCCAAATGGCGTAACCGTTGGGACGAATAACCATCGCGCCTTTGACGGGAGAGTAATCGGCCAGCTTGGCTTGCAATACAATATCGGTGTACCAGCGGGAATAATCTTTGTTGCGGGGAGTAATTTTTTCTGCCATAGTCGTTTGAGCCCAGTTTTTAAATTAAACGTTCCGTAACCGTCTATCACCAATTATGAGAAGCGGAAAATAAGAAGCAGGAAACATTAAAAGAAACGTCGTGAATTAAGAAATTGGAAATTCATTTATAAAGCTTGCCATTGATTTTATAGCGCGCCCAACTTCCTAATTCCAACTTACTCATTTTAGTACGCCTGGAGGGAGTCGAACCCCCAACCTTTGGAACCGGAATCCAACGCTCTATCCAGTTGAGCTACAGGCGCAGAATCTATTTAATAAAGCGAGGGCAAATATATTCGATGAAGGCCACAAAGTCAAGTAAAAATATAGGCGTAGTACGAGTGTGCAGTTCGAGTCTTCGACTCGTACTATGTTGCTTGGTGGGTTTGCGGCTCAGAGAGTCGCGCGAGCAATACGTACCTGACCGTTTTGCGCATCGGCGGTTCAGAGAGTCGCGCTACGTGGACGTGATAATAAAAGAAATTTGTATCACATGGCGCGCCTTTAGTAATTTAGCATCGAATATCAAAGCAATTCAGGAATAACATGCGTATAACCTTTTTAGGCACCGGAACCTCCGGCGGTATCCCGATTATCAATTGCCAGTGCGCAGTCTGTCAATCGGCCAACCCTAAAAATAAACGGCTGCGATCTTCGGTGATGGTGGAAGTTGACGGGCTGGATATCTTAATTGATACCTCAGTGGATTTGCGGCAGCAGCTGTTGCGCCATCCGTTTCCCCGGCTGGATGCCATTTTGTACACGCATGCGCACGCCGATCATATCTTCGGTATGGACGACATCCGGCGTTTTAACTATCTGCAGAAGGAACGCATTCCCATTTACGGCAATCGTGAAACCATCGAACGCTTGCAGGGTATTTTTAGGCATGCCTTTCATGACGGCCCGCCGCGTCCCGGTGTGCCCAGCGTGCGGCCGCATATTGTTGACGGAAGATTCAAAATAAAACATGTTGAAGTTGCGCCCATTTTGCTTTATCATGGCGAGATGCCCATACTGGGCTATCGCATCGGCTCGTTTGCCTATTGCACCGATGTCAGCCGCATTCCGCAGGAAAGCTACCGGATGCTGGAAAATCTTGATTTACTGGTGCTGGACGCTTTGCGATTGAAGGAGCATCCCACGCATTTTTCGCTGCGGCAGGCGGTGGAGCAGGCCGTGAAAATCGGCGCCCGGCAGACCTGTTTTATTCATATGAGCCATCAAATCGAGCATGAAGAACAAAGCCGGAATTTGCCGGAAAATATGGCTCTGAGTTATGACGGGCTTTCGATTAATATTGGAGAGAAGGAATTAGAAATTAGTAATCAGGAAAGAGAAAATAGGCTAAGTAATAAGTAATAAGTATTAAGTGGTAAGTTTTAGGAAAAAGGAAAGAGAAAACAGAAAAAATGAGTCTGTTCTAAAAACCAGTTTTTGTCATTTCGAACGCAGCGAGAAATCTTATATCCACAATAAAAACAATAGATTTCTCGTCGCCTTGCTCCTCGCGGCAAAGGCCGTCCCGTTTTCCGCCACGGAGTGATCCCTACGGGAAAGGAACCACTTCGTGGTGGGAAAATGACAGTGAGAGATCTTTTTAGAGCGAACTCAAAGATGGTAAATATAAAACGAGTCCAGCCCAAAAACTGAATATGGTCATTTTCCCATCGGGACCACCTTCGTGGCGATCCCGATTTATCGGGGTGAGAAATCTTTGGAGTTGAGCGGGGAAAGATTTCTCACTGCGCTCGCTCATTCGAAATGACCAAGCGGGGCATGAACGGGCACTCTTTCGGGATGACTTTGACAGACCTTTTTAGAGTAGGCTTAAAAATACAAAAACTCTGTGTTCTCGGTGAAATCAGTGACGGTTTAGAAATTTGAATCCCATCCAGATGGATTTTATTCCCCGAGCCTTGGGTTGTTATAATTATTCAAATCCATTTGGATACCCGTTGCTTGTACCAAAAGGCGCCCCTTTCGGGGCGGCGGGGTTGTTCATTAAAGAGAAATTAGAAAATAGAAAACGGGATAGAGATATTACTAAAAACTAAGAGCTAACAGCTGATAGCTGACAGCTAAAAGCTAAAAAAGGAACAGCCGATGAAAATCATAATCATTAACGGCCCTAATTTGAATTTACTGGGAAATCGTAAACCGGATGTTTACGGCCACAAATCGCTCAGCGAGCTAAATGAATACATCCGCGGTTATTTTAAAAAAGTGGAGCTGGAATTTTACCAGAGTAACCATGAGGGCGCGATCATCGACAAACTGCACAACGCGATGCATTTTTACGACGGCATAGTGATAAATCCGGGCGCTTACAGCCACTATTCCCTGGCCATTCGTGATGCTATCGAAGCTTGCAGCCTTCCCGTAGCCGAAGTGCACATCAGCAATATTGCCTCCCGCGAAGCCTTCCGTAGAAAGTCGGTTGTTTCCGATGTATGTGTCGGTACAATTACGGGCTTTGGCGTTTATGGTTACGTGCTGGCTATTCAGGCGCTGGCGCATCAACTTAAGCGGAAGGACGCATGATCGCCCAAATTAAAAACCTGGCCCGGCATTCTTCGGTTTACACCATAAGCACTTTTGTGCAGCGGGCGCTGGGCTTCATTTTGCTGCCCATCTACACCGATACGGTGTACATTCACAGCCGCAGCGCATATGGCGATATGACGCTGGTGTACACGTTTATCGCTTTTATGACCATCGTTTATCTCTATGGTATGGATACGGCGGTGATGCGTTATTTCTTCCTGGGAAAATTCCAGCGCAAAGACGTGTACACTACGGCCTTCTTTGGCGTGCTTCTGAATGCCTTGTTCCTTTCCGCCATATTAATCTGGCAGGCGCCGTTTATTTCATATTATCTGTTAGGTGATTCCGGGTACATAACCTTTATTTATTTAGCGGCGGGTATTTTGTTATTTGATAGCCTCGGCAATCTGCCGTATCTGGTGCTGCGCGCCGAGGAAAAGTCGGTTTTATATTCGGCGGTGCGCGTAGGCCGTTTTTTGCTGGAATTGCTTTTAAACATCATTTTTGTTGTTTATCTGAAAAAAGGCGTGCTGGGGATTTTGTATGCCAATCTGCTGGCCTCTTTGATTAACTTACTGGCTTTAACGCCATTCCAGTTAAAGTATCTGCGCGGCAAATTGGGCTGGCAAACCTTTAAGACTCTGTCCGCTTTTGGCTTGCCCATGCTGCCTAACGGATTAGCTTACCTTACGGTGGAAGTCAGCGAAAAATATCTGATGCGTTTGCTGCTGAACAAAGACACGCTGGGAATTTACGCCCCCAATTACAAATTCGGGTCCCTGTTGCTGTTAGTGGTAATGGCTTTTCGCACGGCATGGCAGCCTTTCTTTTTAAAGGTCGCCAAAGAAGATGCCGCGCCCAAGCGCATTTACAGTAAAGTGATGACCTATTTTACATTAGTCGGAGTCTGGCTGGTAGTGCTGGGCAGTTTCTTTATCGAGTACATTGTACGTTTGCCGCTGGGCGGTGGAAAAACCATCATGGGCCGCGCTTATTGGGCAGGCATCGAGATTATCCCGGTAGTGCTGGCGGCCTATCTGTTTTACGGTATTTATGTCAATCTGACCGTGGGCGTCTACATCAAGAAGAAAACCCAGTGGATGGTAATTTTTACCGGTTTGGCCGCCATAGTGAACGTGGGCAGCAATTTTTATCTGATGCCGCATTTCGGCATTATGGGCGCGGCGGTGGCTAAGCTGCTTAGCTATGTTGTCATGGCTTTATCGATTTACATTGCCAGCAGGCGCATTTATCCGGTAAGGTACGAATATGGCCGCGTGCTGTTTGTGCTGATATTTTTAGCTGCCATGTTAGCGATTTACTATGCCTGGCATCCGGGCATCTGGATGCGTTTGCTGCTGGTGCTGATTTCCGGCGGTTTTTTTGCTTTATTTTTTATCAGAAAAGAAGAAGTAAGAGCGCTGAAGGGAGTGGGCGGTAAGTTCGGGATAAAATGATAAGTTAAAAAAAATTCATCTTCCAACCCCCGGCTGTCCCCCTTCCGGCAGCGGAAGGGGGACAGCCGGGCGTCGCGAGGCAGGGGGTAAGATGTGATTATAGGGAAAATTTAAATGTACATTTGGGTCGATGCCGACGCCTGTCCCCGGCCGATTAAAGAGATTTTGTACCGGGCGGCCATACGCACTCACCTGCCGCTGACGCTGGTTTCAAATCTGAGTCTGCGAACGCCAAAATCGGAATATATAAAAACCGTGCAGGTGCCGGGCGGTTTTGATGTTGCCGACGAGCATATCATCGAAATGATTAAAGCCGGTGACTTAGTGATTACGGCCGATATTCCGCTAGCTGCCGCAGTGGTGGAAGCGGGGGCGGTGGCGCTGAATCCAAGAGGCAAACTTTACACTAAAGAAAATATTGGCGAAGCGCTGACTATGCGCAACGTAAAGGATGAGTTGCGCAATGCCGGTATCGAAACCGGAGGCCCCTCGGCATTTAAACCGGCAGACAGAGAAGCGTTTGCCAACCAATTAGACCGCCTGCTGTCCAAAGATAGCTAACGTAAGGATAAGCTGTGCTTAATATTGACTATCATGCAAAATGGTTGTTGCCGTTGCGTATTCTTTTGTCGCCCGTCGCTGTGCTTTACGGCAGCCTGGTGCAACTGCGCAATGTTTTGTATGATTTAGGGCTGTTTAAAAGCCACCGTTTCCCGGTCAAAATTATTTCCGTTGGAAACCTGTCGGCAGGGGGCAGCGGTAAAACCCCGTTAACCATGTTTTTAGCCGGGATGCTGCGGAGACAGTACGGAGCTGTGGCGGTGGTTAGCAGAGGTTATGGCCGAAAAAGCTCGGGTGTGCGCCTGGTTTCCGACGGGAATGCGATTTTATTAAGTCCCATGGAAGCCGGAGACGAACCTTGTCTGATTGCGAATAAATTACCTGGCGTGATAGTTGTGGTTGCCGAAAAGCGCGCCGACGGTATTGCATTCTTACTGCAAAACTTCAAACCTGCGGTCATTCTTTTGGATGACGCCTTTCAGCATCGCGGTGTGTTCCGGGATCTGGATGTATTGCTGATCAATGCCGGCGAACCGGCTTTTGATCGCTGGCCGCTGCCTGCCGGATTTTACCGCGAATTTGCTTTTAACCGACGTCGCTCCGGAATGATGCTTTATACCCATAGCCAATCGCCAAGCCAACAGCAGTCCCAAAAGACAGGCGAAGTCCCGGTATTTGATGTCGGTTTTAAAATCGGCAAGCTGATCAACTTGCAATTTGAGGCTACCGCGCCGGCAGACTCCCTGAGCGGAAAACGCGTTGGGGCGTTTGCCGGCATCGCTCATCCGCAAAATTTTTTCGAAAGCTTGCAAAAACTGCATGCGCAGGTGGTTTTTTTTGAGCCTTTTGCCGACCATCATGATTTTAGGGCTGCCGAGGTAGAAACCTTAATTGCCCGCTGCGAACAAGAAAATTGCGAACTGTTACTATGCACGGAAAAGGATTTAGTCAAGCTGGCCGCTTTGCAAACGAAAATTCAAAATATAAAAAAAGTTGCTCTGTTGGCGCTTCCTTTGGAAGTGGAAATAGAAAAAATGGAACTCTTTGAAAAAAAGGTCATTCAAACTATTGACAGATGACAAAAAGTATATTATATTTGTCAGCTCAAATTTGATCGCGGGGTGGAGCAGTCTGGTAGCTCGTTGGGCTCATAACCCAAAGGTCG
>CAZIBE010000076.1:0-17607 GCA_964536685.1 uncultured Calditrichaceae bacterium | reverse complement strand
TCCTGCCCGTTGCCCAAACTGGATTATGATACGGTGCAGATTGCTCACGGCTCGGGCGGAAAACTTTCCGAAGAATTAATTCGCAAGGTGTTCCTGCCATGTTTTGGCAATCCAACTTTAAATCAGCTTGAAGACCAGGCCGTATTGCCAAAAATTGACGGACGAATCGCTTATTCCACAGACACCTTTGTTGTTCAGCCCGTTTTCTTTCCAGGCGGAACAATCGGTGAACTGGCGGTGAACGGCACCGTAAACGATTTGGCTGTAGGCGGAGCGCGTCCCCTCTATCTGAGTACAGGCTTTATTTTGGAAGAGGGATTGCCCATAAATGAACTGCACGAAATTCTTCTTTCCATGAAAGCGGCCGCCGATAAAGCCGGCGTGCAAATCGTTACCGGCGACACCAAAGTAGTGCCGCAGGGCGCCTGCGATAAGATTTTCATCAACACCAGCGGTATCGGTGTAATTCCCGATGGATTGCAATTAGGCGTAAATCAACTAAAAACCGGAATGGCGCTGATTCTATCCGGCAGTATTGCCGACCACGGCATGGCGGTGATGACCAAACGAGAAGGCCTCTCCTTTGAATCCGATGTACTGAGCGATACAGCCGCATTAAACGGGCTTATTCAGCAAGTGCTGCAATCAGGCGCATCGATTGCCGCCATGCGCGATCCTACACGCGGCGGGCTGGCCACTACCTTAAATGAGTGGGCAAAGGGCGCCAACTTAGGAATAAACTTCTCTGAGGAAGCCGTGCCCGTAAAAGCTTCTGTACGCAGCGCCTGCGAGGTTTTAGGCATCGATCCGCTCTATGTAGCCAATGAGGGGAAAATCGTGCTGGCGGCGCCCGCAGACGACGCACAGCGCGTTGTTCAGATAATGCAGCAACACGAATACGGCAAAGAGGCCTGCATAATCGGTGAAATCACAACCGAGCATCCCGGACAGGTGTTAGTCCGCAATACTTACGGCGTACAGCGCATTGTCAGTATGCCCGTAGGCGAGCAACTGCCCAGGATTTGTTGATGGTATTTAGTACGGACAAGAATTACTGCCGGCATTGTGTAAAATGCCAGTAAATGCCAAATAAATTCTTTTGGCGCTTATGATCGAGAGCATAATTAAAAATAAATGATTGGTACCTTTACTCAGCAAAAATATATCAAAAAAACATGAAAAATATTGATATTCCCTCACCCCTTCAATTCCTCTCTCCCATACTTGGGAGAGAGGCCGGCCACAAAAGTGGCGGCTTTCGCCGGGAAGAGGGCTAACTAGTGAAAATTAAATAAATTAAAATGAAAATTAGCTGAGCTAAAGAGATAATCAAAAAAATAAAATAGAGAGTCCCGCCTCCACAGAAATGACAAAGCGGGGCAATTCGTACAATTTTCCAAAGAATCATTACCGCGGAAAAATAAAAGGAATTTGTATATGACGGAACTGAGCATTTTATTGACCAGCGCTCTGAGTATTGCCTTTTTCCATACAATAATCGGCCCGGATCATTATCTGCCGTTTATTGTTTTATCGCGGGCCCGCGGCTGGTCGCTTAAGAAAACAGCGGTGATTACCGTTCTGTGCGGCGTAGGACACGTCTCAAGTTCTATTGTATTGGGTTTCATAGGCGTAGCCTTTGGCATCGCTGTCAGCTCTCTGGTTTCCATCGAAAGCGTGCGCGGCGAAATCGCCGCCTGGGGACTGATTGCCTTTGGCCTTCTTTATGGACTGTGGGGGATACGTAAAGCGCAACAGGGCAAGTCACACAGCCATTTTCACCAGCATAGCGGCGGTCTGGTTCATACGCATTACCACTCGCATGGCGCGAACGATCATGTTCATTTACACGGTAAAGAAACATCGCTGACGCCATGGGTGTTGTTTGTCATTTTTGTGTTAGGCCCCTGCGAGCCGTTGATTCCTCTGTTGATGTATCCTGCAGCACAAGGTAATTGGCATTCCGTAGTCCTTGTTTCGCTTTCCTTTGGGCTGGTGACCATTGTAACCATGGTCGGATTGGTGCTGTTAGTGGCCTTGGGATTATTTCGTTTGAATACTTCATGGATGGAGCGTTACGTTCACGCCCTGGCCGGATTTGTCATTGCTACTTCCGGATTGGCCATCAAATTTTTAGGCCTTTAATTTAAAGCTCCTGCTGAATCGAGCCATTTAAAGTATTGCTTCAGATTCCTATTGTTAAATTTTGTAACTTAATCATTAAACTTTGAGATCACTCTAAAAAGATCTCTCACTGTCATTTTCCCACCACGAAGCAAGGCGACGGGAAATCTATTGTTTTTATTTAGGATATAAGATTTCTCATCCCGATGAATCGGGATCGCCACGAAAGTGGTCCCGTTGGGAAAATGACAAAAACTGGTTTTTAGAGCAGACTCAACTTTTGTAAAAATAAATTTTTCCGGATAATGAAATTTTTTAGTCCACGATTTTAATCGTGGGGGGTAAATTAAACTTAGCCGCACTGAAATCGTTTAAACGATTTCAATATACTCGGAAAGAAATGGTTTGAATACAAACCATTTCATCCTGAGAGTTGAGTGTTTTGTACGAAATCCCGATTTATCGGGATGATACCGATTACCTTTATTTGCGCCACAGGAGCCCCTTCAGGGTAAACCATTTACTGATCGGTATATAATAGTTTTTTATGTGTTTACCAACGAATAAATTCGTGGGATAGTTACTAGTTAATTTTTCCGTAAGTAAATTGGAACAATTTTGTTGAGTACCAAAATTTACAAAAGTTTAGTTAATCAATTAAATTTATAAGTTTGAACCGGGTACCGGAACCGGGAAATATTATTACATCAGTAAAAATCCTGCATGGCAACCCTGATGTTTAGAACTCTTTTAATACGGGGTTCCTGTTTACTGATTACCTTAATTGAGGAGCGGGCGTGAATAGCGGCATTATTTTCGGCTTGTCAGCTTATTTATTGTGGGGATTTTTTCCCATCTACTGGAAATTGTTAGAAAAGATACCGGCCACAGAGATTATTCTGCACCGCATCATCTGGTCTTTTGTGTTTATGTTTATTATTTTTCTGTTCCGTTCTTCAAAGGGACGATTTAAAGCAGTGCTGCGCCAACCGCGTACTCTGGGGATTTTCCTGCTTAGCGGTTTACTCCTTTCATTGAACTGGTTTACCTATGTCTGGGCGGTGAATAACGGCTATATCGTAGAAGCCAGCCTGGGTTATTTCATGAATCCTCTGCTCAATGTTGTACTGGGCGTACTGCTGCTTAAAGAGCGACTGCGCAGAGGACAAACCGCGGCTATTTTAATTGCTGCCATCGGTGTGCTTTATCTTACTGTTAAATATGGCGCCTTCCCGTGGATCGGGCTTACCTTAGCTCTTACGTTTGGATTCTACGGATTGGTGCGCAAAACGGCGCCGTTGGGTTCTATAGGCAGGTTATCCACAGAAATGGCACTCCTGGTACTGCCGGCTTTCCTGGGCCTTCTTTTCTTACGTGGCGGTGTAGAAGCAGTAACTTCTGCCTACGATTCTCAAACGTTTTTGCTGCTTGCTTTTTCAGGTGCAGTGACAGCTATTCCCTTGTTGTTATTCACGGCCGCGGCCCGAAGAATTCCCCTTTCGTTACTGGGTTTACTGCAATACATAGCGCCGACGCTGCAATTTTTAGTGGGCGTCTGGCTTTACCACGAGTCCGTTACCGGCGCCCGTTTAACCGGATTTATCATCATCTGGGCGGCCCTGGCCATATATACGCTGGAAGGTGTAGTTTATAGTAAAACTAAAAGAGCCGCAGGCTAATATGATTGCTAGTAAATTATATGGATGCTATATTATTTTCTTTTAATATGAGATATAAGGCGGCCTCCGCTCCAGCACCAACTCTCAGGCCTATTAACAAGCCAACGGGCATGTTACGGAAAAGAGCTACGCCGCTGCCCGGTTTCAGATAAATCCAACTTAGAATAAGAGTATCTAACAGAAAGGCCATCGCCAAAACAATGCCTAACAACACAGGCCGAAAATAGAGCATCCGCTCCATTCGCCTGAACAGATAATGCTGAAACACATAAATCGATGCGCCTACACTGAGAAAATATAAAACATGGGTTATCCAGAACTTGCCGCCGATGAACATTAAATCCAGGGCCAGAATTAAAAGGAAGGCAAATATGGCATCTCTAAGACGATTAAACAGAACTAATGAAAAAAGCGCCGAAGCCAGAAAACCCAAAACGACAAATTGAAAAGCCATAGAATTAAAATTAAGCGCTGTTCTCCCAAAGACAATTAATTCAACAGCGACAGAACCTAAAGTTCCACATAAAATAATCGTTACTATGGCTTTAATATCATCAGATGAACTGTGCGGCATTCGGTCTCCTTTTATCTACAAGAGGCCGGCCATGAATTTTACGGCAGTTCAAAAACCGACAGCAAGGTGTCGCGGGAACGGTCGAAATCACGAATGTCAACAATACAGGAAATCGTTGAAATGCTGCTGGAAATGCCTAATATATTAATTCCTGCCGAACCTAACGTCTCACAAAATCTGGCGGCAATGGATGGCTTTTCGCGAAAATGCGGTCCGTAAATGCCCAAAAGAGATACGTTTTCCGTTTTTTTTATTTGAATTTTATTGTGTTCAATGTTTTCGAGGAGCAGTTTATCTACTTTTTCTTTATCTGCACAATTTACACAGAAGGCCAGAATGGCCGTACCGTCTCTGGAAGTGCTCTCTGTGACATATTGCAAATTAACTGCATTATCGGCAAATACTTTTAATACTTTTCCGGCCATGCCCGGACGATCGGGCAAAGACATAATTGAATACAAGGCCAAATCTTTTTGTTCAACAATACCGCCTATTTTCATTTTTATTTTCCTAAATAGCTTTCCGTTGTTTGTCAGATATCATTAGCGCAATTCGTATAGGAAAGTTAATTAACCGAAACATTAAGTACAAGGTATTTTAATATAAAATTGTGTTCCTTTGTTTAATTGCGAACCTACGTCAATAGTCCCTTGGTAACGCTCAACTAATTGCTTCACTAAACTCAACCCCAGGCCTGTTCCGTAATTAACCATTTGCCGGGCATTTTCCGAACGGTAAAATTCCTTAAAAATATTTTTCAGATCTTTTTCGTCGATACCGATTCCTGTATCCTCAACTTTAAATTTTACATACCGTGCATCCTTTTTCAGAATAACTTTTACATGCCCATCCTGCGGCGTATACCGAATAGCATTGCTAATTAAATTCTGAAGAATCGCTTTAAAATCCTCTTCCCTGCCCTGCACTTGCACTGAGGATGCGCTAATCTGTTTTTCTACGGAAATGTTTTTGGAGCGGGCCAGCGTTTGCTCGCTATCCATTACCTGCTCTAAAATGGCGATCAGATTCAGCGTTTTTTTTTCATCAACGGGAATGGCGTCGCCCGCTCTGGTAAGCTGTAAAAGTTCCTGAATAATATTCAGCATTTGACCGGCTCTTTTGACGCTGCGCTCAATCAGCCCGAGGCCTTCAGCCGGAAGCTGCGACCGGTATGTTTTTCTGACCACATCCAGCGAGGTTTTAATGGCAATAATCGGTGATTTCAGTTCGTGAGAGGCATAGCGGAAGAATTGTGCTTTTTCCTTTTCCTGTTTCAATAGTTGCCTGTATTGCTCGTTAATGATGCGTTTACTTTGCCGGTAGATTTGCATGAAAGTGGTACAGATATAGGTAGTAGTATACATACTAACCGTAAACACCAGGATAATCAGAACAAGGGCCAGCTTTTTATGATAAATATTAATATCAAACAAACTGTAATGAGTAATAATTTTAGAATATTCCAGCACAATGACTGTCAGAAAAAGAAATACGATCAACGTAGTGAAGGAAAAAGCCTTTTTAGGATGAAATAAAATACTGCTTAGAACGATATGGAAGATATAAAAGAAATAAATAGGATTTTCCACACCTCCGCTGAAATGGATCAATAAAGTAAGAATCACGATATCCACCACAATGTGAACCTGCAAAAAAGTGATTTCTTCTTTAAAACCCAGCTCACGGCTCCATTTAATCTGCCCGATATAAATAAGATTAATAACGCCCAATATTATTAATAGAAACCAGATATTGGTATAGGGCAAATCTGGCTTAAATACAGAACGTATGGCAAAGCTAATGAGGAAGAAGCCGGCAATGGCCAGCCAGCGCAGTCTGATCGACCATTGCAGCCTGGAATAAAGCAGGTTGGTGTTAAGAAAAGGAAATTTTTCTGAGATGATTTGGTCAATCTGAGAAATCGGCATAAATCCTTCCGGATATGGTACACTATCCCCCTGATAAAATTGCAGCATTACTACAGATGTAATTTGCCAAACTCAGAACAGTTGTTCAAGAAAAAAATAAATTAAGCGTTCTGCTTCTGTGACGAGTAAGTAGTTTTGTCATCCCCAATCCCGCCTTTGTGGGAGGAATCCATCCATAATACCATCTAAATGGATTCCCGCTTAAAGATTGCTGGGAATGACAATTTGGTTATTGAGGTATTGCAATCAATTCGTCCAACCTAAACCTTCACTGATTTTCTTTGAAGAAAGGTTCTCGCTATCGGGAGAAAGCGTTTACATGCCCAGATTCTTTTTTACGATTTCGATCAACAAATCAGGGTCCACCGGCTTTTCCAGAAAATCATCGACCGGTAAAAAATCTTCGTCTTTTTCCTTATTGAATTCAAAGCCGGTCTCCTGCCCCACAGCCGTCAGCATGATGATGGGAATATCCGCCATTTGCGGATCGTGACGGATTTGATAGGCGATATGGAACCCTTCATCCAGCGTACCCATCATAACATCCAAAATGATTAAATCCGGGTTTTGCGATTCTATTATCTGTAAACCGCGTTTGCCATTCTGAGCGTCCACAATTTCGAATCCAGCGTTTTCCAAAGAAATTCGCATGGCCTCGACTAAATCGATATCATCGTCGATAATCAGTATTTTGGCTTTAGCCATATTTTTTTGCCTCCTCCACAATTGCGTCGATGATTAGCGGAATATTTTGCCGCACTTCAAAAGACATAGTACTATTGAAATCAATGGTCTTCGGCTGTACGCCTACAACGGTGCAGGGCGCAGGCCGGCCCATCTTACGGGCCATTTGGTAAACTTCCGCAAAGCTGAATCCATGCAGTGAAATACTCGAAGAGAGCTGTTTCAGATTGGCTTCCGTAACTTCGAATTTGACGAATTGTCCCGGATTAAGCCCCATATCGGCGCAATCCACTATAAGTACCGGTTCGCTGCCCAACAGATGTTCCAACAGGATAAAGGCGTCGGCTCCGGCGTCGATGGCCTGCATCGAAGCCGCATGAACGCCTTCTGCTATTTCCCGAACGACTACCGGTCCGACACAGTCGTCGCCACGCAAAAGATTACCCAGACCGATTACTTTTAACATTCAGCACCTATTCGATAAATTCCACATCCAACATGTGGACAGAACAGGAAATACAAGGATCATATGCTCTGACCAGCATTTCCAGCTTACGCGTTATTTCTTCTTTGCCTTCGTCCAGAATTTCAGGAACTAACTTTTTCATATCATCATCGATATTTGCCAGGTTCTGTCCGGTAGGTATGATACAGTTGGCCGCCTCAATCATCCCTTTTCTGTTATATGTATAATCATGAAAAAGGATTCCTCTGGGCACTTCGGTAGCGGCAATCCCCCGGCCGTAATATTTAATTTCCTGATTTGGTTCCTCCTGTTCGATGCCTTTTTCTAATAATTCATCGATTAAATGGATAGTATCCGTCACGCAATGCACTACTTCTACCATTTGTGCCAGTGTAATGTGGTAAGGATGATAATCCGGCGCTTTAATTCCTAATTTTTCAGCGGCCTTTTTAGCTTCTGGACGCAGGAGATCATAACTGTTGTTAAAGCGCGCCAAAGCGCCAACCATATACGAATCACGGTTAAAACGGGCATGCTTGCTGGTAGAGTGAGGTACGATGAATTCGTTGGTTACTTTTAGGTAATCTTCCACAGGGAACAGTCCGGCATCGGACGAACAGATTTTCCCGTCGTACAAGGCGTATTCTCTGTCATTATAAACGCTGATGTATTCCGTTTCACGCTTAAAAGCCGGCACTTCCGTTTTAAGGGAAGCCAGTACATCCAACACAAAATCAACGTCCGGCAAGCCCTTATTCACCAGATTCTCGCGCAACGCGATCAATTCTTCTTCGCCTGGCAATCTGGTGAACCCTCCGGGCACACAGGAAATGGGATGAACAGCCCTTCCGCTGATTTGATCGCCAATATCATTGGCCAGACGTTTCAGCCTTAGCGCGGCCAATACGACCTCTTTGTGCGTTTCGATTAAGGGAAATACCGAACCGACTCGTAAAAAATCGGGAGCGGCTAAAAACAGGGCATGCAATACATTGCTCTGAAAGGTGGCGCCGTGTACTAAAATTTTGCGCAAAATCTCCGTCTGCCGGGAAATTTCAAGCCCCAGGGCCGCTTCCGTGGCTTTCAAGGAAGTAATTTGATGTCCTAAGGAACAAATTCCGCAGATACGTGAAGTAATGATAGCAGCCTCTAAAAAGCTGCGACCTTTGAGCATGGCTTCAAAAAAGCGCGGCGGCTCCACAATATCAAGTTGTGCTTTGTATAATACACCGTTTTTCATATCCACTACGATATTTCCGTGTCCTTCGACGCGCGTTACATGATGTACGTTTATTTGCAAGTCACGACTCATTCTCGCCCCCAGTTGATTTCTTTTTTTAACTCGTTGGTATTGAACATGGCCATGCGCTTCATTGCTTCTTCTGTGGAAAAGCCGTGATTCCGCAACATTTCCACGGCGCCGTTTTTATTAACATTAGAAACCAGACCGCGGCAACCCGTACAGTACTGGCCGAAACTCGGGCAAATGGCGTCACAGCCGCCCCGCGTGATGGGGCCAAGGCAGAATATGCCTTTATCCAGAACACATTCATTCTCTTTGAGCTTGCATTCCACACAAACCGCCTGGTCCGTCAGTTCCGGCTGGCGGCCTAACACCAGAGATTTAAAAATATGCAGATATTCTTTAGCGCTCATGGGACAGCCGCGCACTTCATAATCCACCTTTACGACAGCGCTAACCGGCATAGCCGGGATAGACGGGAACAGATATTTATCTTCACCGTAAACCGTTTCCCGCACCCATTCCGATGGCTGGTTGTTTTTCATGGCATTGACTCCGCCGGAGACTGCACACTGTCCCAGAGCGATCAATATTTTGCTGCGCCGGCGAATATCATGAATTCGCTCGATGCAGGTTGGCGTACTGATGCTGCCCTCGATAAAAGCAATATCATATTCATCCGCTTTGTCGTCCATAGCTTCGCGGAATTCTACAATATCCACTAATTCCAGAATATCTAACAAATCATTCTCAAAATTCAGTTTATTGAGCTGGCAGCCTTCGCAACTGGTAAAATCGAAGAAGGCAACCTTAGGTTTAGTTTTTGCTTGGGTGGCGCTCATATGGCTTCCTCCAGCTCTTTTACTCTGGGATAATGATAGACAGGTCCATCCTGACATACATAGGAATCGTTAATCTGACAATGGCCGCATTTGCCGACGCCGCATTTCATGCGCCGTTCCAACGACATATAAATATTTTCGTCGGGAATGCGTTTGCCCTTAAGCGACATGACCACAAATTTATACATCACCGGAGGGCCGACAATGGCGGCAACCGTATTTTGCTGGTCTAGCTCCAAGGGCGGAATTAAAGTTGTAATTACGCCTACAGGGCCTTTCCAGCTGGCGTCTGCACGGTCTACTGTAAGGTGAAATTCAATATCATCACGCTTCTGCCACGCTGCGACTTCTTTGGGAAATAAAATATCCTGCGGCTGTTTAGTTCCATATAAAAGAATAATCCGGTTAAATTGATCGCGCCGGTCAAGCGTGTAGTCTATCAGTGATTTTAACGGCGCCAAACCGATACCGCCGGCGATAAACAAAATATCCTTTCCCTGAAAATCATGGACATCAAATCCATTGCCGAACGGCCCGCGAATGCCAATCGGGCTGCCTTCCCTTAAACGGTGCATTTCTTCCGTAAAGCGACCTACTTTGCGCACGGTCAGCTCAAAGGTTCGATCCCGTGTGGGCGACGAACAAATAGAAATGGGCGCTTCGCCAAAGCCAAAGATAGAAACTTCCACAAACTGCCCCGGTTTATGACCCAAGGTTCGGTTTTCGGGCAGGACAATTTCAAAGCGTTTTTCCAGCTCGGTGAGATTTTCAACTTTTATTATTTGCGAGATGATCGGGCTATACAGCGTTTGCCCTTCAACTTGTGCTTGTTCCATAAGCCTTCCCTCTTCAGGAATGTGATTGTTTAATATGTTTTTTATTATAATCGTCAATCAGCGCGTTAATGGTGTTAACCATACTGATATCTGCCGGACAATATTTGGAACAGCGTCCGCAGCCCACACAATGAATTTCGCCGGATTTTTCCGAAATGTATTTGAACTTCCGGTACAAACGATGGCGGGTGCGCAGATGCAGTTTATCGCGAAAATCTTCTCCGCCGGCTACCTCAGCAAAACGGTTCAGCATACATCCGTCCCAGAACCGTTCCCGCTTGCCCGATTCCATATCCAGCTCTACTTCATCGCGTACATCAAAACAGTAACAGGTGGGACAAAGCAAATTGCACGTCCCGCAGCCAACGCAGCGTTCGGCAAGGTCTTTCCACACATCCGAGTGATAGACATGCTGAAATATTTGCGGCAGGCGATTATAATGGACTTTTACTTTAGCAATGAACCCATTTGCGTTGTTAACGGTTGGAGTCGTTTCCTTAAGTTTTACGGGAAAATCATTTAATAATTCCCGGCCTTCATCATCCAGTACCCAAATTTCGTATCCGGAATCTTTTCTTTTAAAAAAGAGACTAAAACCTTCGGTTTCATCAATGGCAATTCCAACCGAAGCTCCGAAATGATGGGCATCCGGTTGGTAAGAGATACCGATGAAAGTAGAGTTGGCTCTTCTCTGTAAGTAATTGGCTTCCGGATTGCCGCTGGAAAAGCTGTAATCCAACCTGAGCACGCCTTGCATATCATAGGAATGGATGCCGAAAAATATACGTTTTTTGTTTTCAGGCGGTTTTTCCTCCTCAACAAATGTATTGCTGGAGCGCTTAAAATTAAGCAGTGTTTCCCGCGGCGGCAGAAAAAACTTTTTAAGCGGCTGAATGGTGCGCGGATAATCAAGCACCACATTAACCGCTTTGTCAACGGTAACATAAGAAAAGGAATGGCGTCCTTTTTTTTGCGGCGCTAACAGCTCACCTTTTCCTTTAAGGTAGTCAATAAACCGGTAAACATTTTCCCGCTCGATAAAATAGGCCTGTTTAATATTTTTTTGCATGGGCAATCCTTTAACTTTAGCACAGATTCTGTTAATTATTTCACAAATAGCGTGCCAAAAGTATTTTAAGATTCTATTGCCCGAAGCCTTGCAAAAAGGGAGTTTACGATTTTAATAAAAATATAGCTTGTGATTAATTTCTCATTTATTGTAAAATCCATCTCTTGCTTTTCAATATTGAGAAATATCGTTCATTGTTATGCGCCCGGTTCTTTCTCATTCATTTATCGCTTTAAACCGTATAATTAGATTAAAAGATAGTCAATGTTTTAAGTCAATTATTCTGTTTCTTGTAGTGATTAGCCCCGGCCTTCTGCCAGTCCGTCAACTGACAGGTAGTTTTCCGTTTATTTTCCACGCAAAACGACATAGAACCCAAATTTTCAAAACGACAGACAGATACAAAAAAAGCCGGTCGTAAAAATACGCCGGCTCGTTAATATACAACTGACTTATTGCTTCAAGCTATTCCTGATAAATAGCGGCAATTTCATCGGCAAAATTCTTTTCCACCACATTACGTTTAACCTTTAACGAAGGTGTAAGCTCGCCGCTGTCGATGGAAAACAGCCGCGGTGAAATAACAAAATCTTTAATCGTCTCGTAACGGGCCAAATTAACCGAAAGCCGGTCTACTTCCGAACGTAATAATTGTTTCACTTCGGGCTTTTTAATCAGTTCAGAGTAATCCGAGAACGAAATATTGTTATCCGTGGCCCATTTTTTAATAGCATCCTCGGCCACCACCAGAATAGCCGAGCAGAACTTACGTTTATCGCCAATCACTACCGCCTGTTCGATATAGGGACTGGTAATCAGCTTATTCTCGATGGGCTGCGGGGCAATGTTTTTGCCTCCGGAGGTTACGATGATATTCTTTTTACGGTCAGTAATTTTCAAAAAGCCGTCTTCGTCAATAATACCGATATCGCCTGTATGGAACCAACCCTCTTCATCGATGGCTTCTTTGGTTTCCGTTTCCTTTTTAAAGTAACCCACCATCACATGAGGTCCGCGGGTCAGGATTTCGCCATCCTCGGCAATATTAACTTCCACGTTGGGCAATACAGGTCCAACTGTACCGAATCTAAAATTATTCACGGTATTTACAGCGATTACCGGCGAGGTCTCAGTCAAACCATAGCCTTCTAAAATCAGCAAACCCGCTGCGCCAAAGAACTCGGCGATTTCCTTAGCCAAGGGCGCTCCTCCGCTGATCATAAAGCGGATTTGCCCGCCGACCTTTTCGTACAGTTTGCTGAACACCAATTTGTAGGCCAGATTCCGTTTAAATTGCAATCCGGAAGATATGGTGCGATGCATCATTACGCGATTGATGTATTCACTGCCGATCTTCATAGCCCAATAAAAGATTTTACGTTTCAGGCCAGAACCGGCTTCAACGCCTTCCAGTACTTTGGCGTAAATCTTTTCGTACAGACGAGGCACCGAGACCATTATCGTCGGTTTAATTTCCAGGAGATTCCCGGCAACTGTATCGATGCTCTCGGCATAGGCTACCGTGCAGCCGTTGTAACAGCTCAGATAGTGACCAGCCATTCGTTCAAATACATGGCTTAAAGGCAGGAAGGATAAAAAGGTGTCTTCAGAATAAATATCGATTACGCTTAGAGAACCTTCTACATTTGAGAGAAAGTTGCCGTGGGTTAAAATCGCCCCTTTAGGTTCGCCGGTTGTTCCCGAAGTGTAAATAATGGTCGCCCAGTTCTCAGGCGTCACCTCTTTCATTTGTTGTTCTACATAATCATTATTTTTGTTTAAAAACTCTTCGCCCATATTTTGCAGATCACTAAAATGTTTCCAGGGTTCTTTAATTCCTTCCTCGATATCGTCCAGCACAAAAAAATCTTTTACCGTATTCAAGCCTTCGTGCATTTCATCCACTTTTTCGGTTTGTATTGAATCGGCAACGATTACCACCTTCGTTTCGGAGTCGTTTAAAATATACTTAACCTGCTCCGGCAGCAAAGAGGGATAAATAGGCACCAATAAGGCTCCCAAAGATTGTACAGCGTAATCGGTCAATGCCCATTCTACACGGTTTGGGGAAATTATGGCTACACGGTCTTCTTTCGTTACGCCCAAAGAAGCCAATCCGGCAGCAATTTTTTCACATTTATCCACAGCGTCCTTAAATGTGATTGAAATCCATTTGCCGCCCTCTTTGTACATGTAAGCTGGCTTATCCGAGAAGGTATCCCGTTTTTCAAAAAACATTTGAGCCAGGTTCTGATATTTCATAATGCCTCCATATTAAATTAATGTAATCGGGGAAGGATACAGTGCAAAAATATACATTGAAGTGTTTAAACAGTCAAGAAATTTTTTGCAGCAAACGCTTACGGCGATGTTTAAACGACTCCACCAATTTCACCGGTACAGAATAGGGATTCAGCTCGCTTATTATTTCCAATTTGCGCAAGGCTATTTCGGTAAATTCCAGGGCTTTATGGGCTGCCCGGCGTATATGCTCCTGATATTTGGACAGTTCTTCCAAAGCAAAAAATGAAAATTCCGAACTGGTAATTAATTCCTGCCATAAAGCCACGGCTTGCGGCCAGGTTCCTCTCCGTTTGTGCAACAGACTGTGCCACGCTTTAACTTTAGCAGGAATATCACTGCCCTTTTGCTGTAAAATAACAGTCAATCGCTCAAACAATTCCAGATCATTTTCCAAAAAGGCTAAATTTAAAAAGCGTTGCAACGCTGCATCATCCAACAGCTCAGGATTGTGCTGAACCTCTTCCACCCGGATAAGCAATTCGGCAAGCGAAACCAAATCCAGATAATTATGGTGAATGATGCGCTTTATATCATGCACAACACCAGTCTGTAAAAAAGTAAAATAGGCCTGCGGAATATACGCGCCCGGAATATCATCGTTACGCCGCCGCCGAAGCAAGTTCTCCTCCAGCGTACCCAAGTCACAGGCGGGAAAGCTGTCTTTCCACAGGCGGCGCGCCGCATGCAGTAAGTCGAAGTGCAGCAGGCGGCGCCCCTGCCATTCGATGCGGTTGAGCACAAAACGGCTTTTAAGCAGCGGCAGATCATAGCTCTTGCCATTAAAGGAAACTAAGGTGGCAAAAGAATCCAGTATTTCCTGCAATTCCCGGAACAGATAATATTCCCGTCCGTAGTCCGGTAAAAAATATTGCACCACTTTTAAACGTTTTTCTTCAAAAAAAGCAAAACCAAGTAAAAAGGCAAACGTGCCCGCTCCGCCGGCCAGACCGGTAGTTTCCAAATCAAAAAACAGGCAGCGTTGTAAATCCACTTCCCCGCCCTGTGGTAAACGATTTATGTAATTTCTGCGGATTGTTTGCGGTATGGAATCGCAGCAGGTAAGTTCGTGTACACGGGTAATTTTAAGATATGGCGCAGAAGGTGTGCAAATTTCTCCTCCTAATTCAGCGGCCAGCGCCTGCAAAGACGGTGAAACCAAGGATTTCCCTTGTTTTTGCGGGATGTTTTGCTGACGATAAAAATCGAGTTTCTTCTTTAAATCCATCGCAGGCTGCTCGTTTAAATTTCCAAATCGAGTAAATCCAGAATTTTCAAGGCGCTTTCTTTGCCAAACAATCCGCCTTCCAACGCCGGTCCGGTACAGCTGGGACAGCCATGCCGGCAGCCGCAGCTTGTAATATGGTCGCGCACCGCCCGCAAAACCGTCCGTTCAATGGCAAACAGCTTTTGGGCCAGACCAATACCGCCCTGATATTTATCGTACACATAAATAGTCGGTTTGTGCGTAAATGGATCAGTGACGCGCGGCACTACGGCGATATCGCTCACATCACACATGATGTGCAACGGGATCAAGTTGCCCAAAGTGTAAGCGATGCCTTTCAATCCCTCGCCGATGACCGATTCCTTAAAATAGGGATCGTTGAACAGGCGGTCAGGGAAAATCCACCACATGGCCGCGGTCTGAATTTCCATTTCCGGTAAATATACGCGCCCCATGCCGACATTTTCGTGTGTATGAAATTTTATTTTTTTGTAACCGGTAGTCACGCGGGTCACCGCAACTTCGCCAAAAAACTTTTGGTAACCGCTGTTTTTTTCGGCTTTTTCCTGAAAGATATCCAGTACTTTTAAATCGGTTTTAGTAATGGCGTCTGTGTAGTGATCGCTGTCCACCCTATGCACATAGGCCTTCTTCTCATCCCAATCCAAATCATCCACATGGTACTGCACGCTGTCGTGAATGTATATGGCGTCTTTGTGAATCAACTCGGGCGCGGAAAATAAATCCATTTCGCCGATAACGCGATGGTCGGGAACGCTGGTATCTACGATGACCACATTTTCTGCGGCGGCGCTACGCAGGCTGACCTCCTCGGCCGGATAAATTTCACGCATCCAAAAATATTTACCCTCGGCTTTACGCAACACGCGTTCGTCTGCTAAAAAATCTAACAATTGCGCAGTAATGCCCGGTGAAAATTCTTCGCCTTCTTCAAAGGGCAGTTCGAAGGCGGCACATTTTAAATGGCTCATTAAGATAGGCAGATTTTCGCGATCTAACTGCGCCGTTTCCGGATTTTTCCGGAAGAAATAATCGGGATGTTCGATAATGTACTGATCCAGCGGCGAGCTGGAAGCAACTAAAATGGTCATCGAAGTTTTTCGTCCCCGTCCGGCGCGCCCCGATTGCTGCCAGGCGCTGGCCACCGAACCCGGATAGCCGGCCAGAATACTTACGTCCAACTGGCCGATATCGATACCCAGCTCCAAGGCGTTGGTGCTGACTACCACGCGGATAGTACCGTTTTTTAAGCCCCGTTCAATTTCGCGCCGTTCTTTGGGTAGATAGCCGCCGCGGTAGCCGCGCACTAACAGTGGATTAATATGCAATTGTTTAGCCGTCTCGCGCAGGTAGGTCACTAAAATTTCCACCCGCAACCGGCTGCGGGCAAATACAATGATTTGCGCGCCGGTGGGCATTAATTTGCGCACTACTTGTTTTACTTCACTAACTACCGAACGGCGCAGACCCAACTCCCGATTGACCACCGGCGGATTGTAAAACAAAAAGTGTTTTTTTCCGCGCGGTGCGCCGTTTTCGTCAATTAGCACGACTTCTTCTTCCAAAATATTTTCGGCCAGTTCTTTTGGATTGGCAATGGTGGCGCTGGAACAAATAAATTGCGGCTCGCTGCCGTAAAAGCGGCACAAGCGTTTCATCCGGCGAATTACATTGGCCAGATGGCTGCCAAATACGCCGCGGTAAGCATGGATTTCATCCAGCACGATAAATTTCAGATTTTCAAACAGTTTAATCCACAGCGTGTGATGCGGCAAAATCCCCTGATGCAGCATATCGGGATTGGTCACCACGATGTGCCCGGCGCTGCGAATAGTGCGGCGGATATCCACCGGTGTGTCGCCGTCAAAAGTAAACGTTTTGATGTCCGCATCTAACAATTTTACCAGTTCCTGCGCCTCGTGCACCTGATCCTGCGACAGCGCCTTGGTAGGAAACAAATAGAGCGCCCGAGCCTGAGGATGGTTTAAAATATGTTGGAAAACAGGCAGATTGTAGCTGAGTGTTTTACCCGACGCGGTAGGCGTTACGATGATGACATTCCTGCCGGCCCGGACTTCTTCGTAGGCGCGTTTTTGGTGAATATATAATTGGTCGATCTTCTTTTTTCTTAAAGCGTCGACTAATCGCGCATCTGCGCCATCGGGGAAATCGCTATATCGCCCTTCTCTGGGCTCAAAAGTCAGCCATTTGGTGAGATTTTTCTGAAAATCCGCGTCGCGGGACAGGTAATCGATGATTTGTTCTAAATTCATATCTATTATATCCTGTTTTTTCTTTCGACTAATGGGTTCACTCTAAAAAGGTCTCTCACTGTCATTTTCCCGCCACGAAGTGGTTCCTTTCCCGTAGGGATCACTCCGTGGCGGAAAACGGGACGGCCTTTGCCGCGAGGAGCAAAGCGACGAGAAATCTATTGTTTTTATTGAGGATATAAGATTTCTCACTGCGTTCGAAATGGCAAAAACTAATTTTTAGAGCAGACTCACTAATAGTAAAAAATATTGTACTAAAATGCCAGTTTTATTACCAGAGCGGTCACATCCGTCCTAAATAATGTTTTTGAAAATGCCTGATTTGTGTTGCTATCTTCT
>CAZIBE010000075.1:0-18151 GCA_964536685.1 uncultured Calditrichaceae bacterium | reverse complement strand
CCACACAATTGAGAAACGGTTATGTTCGGTTGTTGGAGCAACGTGACGTTCCACCACACAGCCACAATTACTATGTGAAGTGGCTTCGCTTCTATCTCGATTTTTGCAGCAAATATCATCATGATCCTGCCCGCCATAGTTCTTTGCCCCTTTTTATTAGAAAACTGCATGAGAAAAATCAAACTCCCCGGCAGCAAAGTCAGGCTTCTCATGCGATCCGTTTGTATTACGAACTAAAAAACCTTGATACGTTTAATAAACCGGCAAATCAAAATAATAAAGCCAGACAGAAATCTTCCGTTGGCTTAACAAAAGAGAAAAAGTTATGGGCAAAAATTTATAACGATTTGGATACGGCAATAAAAGTGCTTCATTATTCGCCTAAAACATACAAAGCATACGCAGGTTGGGTCAGACAATTTCAGAATTTCATTCATGAGAAAGCGCCTGAATCGTTAACAATTGATGATGTAAAGTCATTCTTGACACATCTGGCGGTTAAACGAAAAGTCTCACCTTCAACCCAGAATCAAGCTTTTAACGCGTTACTCTTTCTGTTCAAGCACATTTTACACAAGGAGTTTAAGGTTGAAGGGGTTGTCAGGGCGAAACAGAGAAAATATATTCCTGTCGTCTTGTCTCGCGAGGAAATTGATCGCATTCTGCAGCACCTTCCTTATCCTTATGACCTGGTTGTAAAGCTCCTGTATGGCTGCGGGCTTCGGCTTTTTGAATGTCTGCAATTGCGTATCAATCATTTGAATTTCGATGCCATTATTCTGACCGTTCATGACGGCAAAGGACAAAAAGATCGTACTGTACCGCTTCCTGCGTCAATTTTAGATGAGCTCAGGGCCCAGGTTGATCGTGTTCATAACTTACATGAGATCGATTTAAAATCAGGGTATCATGGCACATTCATGTTTGGCGCATTCGAGAAAAAATCTCCCAATGCATCAAAAGAATTTATCTGGCAATGGTTATTTCCAGCCAAATCATTAACGGTTGTCCCTGAAACAGATGAACGAAAACGCTATCATTTACACCCCAGTCATGTTCAAAAAGCGATCAAAAAAGCTGTTTATAAAGCAAAAATTACCAAGAGAGCAACGGCCCATACCTTTCGCCACAGTTTTGCCAGCCATCTGTTACAAGCCAATTATGACATACGAACAATCCAGGAACTTTTGGGGCACAGCGATCTCAAAACTACCATGATATACACACACACTGTAAAAAGCAAAACAATAAAAGACGCCCAAAGTCCTTTGGATTTTGATCATTAATTGAACACCAGGCGCCTAACAAACCCATGGCAGACATGCCCATTGAAGATGTATGGTCTTTCAGCAAAAGCGCAAACCAGCTTTTATACAAGAAAATGAGCTGGGCGGGTGAAACAACTAATAGAGGCAACAGCCCTAATAGTATCACCCATAGAAAAGAATAAGACAAAGACTTGAATTTTTTGGGATAAAACAACATTAAAGAAAATGCCACGAGACCAAAGAGTTTAATATAAACCGTAATTGCAATAAACAGAGCCGCCCGCATGCTTTTCCCTTCTTCCAAAAAATTAAAACTAAGAATGATCAGGCCGGCAATTAAGATATTACTTTGCGCATTTTGCAGAGAAGTGATCACTGCAATAATACTGAATCCCAGAATATAGAGCTTTAAGTTTGAATTTAGAGGAAATTTCCAAACACCTATAAATAACATCAAAACATTGAGCAAATTCCACAAAAAAAGCCCTGGTAGATTAGATAGTAGCGAAAACGGCGCCATAAACAATGCAAATGTTGGACTGTATTTATAATAATCCCAATATTCTTTAGGATATTGATTGTACAAATCCCGATTATTTTTTAGATGATTAAATGAATGTTTAAAGATAAGATAATTATTGTAGTGCGTATAAGTTCTATTACTTAAACCAAACGTCTTTGGTCCCAGGGAGTATTGCTGAATACTTACAAAAAGTGCAATTAAAATAAAACCCGTTACTAAAGTTTTTGTGTCAAAAATCAGTGTATTTTTACTTTGCGACATGATTTTTCTGCTATTATCAATGACAGTTGTTTTTTGCTCAATCAAAGAGTCATCATTTTGTCCAGTCTGTATGATATGCTGGATAATCCTGTTCTTAATTTTTTGTTCTTTTTCCGGAGGGAGAACTTTTTTTCATAATGTCTCATATATGCTGAGGCTAAATTGATGATTGCCAAAGCTCCAACAGTGTTTTTTAATAAGGCCGTTGACGGGTATTTAAGTTTAAAAAAGCCAAGAAGAACTATAGCTGAGATCAGGATTATTCCGGAAGTAACGGAAAAAAAGTATCTCAGGCAGCTTTTGTTGAAATTTTGAATACAATGTCAGGCCAGTGTATGAAGAGAACCAACCTGTTAACATACCGCCAATAATATCGGTTGGCCAGTGTACGCCAACCGCCACTCTGGATATAGCGATTAGGATTGCAGAAAAAAACAAGAACACACGAAGTTTTGTATTTGTACTTGTGAAGATAAGAAGCGAGACGATGGTAAATATCGTTGTTGCATGTCCGGATGGGAAAGAATTCCTTTTATAAACCGGTCCTATTACCGTTATAACATCCTGGCCAAGGATGGCGGGCGGCCGGGGCATTGCTAAAACATGTTTCAATCCATGAGATATGATTATGGATACAATTGCGGCAAAAAATATGGCCCATAATAAATCGTTTCGTTTTCGAATCCATGCTAAAAACAAGACTAAAGCAATTAACGTATTCCCCAAGACAGTGAAATTACTCCATATAATTGGGCTGGGCCAGTTTGCCATATTATTTATATAAAGAAATATTTCCCTGTTGGAATTGCTGAAAATGATGGCAATGATAAGTATGATTCCAATCGTCATGGGCAACCAAAACCAACTTGAATGTATCAGTCTATTTTTTCCATTCCTCATTGCCATCCCTTATTCTGTATTTATACAGCATATACTTCGAACGATACCCACGTTTTTAACCGGAATTACCGGTTGCCGTATGGCCAGGCGAACGGTTTTAACAAATTCCTGCAATTCCAGATATAATATCTTTTTGCAATTTGGCCGCTACGATAGATATTAAAATTTTCTACATGCTCTATTTTTTCAAAATAGTTGCTGTACAGCAGTTTAGGCGAATCGTTGTAACGATTCGTGCTAACGTAAATGCCATCTTTCCCTACGAGGCTATCGGGTTTGGCCCAAAAGGCAAAAGCGTGCGGCGCGGTTGAATTTAATACTGTAATTTGGTATTTATTTTCTCCTGCCCAGGCCAGTTCGCCGCCGGTAAACCATTTGTCAGTAAACAAAAATGTGTTTTTAGCCTGAATCATTTTCTTATCTTCCAGATGCTTAATGACCTCATTCCACCAAAGACCATCCAGAGTTAAATCTGTTTTTTTGTCCAGACGCAAAAAGCCGGTAGTGGTCTGGATACTAATAAGGGCAGCCAGGCCAAGCATCATCAATACCGAGAAATACAAATAGATCTTTTTAAGAACAGGTTTCCATTTGTTTATCCATCCGGCCGCAAAATAAATCGCTGTCAGATAGCCCGGCATCGGCCAGTGCGGAAGGATCTGACGAGTAGCGCCGATTGCCGTGAATATCACAATTGGTAAAACCATAAATGGAATCAGAGTGTAGGCTTCTTCCATTTTTTTACGATAGACAACCCACGGCGAACCTAACAGAACAAACCAATGCCAGGGCAGGAGATAACCGATCTGAATAAGGATACCTTGTATAAACAAATTGAAAGAAACGTGACAATCCCCTCCTGCTTTGGCGAATTGATATTTATAGGACGCCCATTCATGCTGAGCATTCCATAGAATATTAGGCAGGAATATTACAATGGATAGTAAGAGACCTATATACAAGTAAGGGCTTTTTATATACGCACGCCATTCTTTTAACATGATAAAACAAAACAACAGACCTAAAAATAAAAACAAGGCGTGGTATTTTGACAATAAGGCAAAACCAACCCAAATACCGTTAAAATAAGCCATCTTGCATTTTTGTTTTTCTGAAATTTAATAATCGTAAATAAAAACAGACTCCAGAAAAAGGCTAAGGCATTATCCGGAAAAACAAACGATCCTATTCCCATGAAAAAGAAAGGAGTCGTGTTTAACAGGATAAGCGCAATTACCGCGCTGGCAGAATCAAATAGTTCTTTAACACTGTGGTAAATAATTACTGATGTAAATGTGAATAATACTATGCTTCCTGCTCTTAAACTTAAAGAAGAATAGCTATCAGAAAGCCATCTTCCGATTCCGGCAGTAACAGCCACAAGCGGTGGATGATCGAAATATCCCCATGCTAAATGTGAGGAATACAATCCGTAATAAGCCTCATCAAATCCGGGAGGAATAACGGCGCTTAAAATTGCCCGCAAAATGAGACTTAGAAATATTATTAAGACTGCTTTTTGAGAATCTTTTTCAGCATCACAAGACTGCATATTTTCTTTGAGAATAATGTATATAATTAAATTCCTGTTGAATTATTTTACAAACATGGGACGGAGTAATATCTTCCATACATTTATGATGCCCTGACGGACATTTTTTTCCTCCATGGCTTCCGCAAGGTCGGCAGTCCATGTCTAATTCAAATACATGATCTCCTTTTCTAAAGGGGAAAAATCCAAAATCGGTAACGGTGGGACCAAAAAAGGCAAAGACGTCTGTTTGGACAGCATTGGCAATGTGTAGCGCTGCGCTGTCGTTGCAAACCATTAAATCACACTTCTGAATAACTGCAGCAGATTCAATAATGCTGGTTTTTCCTGCAAGATTTATGGCTGGAACATTCGCTGATTCAATTATGTTTTTACACAATGAAAATTCATCTTTGCTACCAATAAAAATTATATTGAACTTAGCGTTTCCAAGTAATCTTGTTAATTCAATATAATGTTTTTCAGGCCATTTTTTTGTATTTCGCACGGAACCCGGCGCAATGGCAATTACAGGACGATTCTTTTGAGGAAGCTTTGACAAATAAGAATCAGCCTTTTTTTTATCCCGCTCAGAAGGGAATATTTCGGTTTGTATATCGAATTGTCTCTTGCTGAATAGGTTTAATAAATGCAGATTTTTCTGCGTAACATGCCAGTTTTGTCCGTTTACATAAGGTACTTTCATAGTCAAGTATTTCGCCGCATGGCCACGATCAAACCCAACACGGGTGGCAATACCTGATAATAGCATTAAATATATTGTGGGAACTGAACTATGCGGCAAAATTGCTAAATCATAGTTTTGTTTTCGTAAGATTCTTACGGTTTTTATAAATGCGTTTAACTTATTTTTTCGTTTATCAAAAGTGATGATTCTTCTGATATGGGGGTTATTCACTAATACATCTTTTGTCTGGGGTATTACTAAGACATCTATAAGGGCAGATGGAAAAGTATTTTTTGTTTCCCTAATCAACGGTGTAATTAAAACAACATCTCCTATAAAAGCTGTCTGGACGATTAATATTTTTTTAAAATGGGGCACCGCAACGTCTCCTATTATTCAGGGTAAATGAACTTAACCGGCCTGGAATAATTACAGGCGCCGAATATGCCAAAGGCGCCGGGAATATTGGAAGTAATAAACACCGGTTCAATAAACGGATTTATCTTGGCGCTTTTTTGCCTGTCCAAATCGTCGAAAAAACGGGCGCTGGCCGCATCCAAAGTTTGCAGGTAAATATATGCCGTATCGCCTGTATTGTGTTTAAATGCCGGCTCTATGACAATGGTCAGGCTTTCGCCGTCCACATTCGTATCAAAATAAACGGAACGTCCCAGCTCGGTAGCCGCATAGGGCCCGGTTGCGCAGTTAGGAATACCTTTTTGTGATTGTGTTAATACCCGATCCATTCTGTAACGATAATAATTTCGCTCATTGGGCAAATCGGTAAAGCTAACCACCACGCCTTCGTGTTCGCCGTACAGATCGCTGAAGTTGGCAACATACGATACCGAGTCAATCTGAACGGAGCTCACATTGGTTTCTGTATCAGCTTCATAAATATTCCCGTTGTGTTCTATTCTCAAATGATAAATCTGCCCCTGAACAACAGGAACAGCGCCTTGATAAAAGTATTCCTTCTGGCAAAGGTAGTAATTATATTTACTTGTAACTTTAAGCGTATCCTCGCTATTGGGGCTGCTAATAATAACCCGGGCGTTATCCACAAATAAATCATGATTTGTGCTGAGGGTATCAAAATAAGAAACCGTTTTCCCAAGATATAAAACGGGGACTTTATCCGGCTCCAGGATACACTCTACCGACAGTTGACTTTTATAATCGTGAAGAGGCAGAACGATGTTTTTTTCGCAGCCGTTAATTGTTAAAAATGTAAATACGATTAGAATTTTGAATAGGATTTTCATATTCTTCTCTTTGTTTAGAACCTAAAATTGTAACTGACGATTGGTATTATGGGAAGCAAAGAAACCTGTTTAGCGTATGGTTTGTGTGTCACGCCGTCAACGTCCACATAAATAAAATATGGATTCTGATGGCTGTAAACATTATAGATGCTTACAACAAATTCGCTTTCGTAGTTTTTATTAAATAAACTGGATTTATACTTGTAGGTTGCCGTGATATCCAGGCGGTGATAGCTCCCCAGCCGATAATTATTCCGTCCGGTGTAAACGTCAAATACGCCGTTATATAAATCTCCGCCTTCGTACACGTTAACCCGGCCTTCCGGCAGAGTGACCACGTTGCCAGAAGCAAAAACAAAATCAGCGGAAACGGACCACTTCTTATTGAGATTGTAAATACCAACTACCGATAGATCGTGGCGTTTGTCATATTTAAAAGGAAAAACTTTGCCAAAATTCAGGTCAGGGAATTGCTGGTTTGTCCAGGAAAGCGTATAAGATATCCAGCCGTTATAGCGGCCGCTTCTTTTTTTAACCAGCATTTCAACGCCGTAGGACCATCCTTTACCGAAAACCAGTTGCCTGTCAATATCGATCTGTTCCAGCAAGTGTGTGCCTTCTTTAAAGGCAACCTGGTTTTGCATGGTTTTATAGTAGGCTTCGATGCTTGTCTCGTATATATTCTTTTCAAAATTGCGAAAATAACCAAGCGCATATTGTTCCGAGCGCTGCGGTTTAACAATTTTACTGCTGGGAAGCCAAATATCCGTTGGAAATGAAGCGGTTGAACTGGGCACAAGATGTAAATACTGGTGCATTACCGTATAAGCGGCCTTAATCGAAGACACCGGCGATAAAGTATATTTAAGCGTAACCCGCGGTTCAATTCCGAAATAAGAAGTCTGTTTAATTTTGAAAGCGGGAAATCTCAGCCCTAAATTCATCCCAACGGTTTTGGAAATATTAAAGGCGTCATTTATATAGATACTGCCTTCGACGGCACTTTTCTTCTGTATATTTGCCGCATTTACAAGTGTTGCCAGGGAATCGGTTTTTATGTTACCTGACGTTCCGGTCGGCGTAATCGTGTGCTGCGTGTACTGCACGCCAAATTTTACCGTATGCGCGGGATTGGGAAAATATTCAAAATCGGTTTTAGCGCTAAAATCTTTTATCTGCGAATAGAATTCAGAGTAAAAATTACCCTGATTGGTTTTCAGATTCATCAAATACGTATTGTAAATCAACGATGTGTTACTAAATAACTTTTCAGCGAACAGATGATTCCATCGTAACGTCCCTGTGCTGTTGCCAAATTTAAAATCATAATTAAGGCTGTTGGCGTCGATATAGGCGGCGTTATCGCTGCCGCTAAAAAAACTTAGAAAAAAGCGGTCGTTATCGGAAAGTTTATAATTTACCTTGGCATTCAGATCATAAAATGAATATTTTGTATTTGATAAACTGGGAAATGCTTTTAACAGCAAATCAAGATAGGTCCTGCGCGCCGAAATGATGAAGGACGCCTTGTCTGTTAAAATAGGCCCTTCCACGGTCAGTTTGGAAGTAATCACTCCCAGTCCGCCATCCACATGATAGCTTTTATTATTGCCTTCTTTCATCGAAATATTCAGGATAGATGATAAACGTCCGCCATACTGAGCCGGAAAGCCCCCTTTAATCATGGTTACATTGTTGATCGCGCGCGAATTAAAGGTGCTCAGTAATCCGAAAAGATGGTTTGGATTGTAAACCACGGCTTCATCCAGTAAAACCAGATTTTGGTCGGCATTTCCGCCGCGGACATAAAATCCGGTGGTTCCTTCCGAGCCGGACTGAACGCCTGGTAAAAGTTGTATGACCTTTAGAACATCCGTCTCGCCAAGGATGGCCGGCAGTTGTTTTACCATTCGTACCGGAACGTCTATCACACTCATCTGTTTTCTCTCAATATTTTCATCTTCCCTGCGCGCCGTGACAACAATTTCTTCTGCTGATATTGGCCGGGGCGTCAGTTTAATAGTGAGTTTTAAATTCTTTTTGAGAAACAGCTTTTTCACCTGCGGTTTGTAGCCCACGTATGAAAAAACAATGCGGATGTTCCGCCCGGCCGGAATTGCGAGAGAATAAAATCCGTAAGAATTGCTGGAAGTGCCTATCTTAAGTCCATCCGAGTACACATTAGCGCCAATGAGCGATTCACCGCTGGATGCGTCCAAAACATAACCGCTAAGCGTAACACTATTTTCGGATGCTATAAGCGAACCGCCAATTAGCAACATGATTATTAAGTAAACCTTCATTGTCTCAATTTTCTTTTTTAAGATTTAATTGGAATTAGTATTTTGTTAAAAAAATGTAAATAAAAGAAAAGGCCTTCTAAAAAGCCGAAGGCCCTTTCCGTGTTGGGGTTATTTCTTCTCTTCCACTTCCACATATTTGGCTAAATTAGCTTCGAATGCAGCGAGCAAAGCCGCATTGTCAGAAGCGTCAATCAGTATTTGACCGTTAGCTGTTTGAGCGGTGGAAAAATCAACATTTCCAAACCATCCGGCCAGATCGAATACCACATTTACTTCAACCGTTGAATTGGCGGCTACGGTAATTCCCCCGCCGGCAATCTGTGTTTGAATCTGTTTTGAAAATTCCGATTTCAGCGTAAACGGCGTAACGGTTCCGGCGTCGGATGTGAACTCGCCGCTGATCACCATGGTCTTGCCGTAAAACGGGTCATTCGTGTTAGGCCGGAAGGTAAAGTCGATTTTCTTGAATGTTCCGGGATATACGTCAAAGGAACCGATAAGCGCCTGACCGCCGCTGATATCCAAACTAAAGGGCCCGGCGGCCGTAATATCCGCGGCATCCAGGCTGTCTTCAATGCCGCCGCTTTCTTCTTTACCGCCGAGCGATTCATTATCCACGCCGCCCTGATCGCCGTCGTTAGCGCCGCCCTGCTGTTCAATATCGTTGCCGGAATTCTCTTCGATGCGCAGATCGGCGATATTAATCCAGGCCGTCTGTACGTTCAACTTGCCGCCGCTTACCGGGATATCAGCCACGGTTGTGTTCGCGGCTTTGGGGCTGCTGGTGGCGCTCATCACCGCTGTGCTGGATTTGGTGAGTGAAGTACTGGAATAGGGATTACTCTTTTTGCAACCGCTTAACCAAACGATGCTCACCGACAAGGCCAGAACGGCCAGAATACGCAATGATAACTTCATTTTACTTCTCCTTTTGTTAATTAAACATGAATGAATTAATAATTAAGCGCAAAGCCTAAGCTAAAAAGCGCCGTTACATTGCTGTTATTTTTAACGGTACTCTTAAAACTGTATTTTTCATACAACAAACCGCCTTCGGCGTAGACGCCTAATACGCTCCAGACTCCAAAACTATAACCGCTAAAGAGGCCAATCCCATAACCGGTTTCGAAGGACTTTTTTAAATCCTTGCTTTCAAAACCTTCTGCTGAATTCAGATGAAATACCGGGCCGGCCGCAAGCTGTATGTGATTTCCGGCGCCTATTTCGAACAAACGATAGTTCAGTGTAAGAAACACAGGGATGGAAGCGTCGCTAATGCCTTCTTCCTGCATAGCGTTAAAATTGTGGAACATCGTTCTAAGGCCGGCGCCAAATGTTCCGTTTATTTGCCGGTTATATTGCAGACTTAGGGAATAGGCATCGATAAAACCGGGCTTTGAAGCCGGCTGCTCGCTTAAGGCCGTTGAAAAATGGTGGTTTATTCCACCGCTAAAAATAAGAGCGTTATTAGCGGCGCGGCCGGAAACGGCCAAAAGTAAAAATAAAAATAGAACAGACGAAATAGACAGTGTTCTCATGATCCGGTTTCCTTGCATTTAATATTCTTTAACTGACTTGCTATTATTCAAGCATCGTGCCAAAAAACAAAAAATGCCGGAACAGCGCGGATTTACAGGCTTTAGCGGTAAAAACAAAAGTGAGATATTTAAGAGGGCAGAAAAAAGATGTTAGATTTTTAACGATATGGACAAAGAGAACGTCAAAATTTTAACGCTTAGCGTCAAATAATTGACTGTTTGCAACGATCTAAAATTTATAACGCAGGCCGGCGCCGGTAATATATCTGGAATATTGGTAATAGGAATGATTGCTGTGATTGTTTTCCAGATTAAAATAGAGTTCGGCAAATAAATTTTTATACAGGCGGTATTTGGCCGTAAGGGAAAAATAGCTGAATATATCGCTGCGCAACGGGCCGTTTCCGGATATTCGCCAGTGGCGGAACTGTTTGGCCTGCAATACGGCAAAACCAAAAAAGGACAAGCGCGGCGCGGTTTTGTACAATAGCGACGCGGATAACTGATGTTTAACATAATCAAAATCCGAGTCTTCGGCTAACAGGTCTTCGGCGTTTTCATCGCCGGCATGTTCGCCTGAATTCTGGGCCTCAATATCCTGGGGGCTGTCCCACTCGAAACGGTAACGCAGGTCTATAAAATATTTTTCCGCAAATATTCTATTGCCGGATAGCTCGGCCGTATAGCGGAATCCTTGCATATTTGCGCCCGGCTTTTTGGGCGCGCCGTAGGGATACAGGTTGCCTCGATGCCAGTTTAGTTCGTTGCGCAATCCGATCTTGCTTTTCTTGTTTAAAGAATAATAAAAGTTAAAGAACAGGCGATGGCTCAAATAATCCTGATAGGCGGCGTTGTTGGGATAGCGCTTCAGCCAGTGGCGATAACCGCTGTTTAGCTGCAGCCTGTCGGCTATTGCTGTTTGTAAATAGAAAGAAAAGATATTGCGCAGGGAATTAATACTACTGCTATGATTATAATCGCGAAAACGCAAACGCTCGTTAATGATTAGCCGGTCTGAAGAGCGCAAAGGCAGATATCCGTGAGCAAACAGAATGTGTTCCATCCGGCTGTAAGTTTGATAGGTATAATAACGCCGTAAGCGGTTTTCATAGTAAATGTTCACAAATTTCTTTGCTTCCGGCCAGTTTGTTTTGTACCCAAAACGGATGAATGAATTAAAGCGGTAATCGGCTTTTTTTAGCGAATCGGGCAGGCGGTACAAGTTGCTGTGGTATTCCTGTGCGGCATTCAGGTTAAAATAAAATGATGATTTATTCTTTCCGTACAACAGACTTGCGGCCAATATCAATACACTGACTATTTTTATTGTTTTTGAATGTATTGTGTTCATACAGTTAAACCCGCCTATCGGTTTAGCATCTTTTTAAGATACACTTTAAACTGCTGCAATTTGTTTTCCAGTTCAGTCTTTTGACGCAGTAGCTGCTTCAAACGTTCATCAATCCCGGATATTTTCAGTTTAGCGTTGCGCACATCGTCTTTTAGCTGGTCGCTGCGCTCCTGGTCGAAATATTCCTGTTCCGGATCGATGTTCTGCTGCAGGTTATCCATAAAACTTAACATTTCTTCGTAAATCTGTAAATCGGATTGCAGTTCGGCCCGCCGCTTATGTAATTTTTTTAAATCGCCGTCTACCTGCCGGATGCGGTCCTGCAGTAGTTGTATTTTGAGTTGCAGCCGTTCCATGGTGTCGCCGGGTTCGATTTCCAGCAGCGGCTTTTGAGATTCGGCGGGGGCCGATTCGGCAAGTTTTTTTTGCCAGACTTTTTTTTCTTTTTCAAGAAGGCTAATCATGTTTAGCGCTGCTATTTGCGACCGGCTGTTTTGCTGAGTGTGAACCGCCTGCATCTTCTGTTTCGCCACGCTATCGGTAACAGTAATAATCCGCCGGTAAGCGCTTTGTAATTCCCGCCGGATACGCAGCTTTTGCTTTTGCAGTTTTTCCAGTTTAGCGGCCAGGCTGGCGGACTCTTTTAGATTACCGCTCAATCTAATCCGGACAAGCGGATTGGACGATGTTTCCAGCTCTTTTTTCTGCCTGAATATTTCAGCGTTTAGCGCGTCGAAGGATTGCTTTATGCGTTTATGAATTGTATCAAGCTGTTTCAGCGAGTCTTCTTTTGTAGTGATAGCGCCGCGCAATGAATCGATGGGTTGTATTTGCGCGTGAAGGCCGCCGCTGAAATAAAATATAAACGCGATAAAGAATGCACGCATCAAACGGCTGTTCATTCTTTTTTTAATCGCCATTAAAATCGTATCCTAAAAGGCCATATTTTTCCATTTTATATCTGAGCGTTGTTCGTTTAATATCGAGCGAACGGGCGGCCATGGCAATATTGCCGCGGCATTCGCGCAGTATATTATAAATCAGGTTCTTCTCGTATTCTTCCACCATTTCCGTTAAATTGCGCGCTTTGTTATCCGTCTCCCCGGACCGGCGCAATGCGCTTTCCGCCTGGCCGGCAAGGATATTTTGCGGTAAATCCTGCGGGCCGATTTGCGCTCCGGCGCTCATCACAATAGCCCGTTCAATCACATTTTCCAGCTCGCGGATATTGCCGGGCCAGTCGTAATTTTGCATGTAAGCCAGCGCATCCGGGCCGATGTCCTTAACCTGACGGCCCGATTCGTGATTGTATTTTTTGATAAAATGATTAATCAAAAGCGGGATGTCTTCTTTATGCTCCCTGAGCGGCGGCAGATGGACAGGCACAACGTTCAGGCGGTAATACAAATCTTCCCGGAATTTATTTTGTTTAACAAGCTCTTCTAAATTTTTGTTTGTTGCCGCAATGATCCGCGCCCGCATGTTCAGCGTTTCCGTTCCGCCCACGCGTTCGAATTCTTTTTCCTGTAACACGCGCAGCAATTTTACCTGCACGTCCAGTGATATTTCGCCGATTTCATCCAGGAAAATACTGCCGTCGGCGGCGATTTCGAAACGTCCGGGCTTGCGGCGGATGGCCCCGCTAAAGGCGCCTTTTTCGTGGCCGAACAACTCGCTTTCCAAAACGCCGGACGCCAGAGCCGCGCAATTAACCTTAATAAAGGGTTTGCTTTTTCTGGGACTGTTCGTATGAATGGCTCGCGCTACCAGTTCCTTGCCGGTGCCGCTTTCGCCCAGAATAAGCGCCGGAGAATTTGCCGGAGCTACTTTTTTTACCAGTTCATACACCTGGCGCATCGGCGCGCTGCCGCCGACTATTTCCGAAAAACCGGCGCCGATTTCTTCGCGCAGATAGGCGTTTTCCATGCTTAATTGACGATTCTTTAAGGCCAGGCGGCGGGTGGTTAAAGCCTTGTCAATTTTTATTTCGATTTCTTCTACGGAAAAAGGTTTGGCGATAAAGTCGAAAGCGCCTAATTTCACGGCCTGCACGGCGCTTTCTACCGTACCAAAGGCTGTGATAACGATAACCGGCACGCTTTCGTCTTCTTCGCGGATGCGACGTAAAAGGTCGATGCCGCTTTCGCCGGGCAGTTTCATATCGGTGATAATCAAATCGGCCGGATTTTTTCTATACAGCCGGTAGCCGTCTTCCGCATTGACGGCGGTCAGCGCTTCAAGTCCTTTTTCCGTGACGATTTGTGTTAAAGCGTCCGTTGTGCTTTTGTTATCGTCGATGATGAGAATGCGTTCCATTTAATTTTTTTCTCTTTCGGGTAATTCGATTATAAAACGCGCGCCTTTATCCGGATTATTTTTTACAACAATCGTGCCATTATGCGCGCGGATTATATTTTGCACAATCGCCAGCCCCAGGCCTGTGCCCTGGCTGCGCGTGGAAAAAAACGGTTTAAATATTTTATCCAGGTATTCCGGGGCGACGCCTTTGCCGTCGTCGCTGACTTCCAGCCTGAGTATACCGGAATCCGTCCGTCCGGCCGTTAGCTGCAAACGGCCGCCGGGATTCATGGCCTGCACGGCGTTGAGCGTTATGTTTAAAAGCGCCTGTTTTAGCTGGCTCATATCGCCGAAAAAGGTTAATTCGGGCGGCGTGATATCCGCCCGCGCGGCAATCTGTTTTTCGCTGATTTCTTTTTCGGCCAAAAACAGGGTTTTATTAAAGAGTTCTTTGAGCGCGAATTTTTCTTTTTGCAGGCCGGACGGTCGGGCAAATTTTAAAAAGTCGCTTACGATGCTGTTCAGCGCTTCGATTTCGCGGGTTATTTTTTCGATGGATTCCAACTGTTCGGGCTGTTTGTTGGCGCGGCGTTTGAGCAGCCCTAAAAAAAGAGTGATTGAATTAAGGGGGTTGCGGATTTCATGGGCGATGGCCGCGGAAAGTTCGCCCAAATAGGCCAGCCATTCTTTTTCTTTTATCTGCGTTTGCAGTTCGCGCACTTCCGATAAATCCACTAACAGCCAGTTGCTGCCAATGATTTGCCCGTTTGAATCCGGCAGCGGTGACACGCGCACGGATACGGGAATGGGATTTTCTTTAAAACGGATTTCCGTTTCGATGAAATCGTTTGCCGGCGGCCTGCGGTACAGCGCGCTTAGCGTGGGCAGGAAAGGATGGTCCGGGCTGAATATTTTGTTAAAATGCTTTCCGATGCAGCGCTGCCTGTCGAGATGCAGCAGGCGGGCGGCTTCGGCATTAAGCACGGTTAAACGGCCGTCCAAATCGATGGTCATAATGCCCGTGGCAATATTTTGCAGAATCAGTTCATTGTACGATTTTATAGCGTCCGCTTCATTTTCTGCTTTTTGTTTTAACGCTTTTAGCTGCTCCTCTTTACTGCGGATGCTTTCCTGCATTCCGTTAAAGGTTTGTCCCAGAAAACCAATTTCGTTTTGGGCGGAAATGGCCACCGGTTGGCTGTAATCGCCCAGCGAAATGCGTTGAGCCGCTTTTACCAGGTCTTTGACGGGACGTGTAATGGAGCGTGTTAAAAAATAACTAAGAAGCAAAGCAATCACAAAGCTGACGAGATTAATAATGAGCAAAAAATCCTGGATATTGTCGATAACTTTCAGGAAAGCCGGGCTGGCGTCCACGCAGGCGATAGCGCTTATTTTTTTGCGCGCGTCAAAAATCGGGGCGAAAGCCGATTTGTACAAATTACCGTCATAACCGCGATATAAGGTGGAATAGACCGTTTTGCCGCTTTTAGCCGCGTTGAGTTCCAGCAGGTTGCTTTGCAGATGGGGAACGGCTGCGCCGATAACGCCTGATGAATCGGAATCCACCAATAAGCGCCGGGACAAATCGACAATGTAAATGCGCTGTACGTCAAAGGCGCGTTTCAGCGTTTTTAAACGACGCTGAAGGCTGGTATAAAACTGTCCGTTTTCGCTGCCCGGCTGAATATACGTCAACAGATCGGCGTCTATCAGCGTGGCCGCCGAACGGGCGACGCCGGTTAATTTTTTGCCTAACTCTTCGTCAAAATAGTGTTCGGAACGAAAATAAAATAACCAGCCCACCGTGTTGATAATTAGCAGAGTCAGTAAAATAAAATAAAGGCTGATTTGTTTTTGCAGACTTTTTTTAAATAGTTTCTGCATAAAGACCTAATTAAAGTAATCATGCTCGGAATTATGGATATTCAAAATTACAACCCGGAAACCTAATTTAAATACACACGTAAACCGACAGCGTTCACACCAAACCAGGGTTGAATGTGCTTTCCGAAGATTTGTGATTTTTCGTTTTTATCGAAACCAACCACATAATCACCTACATAATACCCAATTACCGCGCCTAAAAAGACGTCGGACAGCCAGTGTTTATTATGGTAAACACGGGACGCGCCCACCAGCCCGGCCGTCCCGTACCAGAAAACTTTCCAGTACATATTGTCTACGGATTTGGCCAGCGCGGTGGATACGGCAAAACTGACCGTTGTGTGTCCGCTGGGCAGGGCTTGATATGTATCATTAGTAAGTTGGAAAGGATGGAAATAAAGATGGCTGTCCCCGGCATAGGGCCGACGCCGGCCGATAAGTATTTTAAAAATTCCGGTGATGGCCCCGGAATAGATGAAGGCTTCGGTGGCGTGCAGACCCATTTTACGTATTTTGCTATTACCGGCCAAAGCGCCGTAACCGTAGATGCCCCAGGCCAAAAACAGGGAATAATGGTTTCCCTGATAGCTGTCTATATCAAAAATAGCGTCATTCAACTTGTTCTGATTGCGCAGACTAAAGTTCTTCACGTTTTTATCCATGGCAAATATCAACGCCGTGCCCCCGGCGACCAAACCAAACTGCGCCCAGTCCCGTCCGTCAAACATAAAAGGCGCCGCCAGCAGCCCAAAGCCCACTTCGGCAAAGTGCGTGGCGTCCTGTTTAAAAAAGGAAGCGCTGTTTGATGATTGTTCTTCCTGATAATCTTGGGCGAAGGATACTACCGGCTGAAGCTGAATCAGCGACAGCAATATCAGAATAAAAAATGCAGAGAGATACTTGTTTTTTTTCATTATTTTTTACTTCCATATTTTACTAATTTAAGGGAACCGTCCAAAACTAACCCACACCCGGGGCATACATCTTATATTCCTTAACTCCCGGTTCCAGCGGCGTGGTCTCTTCGGTTTTCAGGCAGTTTGTGAAAGCGCCG
Organism: uncultured Calditrichaceae bacterium; assembly: GCA_964536685.1. Taxonomy (GTDB): domain Bacteria; phylum Calditrichota; class Calditrichia; order Calditrichales; family Calditrichaceae; genus CAZIBE01. The sequence goes on along the minus strand of CAZIBE010000075.1, from coordinate 1,284 downwards.
GCCGGCGTGTTTAATGTTTCCTTCAGCGATTCTATTTCGGCGCGATCCATGGCGATTTTGGGCGCCGCTTCCTGGTAATATGTCTGTTTATCCTGCGGCCGGCCCGGCATCATTAAACCAAAATGCGCCCCGTCTTTGCCCGATTCCCAGGCCCCTTCGCGACCAATTACTTTACCGTCTTTATAAATATACACGGTTTCGCCAAAACAGTAAACATTTTTTGTTTGCGGATCGATAGCGTAATAATTGCGCGACACTTCAACCAGCGAACCGTTGTGCGTTTCCCGCTCTTCCACGATACGCGTTTCTGCGCCGTCCACCACTTGTGTTTCATTTAAAACGGTGACGACCAGAACTACGTTTTTGCCGTCTTCTTCGCCGCTTAAAGTAAGTTGGTAGCCATGTTTTAAAATGAAGTAAGAGTTTTCGCCGATGGAAGTCAGCGCGTTTTTGTTCACCTTAAATGTTTGCTGCCAGCCTTCTTCCGGTTCAGATTTTTCAGGATGTTCATTTTCTTTGTTCTCTTCCTCCTCGCCGCTTTCCGCCTTTTCCGATTCTTCGTCTTTTTCCTTCTTTTCGATTTTTTTAATCAAGATGCCATCAGGACTGTAAACGGCGTCTAATTTAGTTTCGCCTTTTTCCACCTGCGCTTCATAGGCAGCGGTGCCGTTCTTTACGATTTTTGCCGCTTCTTCAATATCATAACCGGCAAAATCTTTGTTCAGTGCGGTTTTTACGGCTTCGGGCAAATCTTCTGTTTCAATTTCCGTTTCGGTTTCCAACACCTCGCCTTTGCCGTTAAAGATGACCGACATTTCCACGTCGTTCAGTTCAAAATTAGCTTCAAAGTTACCGTCTTCCTTATCCCATTTCACTTCTTATGCTTTGGGATACAGGGCATGGAGCTTGTTTTGCAAAACCTCCGATACTTGTGCCTTTTTAGGCGTTGTACAGGAAAAGATGAATAAAAAACTAAACAGAAAAACAAAAAGGATTTTCATGGCAATCCTCCATTATTGGTTAAATTAATAAGATATACGAAAAAAGATACGTAACAATTCTGAAGAAATTTTGGAGACGGGAGAAAACGCTAAACTTTAACTTTAAATGGTTCTATTTTTCCCATTGATTAGTTTCATAAAGCAAAAAAAGGGAATCAGGTATGTCGGAGATTACATTTTTTATCAGATCTGTCCTAACTAATTGAATTTTGAAAAAAGGCTTTTGCTATTATACCGATCAGTAAATGGTTTACCCTGAAGGGGCGCCTGTGGCGCAAATAAG
>CAZIBE010000074.1:0-18812 GCA_964536685.1 uncultured Calditrichaceae bacterium | reverse complement strand
CCAGGCAAAACGATTTAAATAATTCTAATTATGTTCAACTGGTCATTCATATTAAATACATTTTACTAAACGTTTTTACTCAAACCATTTAAGAATCCGTCGATCAGGGCTTGTTCAACCTGTTCCAGTTCAAACAAATCCGGTTCCATGATCCATTGCAGCATAAGGCCATCCATAGACGCAATTAAAAAAGAGGCCATGGCCACACTGTCTACCGGCCGGAAAACGCCCCGTTTAATTCCCTTTTCAATGATGGCGATTATTATTTGCCTGTATTGCCGGTAGATGCCCTTTAAATCAATGGCTTCCACTAAGCGTTCATCTTTGTTGCGAATGCCCTCCGCCCAGAAGTCCATCATAATCTGCAGGAAATCGCCCGATTCCTTAAAGAACGCTTCCATAGTCACACAAATTAGGTTTTCAAGCTGTTTCCGCGGTTCGTCAGATAATTCTAAGGCTTTCTGTGTCAGAACCTCCATCTGATTAAAATAGTAAGAAAAGGCAGCGGCGAAGATTTCTTCCTTGCTGCGGAAGTATTCATAGACGGTGCCCTTGCCCACGCCGGCGCTACGGGCAATGTCGATCATTTTTGCTCTAACAATACCGTTCTGTGCAAAAACATGGATAGCCGCTTGCATAATTTCCAGCCGTTTGGCTTCTTTATCTACGATTTTGGGCGCCATATTTAAATTCCTTTTTAATTTGACCGACCGGTCGATATTATTATAAGAAAGTCCTTTTTTTAAAGCAAGCCAATTTTCCCTTTGCGAACCTTTGACCGGTTCGTAAGGCTTTTGTGCCGTGTGTGTTAAGCTTTACGAAGCCGTCCCCAAAAGGGGCAGGAATGCTTCGCAAAGGGGCTGTGCGGGTCGTAAGGTTTTCGGGCATGGTTCGTCTAAGGTTTTGAATACAGTTACTAAATCAAAACTTTTTCGGAGATTATTATGCAGAACACATTAAGTCGTATTTTCAAGAGCGAAATTATCGCCACTTTAGCCATGACATTGGTCATGCTGGCTGCGCCCATGATGGGTATGCCCAAAATGCCTATCGGTAATATGCTGGCTAATTTTATGCATCTGCCGGTGGCTGCGGGCTGGATTGCTCATTTTATGATTGGCCTCGTTTTAGCCACTTCGTATGTGGCGTTTTTCATTAATCGTTTTAGCATTCCGTCATGGTTAAACGGAGCGCTTTATGCGCTGATTCCTTTTTTCATGGCTCAGTTACTGGTTATGCCGATGATGGGCGCCGGATTCTTTTCAGCTAATACGGCCGCACCGCTTTATGATGGTCATGGGTAGTCTGATTGGCCATTTGGTTTATGGCATCGTATTGGGCTTCAGCGCCCAGTTAAAACCCGTTAATGTTGCTTGAAATCATTGCTCACTAACAGGCGTCTATTCATCGGAGTAGGCGCCTGTGTTTATTTAATGTGAAAAGGATGTTTTGATGCTTAAATTCAACAGTCGCACCGGCCGGGTGCTTCCGGATTTGTTTTTGGAAATTATCTCAATTGTTTTTTGAATTTTACTGGCTTTGAGGTTAAACGACTGGCAGGAGGGACGCCAACATCAGCTGATCATAAACCGCAGCTTAAAAAAAATCCGTATGGAAATTCAGTACAACCGGCACAGTCTGGAAAAAGTGATGCCCTATCATCGCACCTGCCGTTTGTCTTTAAATTCTACCTGTGCAAGGGGCAACGACTTTTTAAGCATTTGGAAGGGCTTGAATCCGCCCATGCTGAACAATTCGGCCTTTGAATCGGCGCGCATCTTGCAGGCGGTGGCCTTAATGGATTATGACCTATCCAGCGGCATCTCCCAATTATATGCCCAGCAAGACTTTTTTTATGATATGGTTAGTATGTACGCCCGGATGCTCATCGGCAACGGGACTGCGTTTCAATCATTTAACAATAGTCCCAATTACCACATGTTAGTGCCTATTTTTTCTGATATCACGGCAGCAGAACAAAATTTGCTCACCCTATATGATATCTCATTAACCAAAATCGATTCTATCATGTACAGGCGAGGCGTTATCTCGTTTTTACACTGATTTAAATTGGGAAAAATGGAATTTTGTTTGCACCTTTCGGGGACGAAACCTAAATTTAAATTCAGATATAATTCATTCTCCGAAGGCAAACAAACCTTAAAAAACGGTAAGTAATTTGGACGCAGCTGCAGAAAATTGGGTAGATGAACATGGCGATTTTTTATTTCGTTTCGCGCTTTTGCGCGTAAACAGCCGCGATTTGGCCGAAGATTTGGTTCAGGAAACATTTTTAGCCGGACTTAAAGCCTATGAAAATTTCAATCAACGGAGTTCGCTGCGCACCTGGCTGGTTTCGATCTTAAAAAATCGCATAATCGATCATTATCGGAAAGCTTCCTCCAAAACCATACTGCGGGAAAGCGATTTTAATTCGGACGAAGGAGACGCGGATTTTGACGAAAGCGGTCACTGGCGCGAAGGACGGGAACCTGCCGAATGGGATTTACCGCCGGACCAGAAATTCCGGCAGAATGAATTTATGGCTATCCTGCGCGCCTGCCTGAAGTTAGTGCCAGCTCTGGCGGCCAGCGTTTTTTCACTTAGAGAAATCGACGGTATGGATAGCCGGCAGATTTGCGAAGACCTGGATATCACGCAATCTAATCTGTGGGTTTTACTGCACCGGGCGCGTAAATCGTTGCGCAGCTGTCTGGAACGGAATTGGTTCGGTAAAAAGGATTCGTAATGGATAACCCGGGAATTTAAGTAGAATCATAAAAATGAAAAATTTTATGGAGAGGCCGGTAGCGGCCAGGAAATCCGAATGAAAAAAATAGTACTGTTTTTCAATAAAGGTCTGATGATACTCATCGTGCATTCAACACCAAGCTGTCAGATCATTGCGGCCAAAGTTTCGGAATCGCTGGATCACAGAATTTCGCTTTATGACCGCCTGATGATCCGCATACATGTCATGGGCTGCAAACTTTGCGCCCGTTACCGTAAACAATTACTCTCCATGCACAAAGCCGTTGAAGAAATTTCACAGAAGTATGCAGAAAACGGCGAGGCCCAACTTTCCGACGATACCCGCCAACGCATTAAAGAGAAGCTGCGCCGGAACGGGCGTCTTCACTAATTATATTTTCTACCATTCAATAATCTGCTTAGGACCTGAGTGATTTCCCGCAGTCGGAACGGTTTTTTTAGCACGCCTTTAAAGCCGTAACGCTCAAAATCAGACATAATCGAATCGCTGGAGTATCCGCTGGAAACAATTACCGTGGCCTGAGGATCGATTTCCAGTAATTTTGTAATGGCCTCTTTGCCGCCCATGCCGCCAGGGATGGTTAAATCCATTATGACCACATCATAGCCGGCATTCTGCTTTTTATTTTTTTGATACAGCTCTAAGGCCTGCGCGCCGTCTTCGGCATAATCCACCTGTAGCCCAAGGTAATTGAGCATCTCGCCGGCGGTTTCCCGGATAAACAGTTCATCATCCATTATCAAAACTTTACCGGCTAATTTGCAGTTTTCTATGGGTTCGGCTTCCGGCCTTGATTTAGGAGAAACTTTGGCAGACGCCGGCAGATAAACCGTGAACGTCGTTCCTTCGCCCATCACCGATTCCACAGTGATTTTGCCGGAGTGATTTTTTATGATGGTATAGCTGGTAGCCAGCCCCAGTCCGCTGCCGGTTTGTTTGGTAGAAAAGAATGGGTCAAAAATTTTATTCAGATAATCTTTTGGAATACCAATACCGTTGTCCGTACATTTCATGCAAATATATTCGCCTGGCGGTAAATCGGCATCCTGCGTTTTTTCGAGGCATACCTTACTTACTACTATATCCAATATCCCGCCGCTGGGCATGGCTTGATCGGCATTCAGCACAAGATTCTGTACTACCTGGCTCATTTGACCGCTATCCACATCAACTGCCGGTAAGTTTTCTTCAAAATGTAAATTGTACTTCACATTAGAACCGCTGAGGATGAATTCTACCGAGTCGCGGATAATTTCTTCGATGGAGGCCAGTTCTTTAACCGGCGCCCCGCCTTTGGAAAAAGTTAATAGTTGCTGGGTCAGTTCCTGCGCCCGCCCCGAGGCCTTTTCCGCACTTTCGATGCGTTTATAAATTTTATCCCCCGGAGTTAAATGCATCTTAGCCAACGAAAGATTGCCGATAATGGCCGTCAGAATATTATTAAAATCGTGGGCAATGCCTCCCGCCAACACGCCAACCGATTCTAACTTTTGCGATTCCAGCAATTCCTGCTCCATCTTACGACGCTGGGTTATGTCACGAAAAACAATAACCACACCGATTAGATTGCTTTCTTTGTCTTTTAAAGGAGCAGAGCTATATTCAATAATATGCTCATTGCCGTGTACATCGGTTAGCACAGCGTTCTCTTCCGAAATCCGGCTGCCTTCCGATTGAATAACCTGTTTAATGGGGTTTTCTTTTTCTGTGCCGTCGGTTTCACTGCGAATTTTAAAAATATCTTCAAATCGTTTGCCCTCCAAACCATGGATCTTGCAGGATAATATTTCTTCCGCTTTTTTATTCGATAACAAAATTTCCTGATTCACACCGGCGGAAATGACGCCATCGCCAATAGCGCGCAAGGTAACGGCTAAGCGTTCCTTTTCGGCCATTAACGCTTCTTCGGCTAATTTGCGATCGGTGATATCAAAGACCGTAGCCAGCACTGCCGGGTCGCCTTCATATTCGATCACACGGCCGGTAAAATCCAGCCAGCGAATTTCGCCTTCTTTGGTGATAAATCTAAACTCATAACGTTCCGGTACTTTTTGTCCCGATACGCGGGCTAAAAAGCGGTTTTTAACAAATTCTACGTCGCCGGAATACACTAAATCCCATATATTCATATTCATTAATTCATCCCACGAATAGCCGGAAATACGCTGACCGGCCGGATTCACATAGCAAAAGTGATTGCTCTTATGAATATATATGCCTGAACTGGCCAGTTCGGTATAGGCTCTGAACTTGGCCTCGCTTTCATTCAGAGCATGCAGAGCTTTTTCTAATTCTTCTTTTTCTTTACGCAGTTCCTCAGTACGGGATTTTACGCGCTTTTCCAAGATTCGCCGGTCTCGTTCAATTTTTATGGTACGAATCCGGATAATAAAATATATAAATAAACCGGCTAAAAGTACGGTTAATATAATAAACCAGGAGCGCTGCCAAAAAGGAGCACGAATGGTAAAAGCGTAAGCCACAGGATTGGCGTTCCAAACGCCGTCATTGTTACAGGCCTGTACTAGAAAACGATAATCTCCCGGCGGTAAATTTGAGTATGTGGCCGACTTTAAATGGGTCGCCGGCGACCACCCTTGATCAAAGCCTTGTAGTTTATATTTATATAGCACCTTTTCCGGGACGGCAAAACTCAAACCAATAAAACGGAAGGTTAGATAGTTTTTATCGTACGGCAGCTTCATCGCTGCCTTCATAGGCGTGGGCTCGTGGGAAATTTCGATACCGGTAATGTACGTTTGCGGGGGAACACGATTGTATTTGACCTCGTCTGGAACAAACTCTACCGCCCCCTCAATTGTACCGAACCAGATATGTCCGCGGCTGTCCTTCATTACAGCATTTTGGTTGGTTTCGGCAATAGGCGCACCTTCTTTAAAACCGAAATATTCAAACTTCTCCTTACCAAAGACCAGACGCGCCGCGCCGCGCGTGGTGCCCACCCAAATCGATGTGGAATCGGCAATTACCGAATATAGCGTTTGTCCTTCTAACCCGCGGTTGGTTAAATTTTCAAATTGACCGTTACGCAGCCGGTATAGTTCATCGTCGTTGGTGATCAGCCAGATGTCGCCATAGCGATCTTCCGTAAAACTAATTGCTGAGCCTACGCTCGGATCATAACGGTGAAATACTTTGCCGTCGTACATTACAATGCCGCCGTTAGCCGGCCCAATCCATATGCGATCTTGCGAATCACGAAAAAGTACTTTAATAGAATCGCTTGCCAGTTCCCCCGATTTGCGGCTCAGATGGGTTACATCCATCGTTTGGGGATTTACAATAAAGATCCCTTCAAATATAGTCCCAATCCAAAGACGGGTTTTTACGCCGAATACGATAGTGCTTATTTCTTGCGCAATAATTTGCCGTGGTAATTTCACTTTTTTCCAGATGTTCTGATTTCTGTTTTTTTTATAGATTGCCTTTTGAAAAGCGATCGCCCACAAATTATGCTCTTTATCTTCGGTAAACTGCATCACGCTGTTTATTTTACTTTGTAAACGCAACGAAGGACGCGGTCTTTCCTGCAAACCATTTTTATGCCCTATTACCGAAATCCCTTCATTACTGCCTATCCAGATATTACCTTTAGCGTCTTCGTAAAAAGACCAAACACTGTTATCTATCAAACCAAGTTTATCAGTATAAACTCTAAATCTTTCATCGCGCAGCATACAAGCGCCGCCGCCGCCGGTTGCAAACCAGATATTCCCTTCACGATCTTCAAAAATAGCGGTGATACGATTGAAGCTCAAACCGTTTTTAGTTGTATAGTGCTTAAAGTAACCTTGCAGGCCGTCTTTACCGCCCGGGATGTAACCGAATGCGCCGTTTTCATCGCTTGCTATCCACTTTCTGCCGAAACTATCTTCATACATGTTATTGATGATGTTTACTTTTAGGCCTTGTTTAGCCGAAAAAATTTTAACCAATTTATTGTTTGCATCCAGAACATGTATTTCACCGTTTATTGCAGCTAACCACTTGTAATTATTTTCAAGGATTAAAAGGGTATTATAAAACGTTGAGTCATTCGGCAAACTGCTAAGGCTAAGCTTGTGTGTATCAGCTATATTCATTCCCGAGGCCGTAGCAATCCACATTGTACTATCCGGAGCCAGTTTAAGATCCATTACCTGCAAACTCGCCAGACCTTGTTTTAAACCAAGGTGCTTCACACCGGAACTGTCATAGACAAACACCCCTCCCCCTTCGGCTCCAATCCATATCTTGCCTTCGGCGTCCTGGGCGAAGCTGGAAACGGAATAGTTGATATTGGAATTCTGCCTCACTAAGCGTATTTCTTTAAAACGGCCGGTTTTCCAATTATACTTAGAGACCAAACCATTATTATGACCAAAGTACAGATTCCCCGATGCGTCTTTAAATCCGCATAAAATATAATTTGAAACAAGTCCATCCAGCTTGGTAATATTTTTAAATTCTTCACCGTTAAAGCGGTAAATACCGTTATAGGTGCCAAACCATAAATATCCTTCATCGTCCTGCAAAATTGTTTGCACCTGGGATTGCAGCAATCCTTCACGGGCGGAGTAATTTCTAAAACCTACAATCTGTGTAAAACCGATATGAGTTATGAAAAAAAGTAGTAAAAAAGTAACACTTGAGAAGATTTGTTTTATTTTCATGGCGGCATCCTGCGCATTAAAACTATTAACTCTTTCTTAAGGTTGAGCTCGTCTAATTAAACGTCTGCTCATTTTGCAGACTATCCATAATAAGTGTCGGCTGAGTTGCCAAAATGTTTAATGACAAATGGGTGTTTTAATCCAATAAACAGATGAGGTTACGGCGCAAGGATGGTTGTGGCGACAAAAGGTTTTACAAAAAACAAAAGTAATTGTTACTACACCCGCAATGCAGATTAGTGCAGCGGCTTGTGTTTTTGCCATATCCGCAACGAGATGGACTACTAAGGAGTAATTTTCCGGATTCCCCTTTACAGGGGAATAACACGAGGATTTAGCGCTATGTCCTGCAACTGACAGGCATCCGGTTAGTTCTCTGGTAAATGTAGTTTTTTGGGCTCAATCTGCCAGATTTAAAGAATATTCCACCAGATAGTCCCGCAAGACATTTATACCAATCAACGGCGTCTTTGATTGTGGCAGGCGCAATAGCGGAACATCCTGGATATTCTGCTGAATAGTGCTCAAGTCTTCGTTCTGATATTTGTTGACAAACAAGCTGTAGAGTTTTAAATCATACTCCTGCATGCGGCGGATAATCAACAGTGATTCCGATAACGATAATTTATCCGGATTCATGACCAAATTGATATGCGTTTTATCAAGATCAGAAAAAATATTCTTAATACGCGTGTAGTTATCAATATGCTGATGAATTTTATTGAGAATTTTGTCGCGCTCAATTTCCTTTTTACCAAACTGTACGCGCGTAATGATTTCCCGTTTGCGGATTATTTCTTCACGCAATTCCAATAGCTTCTCAAGCCAGATTAACGATAACCAGGGCAAACCGAAAAATTTGAGCGTTAATGCTGTGGGCGGCATATCAAATATGATAAAATCTTTGTCACTGTTCTCCTGCCGTATTTTACTGAAGGCAATTAATAGAGCATACTCTTCAATACCCGGAGAATATTTAATGACGCCCAGATATTTTTGCAGATTCAGAGCTGTAAGATAGCTGTAGGAACTGTTAACCTGATTTTCCACTTCGGCCAGATATTTTTTAACCCACAAATCTATATCCACCTCTTTGACTAATAAATTATCGGAAAAGGCCACCGGGGTTTCGGAAAGCGGCGTATCAAAAATATCCGACTGGTTATGCGCCGGATCCATCGAAGCCAACAGCACCTTATGACCTTTGGCAGCCAAATCGATGGCCGCTAAAGCGGATGAAGTAGATTTTCCCACTCCGCCCTTGCCCAGAAAAAATATATTTACAGTTTTAGAATCCATACTTATCCCACATCCAATAAAGAGACCAGTTCGGATAAGGCGGCAGAAGCCGTATCTACCCGTTCCAGCATGATGAGCAGTTCTTTCTCCATATAGGGCATCAAATCGAGCGTAATGTGCATGGGCGGCGAAGGCAATCCCACAAACGAGCCTAACACCAACAGTCCGAAAATATTTTCCAGTTCGGTGGTTTCCCACTCGATTACATCGACCAGTTTACCGCGGGCGGCTTCGTTGTATACCTGCCAGTTACGTTTGATATTGTGCCAAATCCAGCCGAAGATATTTTTAATAATTCGTATCATACGTATTTAATCTTCCTGAACGCGAAACATTTTTTTTTCGAAGTTAATTTTCTTCTGCGAAGGGAAATAGTAGTAACAGCCGTAGAGCGCAAACAGAATTACGGCAAAAAAATAAAAACTACTAAAGCTGAACAGCGCGGAAACCACGGCTAAATAAGGGCTAATCATCACCAGCAATAGCGAGTTTTTTTCGTATTGCAGAAAGACGCTTGCCGGTAAGTTTTTTCTGTCCTTTATTTTATTGATAAATATAATGCGGTACAGTACCGGAAAAGCCAAAGAAAAGGCAACCGCCAGCACGAACACAATAACCTCGAACGCCCGAAAACCGGCAAATTGATTGACTATGATGATCTGATAATCTATTGCCAGTTTGGCGATAATTAGCAGAATAAGCGCCGGCAGAATCATTTGCCAGTATTGTTTAGTTAACTCTTTACGGATCATATTTAAAAAGAATGCCCAGACGGATGGCCTGAGCATTCTTCCTCTCTTATTGGGTTCAATTCTGCGTTAATTAGCATCAGCCTGAGGTTCCGCTTCCGGTTCAACAGTGAAGAATTTCATCAATCCTTCAATAACAACCCAGATTACCGCGATGATGATAATACCGTTAATAATAGTAAGTAGCCAATTTCCGTGAGAGAATTTAATTTGATTAATGACTGCCGCCCAGCCGGCCATGATGGCCATAAAGGCCGCCGGAATGGCGCTAAAAATCCATTTGATGCCGCCTCTGCTTTTCAGATAAATCGTAATGATGATTAAAGCCAGAGCCGCTAAAATCTGGTTCGTGGCGCCAAACAGAGGCCACAACAGCAGAGCGCCCTTGCCATTGGCGCCGGTGTTGAAGACCAGCCCCAAAGCCAACAGAATGACAATGGTTGTGCTGATATAACGATTCTTAAAGGCAGTTGGAAAGGTCTCGGCCATGACATAACGTTGGATACGCACGGCAGAGTCCAGCGTGGTGCCGGCAAACGAAGCCACAAATACGCCCATGATGGTAACGCCCAGTTTAAAAGGAATACCGATAGCGCCCAACATATTTGCCGAACCAACCACAAAAGCGCTTACTTTGGAAGCCAGTCCTTTGGCGGCTGCCCAGGAGGCATAATGATGCGTCCAGGCCTGAACGCCGACAAAAGTTTCGCCTTTATCCGTTAAGCCCATACCGATACCGGCGGCAACTGCAATAATAACCAACGTGGCTAAAGCGCCTTCCATCAACATGGAACCGTAGCCCACAAACAGCGAATCGCTTTCCTGGCGTACTTGTTTGGAGGAGGTTCCCGAAGAAACCAGCGAATGCCAGCCGGAAATAGCGCCGCAGGCGATGGTGATAAACAGAAACGGCCATAGCGGAGGAGCGCCGGCCGGGGTGGACTGTACAGCAGGAGCCACAATTTCCAGTTTACCGCCGAAAGCGGCAAACAATACGCCTAACATCATCAGCACCATAGCCACAACCAACTCATGAGAGTTGATGTAATCGCGCGGCTGCAACAACGTGGTAACCGGTAACACCGACGCAAAAAAGGCGTAGATCATCAAAATAATCGTCCACCAGCCAATCTGCGAAAGCCCTAAGAAAGACGCCGGCAAAGAAATCGGCAGCCACACGCCAATTACCACCGTTACGTACATCAGAATGATAGCGCCTATGGACCAGGATGTTATATTAACGCCTTTTTTATATACACCCCATCCTAACGCAATAGCAATAGGAATTTCCATCCACACCGGAAAAACCGAACTGGGATACATCTTAAACAGGACGGCAATTACCAGGCCGAAGATGGAAACGATAATCCACAATTCCAGAAAAACAACGATAAAGAAGAAATACTTGGTACGGCTGTTAATATACTTAGCCGTATACTCAGAGATGGATTTGCCCTGATTACGCATGGAAATAATCAGCGCGCCAAAATCATGTACCGCGCCCATGATAATGCTACCCAGGAAAACCCACAGGATTGCCGGCACCCATCCCCAGATGATGGCAATGGCCGGTCCCACAATCGGCCCGGTTCCGGCGATGGAAGTGAAATGGTGCCCGAAGATAATTTCCTTTTTAGTGGGCACAAAATCAATGCCGTCTTCCAACTCCACCGAGGGAACTTTGTTGGCGTCGTTCAGAGCAAAAATCTTCTTGCCCAGATACTTGCCGTAAAGCTGATACATAATAATGAAGCCAGCGAAGGCTACAATCATAATGAGTAAAGCCCCCATAATACTACCCCTTGTTTTATTGAGACTGTAGTTAATTACTCCCTTAGTAAGGGAAAAAATATGATAAACTTACATCCAATGCACAAAGATATTCGGTAAATTTCCGGCTCATCATTGATTAAACGATCCCCTGCCTGAAAAAGAATATATCCGGATAGCAGCGGGAATATCCCTGATGGGAATTTATATCAATTAAAAATCCTCGTCTTCCGTAAACAGGACATCTTCATATTCTTTTTTTAAGGTATCGACGATTTTTGGTATATCTTGCTCATCCGCCTGAAAACGGATAACCACTTTACGCTTACCTTCTTGCACGTTGTGTTGCGTGGTTAGAATGCTAACACATTTAAAATCATAAACGCGCATTTTATCGCATACTTCTTTAATGGAACCCGGTTCGTCGGGGATAATGACGCACAAGCGGTGTTTGGTAAGCCGTGCGCCCGTAATGGAAATCAGCGCGTCAAAAATATCCTGCTCCGTAAGAATACCTACGAGCTCACCTTTGTCGGAAACAACCGGCAAACCGCCGATCTTCTTATCATGCATGATTATGGCGGCTTTTTCGATGGTCTGCTCCGGCCTGATGGTAATTGGATTGCGCGTCATAATATCCTTGACTTTGATTTTGGACATCAGATAATGTAATTCCCAGATATCCAAAGAAGTAACCTTGGAAGGCGAGGCCTCTTTAATATCCCTGTCCGAAACAATGCCGACCAATTTATCATCTTTTAAAACAGGCAGGCGACGAATCTTATTTCGTTTAAGAATATTGATGGCCTCAGACAACGTATCCCCGGCGTCGACGGTAATTACTTTGGCGGTCATCCAGTCTTTTACTAACATAGAATTTTGCTCCTAATTATTATATCCCCAGATAGGCGGTTTTTACATGCTCGTTGGTCAACAGTTCTTTACCGCTACCGGAAAGCACAATGCGGCCGTTTTCCAACACGTATGCTCTGTCGCAAAAGGTTAGCGTGGTTTGCACATTTTGCTCAACTAACAGTACGGTTATTCCCTGTTTGTTAACGCTTTTAACGATTTCAAAAATATCATGCACCAAAACAGGAGCCAGGCCCAAACTGGGCTCATCCAGCATTAACAGCCTCGGTTTAGCCATTAGTCCGCGGGCTACGGCCAGCATTTGTTGTTCGCCGCCGCTCAACGTTCCGGCCAATTGTTTGCGCCGTTCTTTAAGGCGCGGAAACAGCACATAGCATTCTTCCATTGTCTTAAAGCGTTCTCCTTTGGCCGTTCCGTGCAGAGAGCCCATCATCAGATTTTCTTCCACGGTCATCTCATTAAATAAGCGCCGGCCTTCCGGCACATGAACGATGCCTCTCTTAATGACCTCATCCGCCGGCATCTGCGTTAAATCTTCTCCATTAAAAGTAATGGAGCCGGATTGAACCTTCTGAATCCCAGAGATGGTTTTAAGTGTGGAACTTTTGCCCGCGCCGTTGGCACCTACTAAGACTAATATTTCGCCTTCTTTTACTTCAAAGGAAACATCCCAGAGTACCTGAACGTCTCCATAACTCATGTTTACGTTTTCCAGCTTAAGCATTCAGAAAATTCTCCACATTATAGTCCGCTCCTAAATACGCTTCAATTACGGTCGGATTTTTGGCCACCTCCTGCGGCGGACCTTCAGCAATAGTAGCCCCATGTGCGATGGCATGAATGCGATCGCTGATACTCATAATTAATTTCATAATGTGCTCCACGATAATAATGGTGATGCCCAGTTTATCGCGGATATCTTTAATTATTTCGATGGCCTCGTCTAATTCGGAAGGATTGAGACCGGCGGCTGTTTCATCTAACAACAGCAAGGATGGCCGCGTGGCCAGCGCGCGGGCAATTTCCAGACGTTTGCGACCGGCAATGGGCAGGCCGCCGGCTTTTTTATCTTTAACATCCGTAAGACGGCAAAATTCAATCATTTCGCGGGCAACGCGGCGTGAACCGTCAAAAGAAGACTCACGGGCAAAAGAGGCGGCCATAATATTATCTTCTACTGTCAACCGTTTTAGCGGCTTGACCACCTGAAAAGTACGGCCGATTCCAAGACGGGCAATCTCAAAGGTTTTTTTATGAGTAATATCCTGTTCTTTAAAGTAGATTTTTCCGCCGCTCACCGGATAATATTGATTAATCAGATTAAAGGTAGTGGTTTTGCCGCTGCCGTTGGGACCGATAAGGCCGAAAATTTCACCTTCCTGTACTTCAAATGAGACATTGTCCACTGCCCGCAGACCGCCGAAGTTTTTAACCAGATTTTCTACTTTTAATATACCCATGCTCATGACTCCGCCGTTCTTTTAAATTTGATTTTCTTACGTATAACATCCCAATCGCCCACAACGCCGCCTGCCAAATATAAAATCACAAAGATCACCAGCAAACCAAAGGCCAGGGCATGCAGACGCGAAACCCAGGCCGGAGCCAGTCCGAACACGGACGAGCGGAAAAATTCCTGAACCAGCACCATCACCAGTGCGCCAACCGCCGGCCCCCAAATAGTGCCCACACCGCCGATGATACCCACTAAAATAGTAACGATCGAAATATCATGTAAAGCAAACACCACTTCCGGATCTATAAAACCCATGTAGATCATATAAAAGGCGCCGGCCGTCCCCGCCCAAAAGGTAGAGATGACCGTAGAAATATTCTTATATCGCTTGGTATCGATGCCTAAAGCCTGCGCCGCATCCTCATCCTCACGGATGGACAGAAAGTAATAACCGGCCTTAGAGCGCATCACCGCTTTAATCGAGAACACCGCGCCGATGGCCAGAGCCAAAGCGATGAAATAATAAGGAAGTTTTGAAGTCCATGTTGTAATATAAAGTATGCCGTTATGCCCGTTGGTAAGCCATTCTTCCTGGCCAAAAATAATACGCAAAATTTCCGCAGAAGCCAGTGTACCCAAGGCAAAATACGGTCCTCGTAAACGAAAAACCATAATGCCCAGCAAGTAGCCTAAAATTACTGCCGCTCCTCCGCCAAGCAATAAGCCCCACCACGGTGAAATCTTAAAGTGCAAAAATAACAGCCCGCCCACATAGGCGCCAATGCCGAAGTAGGCAGCATGACCAAATGAAACAAGTCCCGTAAATCCGGCTAACAAGTTCCATGATGCGCCTAAAATGGTCCAAATCAGAACAAAAATCAGCAATCCCTGCATATAAGGCGAATAGTAGAAAATAAACGGAGCCGCTGCAGCCGCTAAAATAATTATCCATTCTGTTTTGCCGATAAGCGGTGCTTTTTCTATATTTTGTTTTTCTGTCATGTTCCGTCACCTATATCTTAGTCAAGCGTTTCAGACCACCGGGGAAAAAGATCAATACGAGCAGAAAAATTACCAGCCCGTAGGCATCTCTGTATCCCATCGAAAAATACGTAGCTCCGAATGTCTCGGCAACTCCTAACACGATACCGCCGGCAATCGCACCAACCGTTGAACCCAAACCTCCTAAAATGGTAATCACAAAAGCCTTTAATGTAAAAATAGGACCCACATCAGGATAGAGATAGTAGATTGGCAAAAAGAGAGCGCCGGCGGCGGCGGTTAAAGCGCTGCCGATGCCAAAGGTCATAATTGTGATTTTATTGGCGCTTACACCCATCAGCACAGCAGCTTCCTTATCCTGTGCCGTGGCGCGAATCGAGCGGCCCAAATCGGTACGCATCAACAACCAGAACAATGCCAGAGTTAGTAAGAGCACAATAAAAAAGTTGACCACTGTCGGAAAATTTAACGAGATACTACCCATTTTGATTAATGCATCCGTATAACCGGTTTGTATGGATCGATAGTCACTGGTAAAAATAGCGCGTGCCAGTTCTACTAGCACGATACCAATGCCCACTGTCATTAACACCTGATTTTCAGGCAGTATCGATTCTTTTTCCATCAGAGGGTTGAGAAGATATCTGGTTAAAAATTCACCCAAAAAGTACATAAGCGGCATTACAATAAAAATAGCGATATAGGGATCAATCCCCAGGTAGTGCCAGAGAACCCAGGTAATATACATGGCCACCATCATAAGCTGACCATGGGCCAAATTGATAATACCCATCACGCCCATAATCAGCGTCATACCAATACCGATTATGGCATATAAGCCGCCAATGAGGATACCGTTAATAAGCGTCTGCAGGAAAAGCTCCATTCTCTACCTCAATTTGATCATGTGTTAAAAAACAGAAGCCGGATTTTTTTGGATTAAATAGCCTTAGGAGAACAACAAACAAAGCGCTTTTGTTTGAAAAAAAATTCCGGCTTCTGTATAGTTCGTCTAACATCCCTTTTTAAAAAAATTATTTAGCCCAGGTTTTGGCCCAATCGATGGGATAAACGAATTCGGCATTAGCTAAATCTTTCGGCCAGATGAGCTTCAAATCACCTTCAATCCATTGAACTACATAGGTATTCACTTTATTTTGATGAATCTTTTTACCATAGGCCGTAAATTTGACCGGAGCAAAAACAGTCATCATATCGGTAGCATCCAGAGCCTTTTTGATGGTTTCTTTGTCGAATTTACCTTCGCAGCGTTTTAGCACATCATTCACGACCTGGGCTGCGGCGTAGGCTTCGGCGCCATGATAATCCGGGGGATGGTCTTTGCCATACTTGGCTACATAAGCGTCAAAATATTCTTTCCCGCCGGGGATCGGCAACGACTGATGCCACAAGGTTGCGGAAACAACGAACTTGGAAGCCAGACCGGCATTTTCTTTAAACGCGGGCATGGTGTAACCGGCGCCGGCGCCAATAAATAATTTCGGCATTAAATTCAGCTCACGGGCTTGCTTCATAAGCTGCGCCGCATCCATTACGTAAGAAATCATATAAACAATATCCGGATTGGCTTTTTTAACATTGGAAACCAACGGTTTAAAATCTACCGTACCTTTGGAATAGGATTCCACGCCTAACACTTTAATACCTAATCTGTCCGCGGATTTCTGAAAAGCCTTGGCTCCTTTGGTACCAAAAGCGGTGTTTTCGTGAATGATAAACACGGAAGCCGGTTTGACAACTTCCGCCAACAGCCCTTCCAGGCCGGAAGCATATTCGGATACAGGCGGATTAAGACGGTAAATATAAAATTTGCCGCCGTCATTGGTTGTTAAGTTAAAGGCCTCGGGTTCGGTAATTTTATCCACGGAACCGGTATTAACCAGAAACGGTGTGCGATATTGCTGCGCCACAGCAGCCGCCGTAAATGTAACCGAAGAACTGTAACCGCCGGAAACCAGGGATACTTTATCCACATTGATCAGTTTTTCCATCGCCGCACGGCCTACTTCCGGTTTACTGGTATCGTCTTCATAGATGAATTCAATCAACCGCTGACCTTTGGCTTTACGATCGGCATTGATTTTAGCCAGAGCCAAATCGTAGGAATTCTTTTCCATCTCACCGAATTTGGCATGATTGCCGGTTAGCGGCAGCAAAACGCCAACCTTGATCGGGCCGGTAGCTTTTTTAGCGCAACTGTTTACGCTAAACAACATGGCCCCGGCCAGGATTGTGAAGAGTAAAATTTTTGTGATTTTCATAATTACCTCTCTTGTTAATGAACAAGAATAAAAAGGAGGCAACAATTGCTACCTCCTTAAAATCAACCTGAGATTATTTAAACTTTGCAATTACCAGACATTCAATCTTCTGACGACTAAAGTCCATAGCATTAGTGACTTTCTCACCAATCATACGCCATCTCGGAGCTATAACAACTACGCCATGATCGCCTTTGTAGGCCGTATACTTATACATTAACCATAAATAGGAGAAATCATGTTCAACGTTTGTAGCACCTTTATCCGTCCTCTTAGCCATATCATACCAGGCACTAATGGCGCCCGGTCCTAATTTGCCGCCCACTTTTACACGGAATAAAGAACCATCATATTTACCGGCCTCTTCAACTGACTGGCTGGTCAAAGCCGCAGTTGCGCCAAAAGTAAACCCGGCAAATTTCGGAGAGGTTAAATTAACGCCATACGTCATGGGAGCCGCTTGTTTAGCATTTGCCCAAGTGTAATAGAGAGCGGGCTGAATTCCAAAACCGGCGACTTTAAAATCATAATTAAAGCCGAAGGTATAGGCGTCATGATCATCCGCCAGTGTACTGTCGCTAACCGTTTTTTGTGTTAAAAAATTTACATCTTTAGTTGTCGAAATATTCAATTTTCCTGGACCCGCATTAACATATCCGGCAAAACCAAAATGACTTCCTAAGCCGTAAATAGTCCAGGGTATATCGATCATTTTGTTAGGATAATAATGAACATCCAGCATCGGATTGGCCAAACCGTTCATCGGAATCTGACCGCCCATAAAGCCCCATGTTTCGGACTTATACCCCAAGTACATCTGCGTAAAAGCAACAGACGGTTTGGCAGTGACGTCTCTATCACCACCTAAACTCGAACCCATAGCTAATCCACTAGTAAAGGCGTATTCTGCGTATCCATAATGAGCTATGCGAGCTTTTGCATACCAGCCGCCGCCAATTTTTGCCGCCAGATTAATCCGGAAACGATACATATAGTACATATCAGATTGGGAATTCAGACCCGTCTTAGAACCATCTTTACCATAGCCGCCCCAATCTTTAACGTCCAGCCGCGGACGCACCTGGGCGTCACCTGTGATAGTAACCTGCGCCAACAGGCTGCCGGCAAACACCAATACCATCAACAACGTCATTAACTTCTTCATACAACCTCCTACTTAATTAATTTGGTTTGAGTGAATTAAATCAGGAATGATTAGTAGCGTTAATTGCAAAGACAGTGCCAGAAATGTGATATATATCAATCGTTGTTTTAAGGGGGGTTACGGTAAAAAGAAAAATAAACGGCAAATGAAAACTGGCGAATTTTCACTATAATCCGGCCAAAATTGGCCGTTTAATCGGATGGATTGCCGGTGATTTTACAATATTTTTTTTAATCGCGGTTTAAATAAATAACCCCGCCGCAGGCAGCGGGGTATTACCAGATGTCATTTCCGTCAAGGGCCGGACTCTGACCGCCGGAATCCGTCAGTCATGCCAGCAGGCGGATCAGTCTTTCGGCGTGGGCGGAACAGTTAGTCGGCAGACTAATCCGTCTTTTGCCGTGATTTACCGACTGATGTTAACCCTGAATATTTAAAATAAACCGCCAATTGAAAAACCTAATGTTTTATAGGTTTCACTTTCTACTTTCCGAAAAGAATAATTCACATTAAGTAAAAGTCTGGTACCTCCCAAATCGAACGACCAACCTCCTCCGCCAAGCAGCCCCCAGCCACTTTCGCTGCTCGTAGAAGAACCATCTGAATTTTGTATTACTAATTTTGCTAAACCCACATCCGTCCGAATAAAAAATCCACTTCCAAAAGACGCACCGGGATAATGTATTGCACTAAGGCCATAAATATACTGATTGATTTGCATCCAGCTTCCATTAACTTCAAACCGATCGCCCACTCCATTAATTATTACG